>NZ_JBAGJZ010000149.1:0-200 GCF_037034285.1 Streptomyces tyrfis | reverse complement strand
CCCGGGCGGGGTGCCCGTCGCCGTCGCGGAGTTCTCGATCGACCCCGCGTCCACGTCCGCCTGCGTCACCTCGTAGGAGGCCGTGCACGTCACGCTCGCGCCCGGAGCCAGCGAACCGGCCCCCTCGGGGCAGACGACATCGGACAGCTTCCCGGACCCGGTGAACTGGCCCTCGTTCACCTTCACGTCCTTGAGCGTGA
>NZ_JBAGJZ010000148.1:0-208 GCF_037034285.1 Streptomyces tyrfis | reverse complement strand
GGGACATGGGGTGGGTCAGAACCTTCCGTCGCGGACCTGGAACTTGGTGGGCTTGCCGGACAGTGGCAGTCCGCGGCGCAGCCAGTCGGCCTGCCATTCGACGAGGGTGCGCAGGGGGGTGTCCGGGTAGCCGAAGAGGGCGTGGCAGTGGCTTGCGTCGGAGAGGAGTGCGGTGGGTGCTTCCTGGCCGGTGATGATTGGTTGGCGG
>NZ_JBAGJZ010000147.1:0-211 GCF_037034285.1 Streptomyces tyrfis | reverse complement strand
CGAGTTCCTTGCCGAACCAGTGGGCGAGGCGGCGCACTGAGGCGGTTTCGGGGCCGGTGAGGTTGAGGGTGAATGGTTCGTTGTCGGTGGCGTGGAGGAGGGAGCGCAGGGCGACTTCGTTGGCGTAGCCCTGCCATACGACGTTGGCGTGTCCGGTGGTGATGTCGACGGGTTGGCCTGTGTGGACTCGGTGGGCGATGTCGGCGAGGAC
>NZ_JBAGJZ010000146.1:0-230 GCF_037034285.1 Streptomyces tyrfis | reverse complement strand
TTCACGGGTGGGGATCTGGGGTTCGCGGAGGAGAAGAACGAGGCCCGGCGGTATGTGCGGGCGCGGAACTGGCGGAGCGGGCGGGGTCTGCCGCGGTATGTGTTCGTGGTGTCGCCGACGGAGCCGCGTCCGTTCTACGTGGACTTCGACGCGCCGGTGTACGTGAACATCCTGGCCAAGGCCGCGCGGCGGCTGGCGCGTAAGGATCCGGAGGCCAAGCTGACCGTCAC
>NZ_JBAGJZ010000145.1:0-245 GCF_037034285.1 Streptomyces tyrfis | reverse complement strand
GCCGTGCACGTCACACTCGCGCCCGGAGCCAGCGAACCAGCCCCCTCGGGGCAGACCACATCCGACAGCTTCCCGGACCCGGTGAACTGGCCCTCGTTCACCTTCACGTCCTTCAGCGTGACGTTGCCGGTGTTCTTCAGGAGGAACGCGTATTCGACCTTCTCGCCCACCACCAGCTCGCCGGGCTTCTCGGTCTTCGCCGTCTTCGTCACCGTGAGCGCGGGGTCGGCCGGAGCCGGAACCTC
>NZ_JBAGJZ010000144.1:0-259 GCF_037034285.1 Streptomyces tyrfis | reverse complement strand
GCGACGCTCCCACGGCTTGTAGGCACACGGTTTCAGGTACTATTTCACTCCGCTCCCGCGGTACTTTTCACCATTCCCTCACGGTACTATCCGCTATCGGTCACCAGGGAATATTTAGGCTTAGCGGGTGGTCCCGCCAGATTCACACGGGATTTCTCGGGCCCCGTGCTACTTGGGTATCTTCCAAACGAGCCGTCAATGTTTCAGCTACGGGGGTCTTACCCTCTACGCCGGACCTTTCGCATGTCCTTCGCCTACA
>NZ_JBAGJZ010000143.1:0-259 GCF_037034285.1 Streptomyces tyrfis | reverse complement strand
CCCAGGGCCCCGCCGATGCACAGCGTCCAGGACGAGCCCGTGACCAGGCCCCCGCCGTAGGGCACGAGGGCTTTCAGCTCACGGTTGCCCTTCCACCAGCTGCGGGCGTTGACGATCAGGATCGCGGCGGAGACGGCGGCACCACCGATGGTCATAGCGGTGTTCATCAGCGGACTCCTGTCATGAAAGCGACGACGTCCGGCCACAGCACGCCCGTGGCCGCCCCGATCGCGGCGGTGGAGAAGTAGAAGAAGCGGAC
>NZ_JBAGJZ010000142.1:0-259 GCF_037034285.1 Streptomyces tyrfis | reverse complement strand
ATGTCAGCGACTTCACCAGCCGCACCGGAAGCGACCTGGTCCAGCAGATCAAGTCATCGACGACCGACTGCGTCAACACGCTGTTCCGCGTCAAGGGCAACGACGGCAAGCTGGCCTTCCGCGAGGCGCAGATGGTCACCGTCGCCAACGCGATGCGCGAGGGATCGGCCGCCTACCCCGGCGACAGCAGCACCGGCATGCCCCAGCTGGTCCTCTATCTCCGGGCCGGGTACTACGTGCAGTACTACGACCCCGACAC
>NZ_JBAGJZ010000141.1:0-277 GCF_037034285.1 Streptomyces tyrfis | reverse complement strand
TCCGTGTCGGCCGGGGCGCGTGTTCCGCGCGGTCCGGTTACGAAGCCGCGCCGACGATGTCCTTCTCCTCGGCGAAGTGGCAGGCCGACTCGTGCGCGGCCGGCGTGTCCGAGGTCTTGAAACGCTCGGGCACCGCCAGCAGCGGCGTCTCCGTGGCGCACTTGTCCTGCGCCTTCCAGCACCGGGTGCGGAAACGGCAGCCGGACGGCGGGTTCGCCGGGGACGGGACGTCACCGGTCAGGATGATCCGCTCGCGGTTCTCCCGGGCCTCCGGGTC
>NZ_JBAGJZ010000140.1:0-287 GCF_037034285.1 Streptomyces tyrfis | reverse complement strand
CTCAAGGGCGAGGTCAAGGACGTCCTGCTGCTCGACGTCACCCCGCTGTCCCTCGGCATCGAGACCAAGGGCGGCATCATGACCAAGCTGATCGAGCGCAACACCACGATCCCGACCAAGCGCTCGGAGATCTTCACGACGGCCGAGGACAACCAGCCGTCCGTGCAGATCCAGGTCTACCAGGGCGAGCGCGAGATCGCCGCGTACAACAAGAAGCTCGGCATGTTCGAGCTGACCGGCCTCCCGCCGGCCCCGCGCGGCGTCCCGCAGATCGAGGTCTCCTTCGA
>NZ_JBAGJZ010000139.1:0-306 GCF_037034285.1 Streptomyces tyrfis | reverse complement strand
CTGGAAGAGGGCGTGGCGGGAGAGTGTGCGGTGGGGGTTGAGTTCTTCGACGAGGCGGTCGAAGGGAACGTCCTGGTGGCTGAAGGCTTCGAGGTCGGTGTCCCGGACCCGCGAGAGGAGCTCTTCGAAGGTCGGGTTTCCGGAGGTGTCGGTGCGCAGGACAAGCGTGTTGACGAAGAACCCCACCAGATCGTCGAGCGCTTCGTCCGTACGACCGGCGGTCGGAGCACCGATGGGAATGTCGCATCCGGCGCCCATCCGGGTCAGCAACGCCGCCAACGCCGCCTGGAACACCATGAACAGACT
>NZ_JBAGJZ010000138.1:0-310 GCF_037034285.1 Streptomyces tyrfis | reverse complement strand
GGGTGGCTGGTCGTTGTTTGAGAACTGCACAGTGAACGCGAGCATCTGTGGCCAAGTTTTTAAGGGCGCACGGTGGATGCCTTGGCACCAGGAACCGATGAAGGACGTGGGAGGCCGCGATAGGCCCCGGGGAGCTGTCAACCGAGCTTTGATCCGGGGGTGTCCGAATGGGGAAACCCGGCAGTCGTCATGGGCTGTCACCCGCTGCTGAACACATAGGCAGTGTGGAGGGAACGAGGGGAAGTGAAACATCTCAGTACCCTCAGGAAGAGAAAACAACCGTGATTCCGGGAGTAGTGGCGAGCGAAAC
>NZ_JBAGJZ010000137.1:0-314 GCF_037034285.1 Streptomyces tyrfis | reverse complement strand
GCAATCTTTCAAGGACCCTTGGTCCCAGCGTTCACGCTGGGACCAAGGGTCCTTTTGTTTTCTGCCGTAGCGCGTCGTATCCCCGGCTGCGCGAGAATGTGTTGTAACACCCGATGAACGGAGTCACACCCATGTCCACCAACTCTCCCGACGATCGTTCGGAGCGCGAGCCGCGTCGCCGGGACGGTGGCGAGCGGGGCGGCTTCGGGAGCCGTCGTGACGACCGCTTCGGCGGACCGCGCCGTGACAACCCGCGACGCGACAACGACCGTGGCGGCTACCGCCGGGACGACGGCCGGCCCGCCGGCGGTGGG
>NZ_JBAGJZ010000136.1:0-327 GCF_037034285.1 Streptomyces tyrfis | reverse complement strand
CCCCCGGGCGAACCGAGAACTGCCAGATAGGTGTCTTCGCCGCCTACGCCTCACACAAAGGCCGCGCACTGGTGGACCGGGAGTTGTACCTGCCGAAGTCCTGGACCTCGGATACGGACCGCTGCGCAGAGGCAAGGATTCCCGGGGAGCGTGCCTTCGCAACCAAGGGCGATCTCGCGAAGGACATGATCAGACGAGCCCTGGGCTCCCCGCTGCCTGTCGCCTGGGTAACCGCCGACTCCGCCTACGGCCAGGACCAGAGGCTGCGCCGCATGCTCGAAGAGGTCGGGGTCGGCTACGTTCTGGCCGTGCCGAAGTCCCAGCACA
>NZ_JBAGJZ010000135.1:0-329 GCF_037034285.1 Streptomyces tyrfis | reverse complement strand
GCGAAGCCGGTCGACCTGAACAAGAACGGCAGGACCGATGCCGGGGACCTCATCGAGTGGACGCTGAAGGTGTCCAACAAGGGCACCCGCACCGTCACCGACATCAAGGTGTCCGACCCCACCGCGGGCCAGGTGACCTGCCCGGCCACCAGCCTGGCGCCCGGCGCGGTGATGGACTGCACCGCCCCGGCCCACACCATCACCGCCAAGGACGAGGCGAACGGAAAGGTCGTCAACAAGGCCACAGCCTCCGGAAAGTCCGGTGACAAGGAGATCACCTCCCCCGAGGCCAGCTCCACGGTCAAGGTCCAGCCGGGCGACAAGCCCGC
>NZ_JBAGJZ010000134.1:0-352 GCF_037034285.1 Streptomyces tyrfis | reverse complement strand
CACCGCCGCCTTCACCGCGGCCGTCGCCGTCCTCATCATCGCCTGCCCCTGCGCCCTCGGCCTGGCCACCCCCACCGCCCTCATGGTCGGCACCGGACGCGGCGCCCAGCTCGGCATCCTCATCAAGGGCCCCGAAGTCCTGGAGACCACCCGCCGCGTCGACACCGTCGTCCTCGACAAGACCGGCACCGTCACCACCGGCCGCATGACCCTCCTCGACGTCCACACCACCGACAACACCACCGAGGCCGAAGTCCTCCGCCTCGCCGGCGCCCTCGAACACTCCTCCGAACACCCCATCGCCCAGGCCGTCGCCACCGGAGCCGCCGAACGCACCGGCCACCCCCTCCCC
>NZ_JBAGJZ010000133.1:0-359 GCF_037034285.1 Streptomyces tyrfis | reverse complement strand
CCCCTCCAGCGCCAGCCCCTGCCACGCCGCCGCGCGCATCGCGGACGCCTCGCCGCCCTTGGGGAGTTCGAGCACGGCGTGCAGGCCGGCGGCCATGCCGCTGACCCGTGTTCCGGGGGCCCGTTCCGCCAGGGCCGCGACGAGCTGGTCGCGGCGGCGCCGGTAGCGCAGCCGCATCGAGCGCACATGGCGGTCGTACGCGCCCGACTCGATGAACTCCGCGAGCGTCAGCTGTTCCAGCGCGCTCGACGACCAGTCGCTGATCCCCTTCGCCCCGACCACCTCCGCGACCAGGTTCTCCGGCAGCACCGCCCACCCCAGCCGCAGCCCCGGGGCCAGGGACTTGCTCGTCGTGCCCA
>NZ_JBAGJZ010000132.1:0-370 GCF_037034285.1 Streptomyces tyrfis | reverse complement strand
GTCTCGCTCTCGCTGGCCCCGGCCGCACCCTCCGTCGTGTCGGCCTCTTCGCGGGACATCAACTGCACCCACGCCTTGCGGACGCGCTGTTCCCCGCCGACGTAGCCGGCGTCACGGAACGCCGCGACAGCCTGGCGGTAGGACAGAGGCGGGTCATCGGAGTACCGCAAGTGCCGCAGCACCACGTCGAGCTGATCGTTCGTCAGTCCCTCACCGGGCACGGGCGTAGGCACGCCCGCCACGGCCGCGATCTCCTCCAGCACCGCGACACTGCCCGTGCCCGCCCCGGTCACGTCGTCAGACTCGTCCGGCGTCACACCCTCCGTCACAGGCGTGACGGGTGGTGTGACGGGCGTGACGGACTCCGATC
>NZ_JBAGJZ010000131.1:0-370 GCF_037034285.1 Streptomyces tyrfis | reverse complement strand
TTCTCGCTCTCACTGGTCTCGGCCGCACCCTCGTCGGTGTCGGCCTCTTCGCGGGACATCAGGTGCATCCACGCCTTGCGGACGCGCTGTTCCCCGCCGACGTAGCCGGCGTCACGGAAGGCCGTGACGGCCTGGCGGTAGGACAGAGGCGGGTCATCGGAGTACCGCAAGTGCCGCAGCACCACGTCGAGCTGATCGTTTGTCAGCCCCTCACCGGGCACGGGCGTGGGCACGCCTGCCACGGCCGCGATCTCCTCCAGCACCGCGACACTGCCCGTGCCCGCCCCGGTCACGTCGTCGGACTCGTCCGGCGTCACACCCTCCGTCACAGGCGTGACGGGTGGTGTGACGGGCGTGACGGACTCCGATA
>NZ_JBAGJZ010000130.1:0-448 GCF_037034285.1 Streptomyces tyrfis | reverse complement strand
CGTGTCGCCGGGACGCGGTGGGCGATCGAGGAAGCCTTCCAAGCGGCAAAGAACGAGTGCGGCCTGGACCAGTACGAGGTACGCCGGTATCCGGGCTGGTACCGGCACATCACCCTGGCCATGCTCGCCCATGCCTTCCTCGCCGCCATGGCCGCCGCGGCAGCGCAAAAGGGGGCAGCAGAAACGGTTCCGGCGCGCTGGTCCCGCTCACCGTGGCAGAAATACGGCGGCTCCTGGCAGCTGGCCGCCCCGCAATGACGCGCCGTCGGCGCATCGACCACATACTGCACTGGTCCCGCTGGCGGCGCCGACACCAAGGAGTAGCCCGCCGCTGCCACTACCGCCGCCGTACCCGAGGTCACGAACTCACCCAACCTGACAACACGTCAGCCGAGCACACTCAGATACATGCTCCTGACCAGCAGGAATAGCGAACTGCGACTGGAGT
>NZ_JBAGJZ010000129.1:0-500 GCF_037034285.1 Streptomyces tyrfis | reverse complement strand
TACAAGCCCCGGCCGTGCCGGAGTACTGTCGCTGCACCCCGGCCGAGGCCGTGCCCTTCTTGATGAAGCCGGTGTCGTCGACGATCAGCACCCCAGTCGGATCGCCGAGTCTCTCGGCAACGTATTCCTGCAGGTCGTCCCGCAGCTCGTCAGGATCCCAGCAAGCCCGGCTCGGCAGGTGCTGCAACCCTGAAGGGGTTCGGTGACCGGCCTGTTCGGCCAGTTGCCAGCTGTTCTTCCGGCCCACAGGCGCAAGCAGGCCGTGTACGTAGTCCCGCATCCGCCGCCGAAGGTCCACCCGGCCGAACCGGTGACCGACCCGCACCAACAACTCTTCCAGCTCCGCCGACCAGAGGTCAGGCCGCACATCGTCTTGCATGACAAGCACAACGGGCCGCCGTACCCGAGGTCACGAACTCACCCAACCTGACAACACGTCAGCCGAGCACACTCAGATACATGCTCCTGACCAGCAGGAATAGCGAACTGCGACTGGAGTA
>NZ_JBAGJZ010000128.1:0-520 GCF_037034285.1 Streptomyces tyrfis | reverse complement strand
GGCGGCGAGCCGCCCGTCTCGCCTCCGTCGAAGGTGACGGTCCCGGCGCCCAGGCAGCCCGCTCTGGAGGTCGTCAAGTCGGCGACGACGGAGAAGCCCGGCGAGCTGGTGGCCGGTGAGAAGGTCGCGTACGCCTTCGTGGTCACGAACACGGGCAATGTCACGATCAAGGATGTCAAGGTGAAGGAGGGCGACTTCACCGGTAGCGGCAAGCTGTCGGATGTGGTCTGCCCGGCTGGTGCCGCGTCCCTCGCCCCTGGTGCGAACGTGACGTGCACCGCCTCCTACGAGGTCACGCAGGAGGACGTCGACGCGGGTTCGATCAAGAACTCCGCGACGGCGACCGGCACGCCGCCCGATGGGACCGAGCCGCCGGTCTCGCCGCCGTCGGAGGTCGAGGTTCCGGCGCCTTCGAAGCCCGGCCTGACGGTCGTCAAGACGGGGAAGGCCGAGAAGCCCGGCGAGCTGGTGGCCGGTGAGAAGGTCGCGTACGCGTTCCTGGTGACCAACACGGGCAACG
>NZ_JBAGJZ010000127.1:0-560 GCF_037034285.1 Streptomyces tyrfis | reverse complement strand
CGTTGGCGGTTGTGGGAGCAGTTCTCGTTGCGTGGGCCGGGTTTTCCGGTGGGGGGTGTGTTGGATCTGGCGCCGGTGGATGTGTCGGTGTATGCGGACAAGTTTGCTGGTGGGGTGGGGTTGTCGGGTCCGGATTGGGATGAGTTCGAGGGGGTGTTCGGGGAGGTTGCGGCGCGGACGGCGGTGAGGTTGCAGGGGGTTGCGGGGGGTTCGGATTTCACGGCTGCGGTGGCGTGGCAGAACCGGACGGTGTTGCGGACGGGGTTGCGGCCGTTTCTGGGGTGGGTTCCGTCGGCGTCGAATCGGTCGAGCATGCCGCGTCAGCGTGAGGAGTTGGTGGCGCATTACTGGCAGCGGTTCTGTGTGAAGAACGACACGATCGGGTTCTTCGGTCCGGTGGGCTGGGGTCGGATCGATCGTTCGGTGGGTGGGGTGGAGATCGATCCGGGGGAGGGGCTGACGGAGTCGTCGTCGGTGTTCTTCTCCAGTTGGTCGATCGACGCGCTGGCCAGGACGTTGTCGGCGGACGAGCGGCTGATGGCCTGGATACCCCCGCGCCG
>NZ_JBAGJZ010000126.1:0-610 GCF_037034285.1 Streptomyces tyrfis | reverse complement strand
AGGGCGTGGCGGACGGTGGTGGTGGTGACGGTGCCGCGGAAGGAGAGGACGGCGCCGAAGGGGTTGTCGTGGGTGTTCTTCTCGATGCCTTCGGTGCGTATGCGGTGGCCGCCGAAGTCGAGTTCGATGTGGGAGCGGTCGAAGAGGTGGCGTCTGGTGAACAGGAGGTCGGTGTGGGCCTCGACGCGGTGGACGCTCTTGTCGGTGATCATGGCGTCGAGGGCGGCGTCGGCGGGGGTCTTGTCGTCGAGGTGGCCGAAGGTGCGGAAGTCGACGGTGCCGGTGTGGAGCTGGTGCCAGCGTCCGGGGCCGGGGTTCTTGCCGGCGGGGGCGATGACGGTGCCGCCGTTGTGGGCGGTGGTGGACTTCTTGTGCCAGCGCAGGGCCATGGCGCCGCCGTCGCCGGGGGCGTGGTAGCCGGCGACGAGGATCTGGGTGCCGTCGTCGAACGGTTTCGTGTTCAGCGCGCGCAGCGCGGCGACGGTGTCGACCCGCAGGACGTCACCGGTGTGCGACGGCGCGGCCTGCGCACTGCCGGAGGCCACGGCCGTGGAGGCCACGACCAGACCGGCCAGACCCGACGCCCGCAGCAGACTGCGGCGGGACGACG
>NZ_JBAGJZ010000125.1:0-651 GCF_037034285.1 Streptomyces tyrfis | reverse complement strand
GTCCCCGTCCGCTGCGCCAACCCCGTCAACGCACGATGAAGCCCCGCGTCCAGCACCACGGGGACAAGATCACCATGATGCGAACTCACCGCCGGACGCGGACGGTCGTACGGCAACGCCAACTCATCCGGAACACCCGCCAACGCCTCCCGCCAATAAACGAGCTGACGACTCACCAGACTCTCCGGATCCGACTCCGAACCCAGCACCTCACGCTGCCACACCGCATAATCCGCATACTGAACCGGCAACGCCTCCCACCCCGGCGCCCGCCCCTCCGCCCGCGCCGCATACGCACACGACAAATCACGGAACAACGGCTCCAACGACCAGCCATCCATCCCGATGTGATGCATCACCAGAAGCAGCACCTGGTCCTGCGGAGCGACGTCGAACAGCCACGCCCGCAAGGGAATCTCCGACGACAGATCGAAACCCCGACGCGCCGCCGACTCCAGCTCCCCCGCCAAATCCTCCTCCGCCACCCCCACCACACACAACGGCACCTCCACCTCATCCGGCTCCAGCACCCGCTGCCACGGAACACCCCCCACATCCACGAACACCGTCCGCAGACTCTCCTGCCGCACCACCGTGTCCAGAAGAGCCGAACCCAGCGCGTCCCGGTCCACAGCGCCCCGCAACCGAAGC
>NZ_JBAGJZ010000124.1:0-671 GCF_037034285.1 Streptomyces tyrfis | reverse complement strand
GTGCTGATGAGTTTCACGGATTACAGTCTGACCGGTGGTGGCAGTTTCGTCGGGTTGGACAACTTCACCCGTCTGTGGGATGACCCGTTGTTCTGGCAGGCGTTGAGGGTCACTGTTCTGTATACGGTGCTTGCTGTGCCGGGCACGCTTGTGGTGTCGGTGTCGTTGGCGCTGATCACTCGTCGTGCTTTTCGTGGTGCGCGGTTCTTCCGGTCGGTGTTCTTCCTGCCGGTGGTCACTTCGCTGGTGCTGGCCGCCACGGTCTTCGTCTGGATCTTCTCGACGGGTGGTCCGTGGTCGAGTCTGATGGGCCTGTTCGGGATGGACGAGGGCTCCTGGCTGTCCGATGACGTGCTGGTGCTGCCCGCGCTCGCGGTGGTCGGCGTCTGGTCGCGTTTCGGCTACGGGATGCTGATCCTGCTGGCCCGGATGCAGGACATTCCCCGGGAGCTGGAGGAAGCCGCGCTCACCGACGGCGCCGGGCCCTGGCAGCGGTTCCGGTACATCGTGCTCCCGCAGCTCAAGCCCGCCCTGTTCTTCCTCGCCGTGATCGAGACGACGGCCTCGTTCCAGGTCTTCGACGCGGTGTACACGATGACCGGCGGCGGCCCCGCCAACGCCAGCTACACGCTCGTCTTCCAGCTCTACGACGCGGGCTTCAAGTACTTCGA
>NZ_JBAGJZ010000123.1:0-726 GCF_037034285.1 Streptomyces tyrfis | reverse complement strand
CGCTTCTTCCCTGCTGAAAGAGGTTTACAACCCGAAGGCCGTCATCCCTCACGCGGCGTCGCTGCATCAGGCTTGCGCCCATTGTGCAATATTCCCCACTGCTGCCTCCCGTAGGAGTCTGGGCCGTGTCTCAGTCCCAGTGTGGCCGGTCGCCCTCTCAGGCCGGCTACCCGTCGTCGCCTTGGTAGGCCATCACCCCACCAACAAGCTGATAGGCCGCGGGCTCATCCTTCACCGCCGGAGCTTTCAACCCCATCCCATGCGGGACGAAGTGGTATCCGGTATTAGACCCCGTTTCCAGGGCTTGTCCCAGAGTGAAGGGCAGATTGCCCACGTGTTACTCACCCGTTCGCCACTAATCCACCCCGAAGGGCTTCATCGTTCGACTTGCATGTGTTAAGCACGCCGCCAGCGTTCGTCCTGAGCCAGGATCAAACTCTCCGTGAATGTTTTCCCGTGATCGGGACAACACAACACGAGAGCGGAACAACCAGTCGGAATAGGACCGGTCGTTCACAGCGTCCTCGCTGTGTAAATGCCCACCGAACCGTGAGGCCCGGCAGGACTTTCAAAGGAACCACCAACCTGCCGTGATCGACAGGCCGGGGTATCAACATATCTGGCGTTGACTTTTGGCACGCTGTTGAGTTCTCAAGGAACGGACGCTTCCTTTGTACTCACCCGAACCATCCGGTCCAGGCTTTCCTCCGGGCTTTCCCTTCGGTC
>NZ_JBAGJZ010000122.1:0-866 GCF_037034285.1 Streptomyces tyrfis | reverse complement strand
GGGTACACGGAACCCCGGCCCGATTCCGGCGGGCCGGGGTTGTGTGTGGGGTGGTGCGGTCGGGTCAGTAGCGGTCGTCGTCGTCGTAGTCGTCGCCGAAGTCGCCGCCGTCGTGGCCGCGGTGGTGGTGGTGCTCGATCACGCGGAAGCTGCCGACGACTCCGTCGTGGACGTGGACGCCGCCCTTGACGTGGCCGGGGTGGACTCCGTCGCTGGAGCTCCAGGGGCCGACGGTCGCGATGGGCGCGCCGTTGTCGCAGGTGACGCCGCGGAAGACCTCGATGGTCCGGTGGCTGTCGTTGCGGATGTTGAGGGTCCTGGACCCGAGTCCGCTGACGACGGTCACGCAGCCGCCGCGCTCGTCGGAGTAGGTGCGCTCGTTGATGTGGATACGGCCGTGGTGGTGGCGGTGGTGGTGACGGCGCTTCTCGTGGCCGCCGCCGCCACCGCCGCCGCCGTAGCCCCTGCCCTCGTTGCCCTTGCCCTCGTTGCCCTTGCCGGAGTCACCGCCCTCCAGAGCGGTGGTGGGGGCGGCGGCCTGCTGGACCACGGGGACCGCCTGGGCCGGCTCGGACGTGGCGGCCGAGGCGTAGGTGATGCCGGTTGCTGCCAGGGCCGCCGCGGCCGCGACGGCACCGGTAACCACGGTGGAACGGGTAACCATGTCACTTCTCCTGTCTCAGGGAGGCCGGCTGAGCAGTCGGCCCGTGATTGAACGTACTGACGGTCCCCATACCTGTCATATCGGACACGTGGCCGTGGGTTTCCGGAACGCCTATCGGGGTACACGACGTACGCCAAATGCTATTTCCGGATAATCTGACGATTACTCAACTCGCCCGAAAGCGGCCCCTCTTGCGGTTCGG
>NZ_JBAGJZ010000121.1:0-870 GCF_037034285.1 Streptomyces tyrfis | reverse complement strand
ATGGGTAGCCGTGCAGGCGGTGGACCTGGGCAACAAGGCCGGGAACAAGGCCATCCACGCAGCGACCGGCGCGAACGACGGCGGCACCCTCGCCCACGGTTCCATGGGAGCACTGACCTACCCCGGAGCCTGCGCCGTCCTGGTCATGGCCATTGTGGGCGGCATCGCCTGGAAGGCCGCCGGGAAGACGGACAAGAAGCGCATGCTGGGCGGCGTCTTCAGCGGCCTTACCCTGTGCGCGACCGCCGGATTCGCACAGGTCATGGCATGGGTGCCGGACCTCTACAACACCGTCGGGGAACAGGCCGTCAACGTGCTGAACGGGGGACTGCCCCTGTGAGCAGCAACACCGAAGCAGCACCCGACACAGCCACCTTCGCCGAACGCGCCGCCGAGCTGAAGGAGCGGGGCGCGGAACTGAAGGAGCGCGCGGCGGATGCGGAGGAGAAGGCCAGGCAGGCGAGTGCCTGGGCGATCCGGCTGGTGCAGACGCTGGGGGAGGGCACCGTCCTTCTCGGTAGGTCGCTTGCGGCCCGGTTGAAGGGCTGGTGCCTGGAGGGGCACCGGTCGGACCTCAAGGGCATCAGTGCCGACCTGGGCATCTACCTGCGTGGCGGTCTGCTGGCCGCCGCCGCATATGGCCTGTGGCGGGTGGTGGACACCCGCCCGGCGCTGATGTGGCCACTGACCGGCGTGTGGTGCATCGCCGCCCTCCGCACCAAGGTCAAGGCAGGCAAGGCGGAAGCCGCCAAGGAGACCACGGCCGAGGGTGGTTCGGAGGCTGCTGAGAAGGGTGGTCC
Source organism: Streptomyces tyrfis (assembly GCF_037034285.1). Taxonomy (NCBI): domain Bacteria; kingdom Bacillati; phylum Actinomycetota; class Actinomycetes; order Kitasatosporales; family Streptomycetaceae; genus Streptomyces; species Streptomyces tyrfis. Next base: position 70 of record NZ_JBAGJZ010000121.1, on the reverse strand, counting down.
GCGGCCCTCTCCGGAGGCGTTCGTGCACCTCCTCCACGACCTGGTCCAGGAGCACTCCGAACCGGGTCGT
>NZ_JBAGJZ010000120.1:0-879 GCF_037034285.1 Streptomyces tyrfis | reverse complement strand
CCGGCCCGGTTCGGAGTGCTCCTGGACCAGGTCGTGGAGGAGGTGCACGAACGCCTCCGGAGAAGGGCGGTCCGCGCCCTTCTCGGCGGCCTCCTCCCCGCCCTCGGACAAGGTCTCCTGGGCGGCTTCCGCCTTGCCCGCCTTGCCTGCCTTGACCTTGGTGCGGAGGGCGGCGATGCACCACACGCCGGTCAGTGGCCACATCAGCGCGGGGCGGGTGTCCACCACCCGCCACAGGCCGTATGCGGCGGCGGCCAGGAGACCGCCGCGCAGGTAGATGCCCAGGTCGGCACTGATGCCTTTGAGGTCCGACCTGTGCCCTTGCAAGCACCAGCCTTTCAACCGGGCCGCGAGCGACTTGCCGAGGAGAACGGTGCCCTCCCCCAGCGTCTGCACCAGCCGGATCGCCCAGGCACTCGCCTGCTTGGCTTTCTCCTCTGCATCCGCCGCGCGTTCCTTCAGCTCCGCGCCCCGCTCTTTCAGCTCGGTGGCGTGTTCGGCGAAGGTGGCCGTGTCGGGTGCTGCTTCGGCGTTGCCGGTCACAGGGGCAGTCCCCCGTTCAGCACGTTGACGGCCTGTTCCCCGACGGTGTTGTAGAGGTCGGGAACCCATGCCATGGCCTGTGCGAATCCGGCGGTCGCGCACAGGGTCAGGCCGCTGAAGACGCCGCCCAGCATGCGCTTCTTGTCCGTCTTCCCGGCGGCCTTCCAGGCGATGCCGCCCACGATGGCCATGACCAGGACCGCACAGGCCCCGGGGTAGGTCAGTGCTCCCATGGAACCGTGGGCGAGGGTGCCGCCGTCGTTCGCGCCGGTCGCTGCGTGGATGGCCTTGTTCCCGGCCTTGTTGCCCAGGTCGACGGCCTGGACGGCCACCCAG
>NZ_JBAGJZ010000119.1:0-890 GCF_037034285.1 Streptomyces tyrfis | reverse complement strand
GTCGGGTTGAGCGGTCAAGCGGTGCGTCGGAGTTCGTGGGCTATGCGGTGGCTAATGGAGTGGGGGCCGCGGCCGATGGCGATCGTCCCGGACTGGACCAGTTCCTTGATGCCGAAGGGCTCCAGCATCCTGAGCATGGCCTCCAGCTTGTCGGCGCTGCCCGTGGCCTCGATCGTGACCGCCTCCGGGGAGACGTCCACGGTCTTGGCACGGAACAGCTGAACGATCTCGATGATCTCGGAGCGCGTACGGCTGTCGGCTCGGATCTTGGCGAGTACCAGTTCACGCTGGATGGCGGATACCGGTTCGAGCTCGACGATCTCCAGGACGTTGACCAGCTTGCCGACCTGGCTGACGACTTGTTCGAGAAGGTCGTCTTCGGCGTTGACCACGATGGTGATCCGGCCGATGGCCGGGTGTTCCGTCAGCCCTTCAGCGAGGGAGTCGATGTTGAAGCCGCGGCGGGAGAACAGGGCGGTGATCCGGGCGAGGACCCCGGGCTTGTTCTCGACCAGGACGGAGAACGTGTGCTTGGGCATGGTCAGGTGAGATTTTCTGAGGTGTGGTCCTCGGGAGCGTTATCGAAGCGGGGGCGGACGTTCAAGGCGGTCATGATGGCGTCGTTGGAGGTGCCGGCGGCGACCATCGGCCACACCATCGCGTCCTCGTGGACGATGAAGTCGACCACCACGGACTGGTCGTTGATCGAGTTCGCTTTCGCGATCACGGTGTCGAGGTCGGCTGCGTCTTCGCAGCGCAGCGCGACACAACCCATGGCCTCGGACAGCTTCACGAAGTCGGGCACGCGGGTGCCGTGCACGCGAGAGCTGGACTCGCCATGGAGTTGGGTATTGGAGTAGCGCTGGTTGTAGAAGAGGGTCTGCCACTGG
>NZ_JBAGJZ010000118.1:0-983 GCF_037034285.1 Streptomyces tyrfis | reverse complement strand
ATGTGCTGGTGTTGCGTCCCACCGTACGGCGGGGTGCGTCGGATACGTGTGTGGATCTCGCCATGCGGGCGGCGAGGCGGCGGCGCCGGGAGCGGCTAGGCCGTGCGGTCGAGGGCGCGCAGGGACCGGTCGGTGATCGAGCGCGCGCCGCGCCCTATGGCGATGGTGCCGGACTGGACCAGCTCCTTGATGCCGTACTGCTCCAGCATCCTGAGCATGGCCTCCAGTTTCTCGGCGCCGCCGGTGGCCTCGATCGTGACCGCCTCCGGGGAGACGTCCACGGTCTTGGCGCGGAACAACTGGACGATCTCGACGATCTGGGAGCGGGTCTCGTTGTCGGCGCGGACCTTCACCAGGACGAGCTCCCGCTGGATCGCGGCGGAGGGCTCGAGTTCGACGATCTTGAGGACGTTCACCAGCTTGTTGAGCTGCTTGGTCACCTGCTCAAGGGGCAGGCCCTCGACATTGACGACGATGGTGATGCGTGAGATGTCGGGGTGTTCGGTGGTCCCGACCGCGAGCGATTCGATGTTGAAGCCGCGGCGGGAGAACAGGGCGGTGATCCGGGCGAGGACACCGGGCTTGTTCTCGACCAGGACGGAGAGCGTGTGCTTGGTGGACATGGCGTCGGTCTCTCTGTCGTCTCTCAGTCGTCTTCGTTGTCGCCGAAGTCGGGGCGGACCCCGCGGGCGGCCATGACCTCGTCGTTGGAGGTGCCGGCGGCGACCATCGGCCAGACCATGGCGTCCTCGTGGACGATGAAGTCGATCACGACCGGGCGGTCGTTGACGGCGTTGGCCTCTTCGATGACCTTGTCCAGGTCGGCCGGGTCCTCGCAGCGGATCGCGTGGCAGCCCATGGCCTCGGACAGCTTGACGAAGTCCGGGACCCGGGTGCCCTTCGCGGGGACTCCCTCGGTGTCGGCGCCGGAGTGCAGCACCGTGTTGGAGTACCGCTGGTTGTAGAACAGGGTCTGCCACTGC
>NZ_JBAGJZ010000117.1:0-998 GCF_037034285.1 Streptomyces tyrfis | reverse complement strand
CAAGGAGAGACCCAGTGGCCGAGCTGTTCTACGACGACGACGCCGACCTGTCCATCATCCAGGGCCGCAAGGTCGCGGTCATCGGCTACGGCAGCCAGGGCCACGCCCACGCGCTGTCGCTGCGCGACTCGGGTGTCGACGTCCGCGTCGGCCTGCACGAGGGCTCGAAGTCCCGGGCCAAGGCCGAGGAGCAGGGCCTGCGCGTGGTGACCCCCGCCGAGGCCGCCGCCGAGGCCGACGTCATCATGATCCTGGTCCCGGACCCGATCCAGGCCCAGGTCTACGAGGAGTCCGTCAAGGACAACCTCAAGGACGGCGACGCGCTGTTCTTCGGCCACGGTCTGAACATCCGCTACGGCTTCATCAAGCCGCCGGCCGGCGTCGACGTCTGCATGGTCGCCCCCAAGGGCCCGGGCCACCTGGTCCGCCGCCAGTACGAGGAGGGCCGCGGCGTGCCGTGCATCGTGGCCGTCGAGCAGGACGCCACGGGCAACGCCTTCGCGCTGGCGCTGTCGTACGCCAAGGGCATCGGCGGCACCCGCGCCGGCGTCATCAAGACGACCTTCACCGAGGAGACCGAGACCGACCTGTTCGGTGAGCAGGCCGTCCTCTGCGGTGGCACCGCCGCCCTGGTCAAGGCCGGTTTCGAGACCCTGGTCGAGGCCGGCTACCAGCCGGAGATCGCGTACTTCGAGTGCCTGCACGAGCTGAAGCTCATCGTGGACCTCATGTACGAGGGCGGCCTGGAGAAGATGCGCTGGTCCATCTCGGAGACCGCCGAATGGGGCGACTACGTCACCGGCCCGCGCATCATCACCGACGCCACCAAGGCCGAGATGAAGAAGGTCCTCGCGGAGATCCAGGACGGCTCCTTCGCCAAGAACTGGATGGCCGAGTACCACAACGGTCTGCCCAAGTACAACGAGTACAAGAAGGCGGACAGCGACCACCTCCTGGAGACCACGGGCCGTGAGCTGCGCAAGCTCATGAGCTGGGTC
>NZ_JBAGJZ010000115.1:0-1123 GCF_037034285.1 Streptomyces tyrfis | reverse complement strand
TGGTGAGCAGATCCGTCAGCAGACCCGGTGAGCGCTGCTCACGTCCCGATGTTCTGCCCGGCAGTGCGCCGTGCTCCCGGCCCGCTCTTTCAGGGCCGGGCCGGGGGCACGGCCTTCAACCGACCGCGTGCTGGCCGCTTTCCAGGGCCCGCCAGCCGCCCGGTCATCACCCCTCTTCTCAAGGAGCTGAACCAGGATGACATGCCACGTTCCCTCCGCCCCCGATTCTGCGACGGGGGGCCGGTGATGGCGTTCTTCGGACTGATCGGCAACGACCGTTCCATGGCCGAGTCCGCCTACAACGGCCGCGAGTCCGCCTCCGAGCAGGCCGCGCGCAAGCGCCGCGAGGGACACCACCGCGGCGCGCGGGCCGCTGACCGAAAGGGCCAGGCGTGGGAGGACGCCGAGCGGGGCCGCCAGGACCGTCGTGGGTGGTGGAGCCGATGACCCGCACCCCGACCTTGCTGTTCCGCCGCTTGTACTCCTGGCACCTTCGCCGCCGGGCCACCACGGGCGGCCCGGTGGCCCGGACGCGGCTGCCCGGCCGCCCCGTCGACGACAGCACCGCCGCGCCCGCGCCCACGCTGGTGGGCGGCGACGAACTGCGGGCCCGCGCACTGTTGTGCGCCGTGCTCGATGGTGGATGCCGCCGTGAGGGGGCAGGCCGGTGAACAAGCCACCCATGCCCGACCATGCGCCTGACCCCGCCGAGGGCGAGGTCCTGTCCGGCCGGGTCATCCCGGCCGGAGAGAGCTGGCCGGTCCGCCCCGGACTCCCGGCCGCCGCGATTCCGTCGCAGGCTGCCCCGCCCGCCTCGCACACCGGACCGGTGCCGACATCCACCGCTCCCGCTCCACTCAGTCCCCCGGCGACAGCCGCCGCGGGCGGGGCGGGGGACTGGTGGGCGGCTCCGCCGACGCCGCCGGTTCCTCCGCCCGGGGGCTGGGGTGGTCCCCCGTGGGGTGCGGGCCCGGTCCCGGATCCGTGGGGAGGGCCGCCGCAGAGCCTGGACATCCATGTTCATGTGGTGCCGGCCGTGCCGGTGGAGGAGGAGAAACCGGGGTTCTGGAAGCGGGTGTGGCGTCTGCTCACCCGTGGGATCAGCCCGTACGCGGCCTGGGGT
>NZ_JBAGJZ010000114.1:0-1171 GCF_037034285.1 Streptomyces tyrfis | reverse complement strand
GTTACTGAGGTTGAACTCGTGGTGTCGTAGGGGCTGACGGCTTGTCGTTCGTGCGGTATCACCGATGCATGCGGTATCCACAAGGGGGCGGGCTGACCGCCGAACGGCAGTTGTTCCGCGAGGAATTACGGCTCCAGGCGGCGGAGCGGTTCGCCCGGGGCGAGGCGAGCTCGGTGATCGCCAGGGACTTGCGGGTCAGCGTCCGCTCAGTGCAGCGATGGCGGCAGGCATGGCAGGAGGGCGGTCCGCGGGCTCTGCGGTCGCAGGGACCGGCGTCGCTGCCGAGGCTGAGCGAGAAGCAGTTCACGCAACTGGAGGCGGAGCTGGCCAAGGGGCCGGCCGCGCATGGGTGGGAAGATCAGCGCTGGACTCTGAGCCGTGTGAAGACGGTGATCGGCCGGCGCTTCCATATGACCTACACGATTCAGGGCGTGCGCAAGCTGCTGGTGCGCAACGGCTGGTCCTGCCAGGTCCCGGCCCGACGCGCCATCGAGCGGGACGACGACGCGGTGGCCGGATGGGTCAAGGAGGTGTGGCCCTGCGCGGAAGGCTCGCGGCGGCTCGTGGAGCCTGGCTCGTCTTCGAGGACGAGGCCGGTTTCTCCATGACGCCGCCGCAGGCGAAGACCTGGTCCCAGCGCGGCCGGACTCCGGTGGTACGGGTACGCGGCCGGTCCCGCAGACGGATCTCCATCGCCGCCCTGACCTGTTACAAGCCCGGCCACCGGTCCCGGCTGATCTACCGGCCACGCCGGGACGACGGCCGCCGCGACGGGCGCAAGAGCTTTTCCTGGCGTGACTACCGGGACCTGCTGACCGCCGCCCACCAGCAACTCGGAGGCCCGATCGTGCTCATCTGGGACAATCTCAACGTGCACAAGGCCGCCGGGCTCCGGGAGTTCGCCGAAGCCCGGGACTGGCTGACCATCTACTACCTGCCGCCCTACGCGCCCGACCTCAACCCCGTCGAAGGCATCTGGTCACTTCTGCGATGCGGCTGGCTCTCCAACGTCGCCTTCACCACCCCGGAACACCTCATCCAACGCATCCGACGCGGCCTACGGCACATCCAGTACCGCAGCCACCTCATAGACGGCTGCCTCGCCGAGACCGGCCTGACCATCAGGCTTACCTGACCGACCATGCGACATCACGAGTTCAACCTCAGTAGT
>NZ_JBAGJZ010000113.1:0-1172 GCF_037034285.1 Streptomyces tyrfis | reverse complement strand
GCCCCATGCCGCGTACGGGCTGATCCCACGGGTGAGCAGACGCCATACCCGCTTCCAGAACCCCGGCTTCTCCTCCTCCACCGGAACGGCCGGGACCACGTGAACGTGGATGTCCAGGCTCTGCGGCGGCCCTTGCCACGGGTCCGGGAACGGGGCCGGGCCCCACGGGGGACCGCCCCAGCCCCCGGGCGGAGGAACCGGCGGGGGCGGTGGAGCCGCCCACCAGTCCCCTGCCCCGCCCGTGGCGGTTGTCGCCGGGGGACTGGGCGGGGCGGGGACGGTGGGCGCCGGCACCGTCCCGGCGCCGGCGTGCGAGGCGGGCGGGGCAGCCTGCGGCGGAATCGCGGCGGAGGGAGGTGGGGTCGTGGCGGACGATGCGGTGGCCGGGAGTCCGGGGCGGACCGGCCAGCCTTCTCCGGCCGGGATGACCCGGCCGGACAGGACCTCCCCCTTGGCGGGGTCGGACGCGTGGTCGGGGGTGGGGGGCTTGCTCATCGGCGTGCCTCCTCGCGGCGGCATCCGCCGTTGAGCGCGGCGCACAGCAGTGCGCGGGCCCGCAGTTCGTCGCCACCCACCAGTGTGGGGACGGGCGCGGCGGTGTTGTCGTCGACGGGGCGGCCGGGCAGCCGCGTCCGGGCCGCCGGGCCACCCGTGGTGGCCCGGCGGCGCAGGCGCCAGGAGTGCAGGCGGCGGAACAGCAACACGGTCAGGGCGCGGGTGGTGCGGGTCATCGGCTCCACCACCCACGGCGGTCCTGGCGGGTCCGCTCGGTGTCCTCCCACGCCTGGCCCTTGCGGTCAGCGGCCCGCGCGCCGCGGTGGTGTGCCTCGCGGCGCTTGCGCGTGGTCTTCTCGGAGGCGGACTCGCGGCCGTTGTAGGTGGAATCGGCCATGGCGCGGTCGTTGCCGATCAGTCCGAAGAGCGCCATTACCGGCCCCCCGTCGCCAGATTGGGGGCGGAGGGAACGTGGCATGTCATCCTGGTTCAGCTCCTTGTGAAGAGGGGTGATGACCGGGTGGCTGGCGGGCCGTGGAAAGCGGCCAGCACGCGGTCGGTTGAAGGCCGTGCTCCCGGCCAGGCCCTGAAAGAGCGGGCGGGGAGCACGGTGTACTGCCGGGCGGAACATGGACGTGAGCAGCGCTCACCGGGTCTGCTGACGGATCTGCTCACCG
>NZ_JBAGJZ010000112.1:0-1202 GCF_037034285.1 Streptomyces tyrfis | reverse complement strand
CGGACCATGCCGAGCGCGCCGTTGTTGATGATCGCGACCTTGATCGGGATGTTGTTGAGCGCGCAGGTGGTGAGTTCCTGGTTGGTCATCTGGAAGCAGCCGTCGCCGTCGATGGCCCAGACGGTGCGGTCCGGCGCGCCGGCCTTGGCGCCCATCGCGGCCGGGACCGCGTACCCCATCGTCCCGGCGCCGCCGGAGTTCAGCCAGGTGGCGGGCTGCTCGTAGTCGATGAAGTGGGCGGCCCACATCTGGTGCTGGCCGACGCCCGCGGCGAAGATCGTGCCCTTGGGGGCGAGCTCGCCGATGCGCTGGATGACCTGCTGCGGGGAGAGGCTGCCGTCCTCGGGGAGGTCGTAGCCGAGCGGGTAGGTCTCGCGCCAGCGGTCGAGGTCCTTCCACCAGGACGTGTAGTCGCCGACGTGTCCCGCGTTGTGCTCGGCCTGGACGGCCTGGACGAGGTCGGCCAGGACCTCGCGGGCGTCGCCCACGATCGGGACGTCGGCGGCGCGGTTCTTGCCGATCTCGGCGGGGTCGATGTCGGCGTGGACGACCTTGGCGTACGGGGCGAAGCTGTCCAGCCTGCCGGTGACGCGGTCGTCGAAGCGGGCGCCGAGGGCGACGATCAGGTCGGCCTTCTGCAGCGCGGTGACGGCGGTGACCGAACCGTGCATGCCCGGCATTCCGACGTGCAGCGGGTGGCTGTCGGGGAACGCGCCCAGCGCCATCAGGGTGGTGGTGACGGGCGCCTGGGTGAGTTCGGCGAGGACCTTCAGCTCGGCGGTGGCCCCCGCCTTGATGACGCCGCCGCCGACGTACAGCACCGGGCGCCGGGCCTGGGTGATCAGCTTGGCGGCCTCGCGGATCTGCTTGGCGTGCGGCTTGGTGACCGGGCGGTAGCCGGGCAGGTCCTGGGTGGGCGGCCAGCTGAACGTGGTCCGCGCCTGGAGGGCGTCCTTGGCGATGTCGACGAGGACGGGGCCCGGACGGCCGGTGGAGGCGATGTGGAACGCCTCCGCGATGGTGTGCGGGATGTCCTCCGCCCGGGTGACGAGGAAGTTGTGCTTGGTGACCGGCATGGTGATGCCGCAGATGTCCGCCTCCTGGAAGGCGTCCGTGCCGATCGCCTTGGAGGCGACCTGGCCGGTGATCGCGACCAGCGGGACGGAGTCCATGTGGGCGTCCGCGATCGGGGTGACCAGGTT
>NZ_JBAGJZ010000111.1:0-1246 GCF_037034285.1 Streptomyces tyrfis | reverse complement strand
CCCGTCGACTCACGCGGCGCACGCCCCGTCACCCGCGTCCCCGACGCCTCCTTCGAGAACACCACGTCCAACGCCTCCACCGCACCCGCCGCCGCGACCGCCTCGACCGCCGCCGAGTTCGGCTTCACCGCGACCACCGCAGCCCCCCGCACCACCTGGGACCGGGTCGTGAACGACGCCGCGAACACCGACTGCGTCACCACCACACCCCCCTCCCCGGCCTCCACGTCCACCGCGTCGGTGATCACACCCGACCCGGTCCGCAACGCCACACGCGCCGCGATCTCCTTGCCCTCCCCCGACGACGACACCAGCACCGCCACCGGCCCCACCGCCTCCACAGCGGCCACCAACGCCTCCACCTTCGGCACCACCAGGAAATCCCGGTACTCCGAAGCCTCGTCCACCAGCACCCGCACCGCACCATGCCCACCGAGCACACCCGCCGTGCCCCCGGCACCCTCACCCACCGCCACCGCGACCGGCTCACCCACCCGACGCGCCAACGCCAGCAACTCCAGCGTGGGCTTGCGCACCACACCGCCCACATGATCGACGAAAACAAGAACTTCAGCCATGGAAATGGTCTCCCGCCACGATGAGTCGAAGAACAGCCACGAAACCCGGGCCGTCAGATGAACTTCCGGCCCGCCAGGAACTCCGCGAGCAGCCTCCCGCCCTCGCCCTCGTCCCTCACGACCGTCCCCGCCGACCTCGCCGGCCGCTCCGCCACCGACACCACCCTCGTCCACGCACCCTCAAGACCCACCTCACCGGCCTCCACACCCAGATCATCCAGATCCCACGACTCCACCGGCTTCTTCTTCGCCGCCATGATCCCCTTGAACGACGGATACCGCGCCTCACCCGACTGGTCCGTCACCGACACCACCGCCGGCAACGACGCCTCCAACTCCTCCGACGCCACATCCCCGTCCCGACGACCCCGCACCACACCACCCTCCACCGACACCCGCGACAACAACGTCACCTGCGGCACACCCAACCGCTCCGCCAACAACGCCGGCACCACACCACCCCCACCATCCGTCGACGCCATCCCCGCCACCACCAGATCGAAACCGACCCGCTCCACCGCCCTCGCCAAAACCAACGACGTCCCCATCACATCCGAACCATGCAAACCGTCGTCCTCCACATGAACCGCCCGGTCCACACCCATCGACAACGCCTTGCGCAACGCGTCCCGCGCATCCTCCGGACCCACCGTCACCACCGTGACCTC
>NZ_JBAGJZ010000110.1:0-1294 GCF_037034285.1 Streptomyces tyrfis | reverse complement strand
CGGTCGCCGATGGTCGAGGTGAGCAGGGTGCGGGCGCCGTCCCAGTCGCCCTTGCGGTAGAGGCCGAGGAGGGTGTCGATGTCCGCGCGGTGGGACTCCAGCATGTAGCGGACGGCCAGGTAACCCCAGTTGTAGATTCGGGTCTGGTCGGCGTTCTCGTAGGTGGTGTCGTACAGGGTCCGCAGGGTGTAGGTGTGGTTCGCGGCCTGGGCGGCGGCGGCGTCGTAGTCGACCTTGCGGTATGAGTAGGAGACGTACTCCGCGAAGCCCTCGACCCACCAGACGGTCGGTGTGGTCAGTCCGGCCTCGAAGTCGCCGTGCATGTCGAAGCGGCCGTCGAGGTAGTGCGTGTACTCGTGGTTGAGGTTCCAGATCTGGAAGTCGGGGCGGGCCCACTCGGCCTCGTAGGCGATGAACCGGGGCTGATTGCCTTCCGCGGCGGGGTCGCCTTCCAGGTACATGCCGCCGTTGTTGGTGTTGATGCCGTAGATCGCGCCGGCGTAGGTCTGGTAGTCGGTGCTGGAGTCGAAGACCACGACCTCGATGGTCTTGTTGTTGTCGTCGGCGACCGGTCCGTTGTCCCGGGCGACCTCGTGGAAGTAGGCGTCCTGGTTGCGCAGGCTGGTGCAGCTGGCCTCGAGTTCCTCCGCGGCCATGTCCTGCGCCCGGATGGTGATGCTGTCGCTACAGGTGTGCTTCACCGGCAGGACGGCCTTTTCGAGACGGTCCGCGAGGTCGCAGGTGCCGTAGTACGAGCAGTTCGCCTTGTCGTAGGCCTCGACCATCTGCGCCACGGCGACCCAGAGCGGGGCGGTGGGGCCGGTGATGGAGCTCTTGCCGAGCAGCCCGGCGGCCAGCGGGCTTGCCTTGGGGCGCAGGGAGTCCTCCTTGAGGAAGCGGCCGAGCTCGAGTCCCGCGTTGGAGGCCAGGAAGGACTGCTTGCTGCCCAGCAGGTCGAGATGGCGCGTCGCGAAGTCGCTGAGGGCCTCCAGCGCGCTGGGGTCGGCCTCCACCGCGGTGATGAACTCCGGCACCTGGTGACCGCGGAAGAACACCGTGTACACGCTGTTCACGGCGTTGACCATGTACCAGAAGTCGTTGTACGAGGAGTCGTAGCCGGCCAGCAGCCGTTTGACGACGGGCAGGTAGCGGGCGTTCTCCACGGCGCTGTCGATCAATATGACGGCCTCGGACAGGGTCTGCCCGTTGGCGTCGGTGACGTCGAAGGCGTGCGAGGAGGCGAAGAACGCGTCGAGCGCGCCCTGGATGGCCGTACGCAGCTCCGGTCCGTAGC
>NZ_JBAGJZ010000109.1:0-1387 GCF_037034285.1 Streptomyces tyrfis | reverse complement strand
CATACCGTTCGCACGCCTCGAACGACGGGCCGACGGCGCCGTCGTACGGCTTCCGGGACGGCCCCAACAGCCCGTACCGGCCGAACTGCTGCCGGTGCTGGAGCTGATCGACGGCCGCCGCACCCTCGGCGACCTCGCCCGTGCCCTCACCCTCCCCGTCGAGCGGACCGAGGAGCGCCTGCGTGAGCTGGTGCGCCGGCGCTGGGTGACCTGGCGGCTGGAGGTGCCTTCGGGCGCCCACCCGGACCGGGAGTTGCGGGCGGTGCTGGAGCGGGTCGGTGATCCGGTGCTGCGGCGTGGTGCGCTGGAGCCGTTGGAGGTGCTGGAGCGGGGCCGGGAGCGGGTGCAGGCGGCCGGTCGTGACGCGGGTGCGCTGTGCGAGGCGCTCGCCGCGCTGGAGGAGGACTTCACCCGGATCACCGACACCGCCTCCCAACGCGCCAAGGGCACCCGCACCGCGCCGAACCGGTCGCTGGTCTACTCCGACACCCGGCGCTCCGCCACCGCCCGGCTCAGCACCGCCGTCCTGGACGAACTGACCCCGCTCTCCCTGTGCCTGACGGCCGTGGGCTGGCTCACCAGCCGGTACGCGGAGTCCATGCGCGCCCGGATCCGCGAGAGCTTCGACCGGGTGCGCGGCGACCGGCCGACCACCGACCTCGCCTCGCTCTGGTTCGCCTGCCTGCCGGCCCCGCACGCCGAGTCCATGCCGGAGGCGGACCGGATCGGCGCCGAACTGCGCGAGCGCTGGGCCCGGATCATCGACGCCCCCGAAGGCGCTCGCCGGGTGCAGCTGTCCTCGGCGGACATCGCCGACCGGGTCCGCGAGGAGTTCGACGGCCCGCGCGACGGCTGGTCGCTCTCCCGCTACGTCAGCCCCGACGTGCTCATCATGGCCGAGGACGCCGCGGCGGTCGAGCGGGGCGACTTCGAACTCGTCCTGGGCGAACTGCACATCGCCATGAACACCGTGGCCGCCTCGCTCTTCGTCAACCAGCACCCGGCCGTCGAGGAGCTGCTCGCCGAGACCAGCCGTGACTTCCCCGGACCCCGGCTGATGCCGATGCTGCCCAAGGAGCTGCCGCTGAAGTGGTCGGCGCGCAGCCGCCCCGCCCTGGACCGCCCGGAGGACTACTTCGTCGCCGTCGCCGACCACACCGCCGACCCGCACCGGGACCGCACCGTGCTCAGCGCCGAGGTCACCGTGGCCGACCGCGACGGCCGGCTGACGGCCGTCCTGCCGGACGGCAGCGAGTTCGACGTGCTGGACGTCTTCAGCCACGCCCTCACCAACCGCGTCATGGACCGCTTCGCGCTCCGCCCCGACGCGGATCATGTGCCGCGGGTGGCGGTGGACAAGTTGGTGGTGTGCCGGGAGTCGTGGCGT
>NZ_JBAGJZ010000108.1:0-1387 GCF_037034285.1 Streptomyces tyrfis | reverse complement strand
CCGCCACGACTCCCGGCACACCACCAACTTGTCCACCGCCACCCGCGGCACGTGATCCGCGTCGGGGAGCAGCCGGAACATGTCCATGGCCAGGGTGGTCAGCACATGGCCGAACACATCGGTGACGGGGAACTCGGCGCCGTCCGGGAGCAGCGCGACCAGCCGGCCCCCGCGTCGGGTGACGTGGGCGTCGGCGCTGAGCACGGTGCGGTCCCGGTGCGGGTCGGCGGTGAGCTCCAGCAGGGCGATGTAGTAGTCCTCCGGCCGGACCAGCACATTGCGCACCCGGACGGACAGCCGCGACTTGTGTTCCTTGGGCAGCAGCGGCAGCAGCCGGGGGCCGGGATGGTCCTGGCCGGTCAGCCGGAGGAGTTCGTCCGGCTCGGGGTGCTGGCTGACGAAGAGCGAGGCGCCCACGGTGTTGGACGCCAGATGCAGTTCGCCCAGGACCAGTTCGAAGTCGCCGTCGCCGATCGACTCGGTGTCGCGGGCGACGATCAGCACATCGGGGCTGAGGTAGCGGGCGGCGGTCCAGGCCGCGGGGGCCGGAGGGAACTCCTCGGCCACCCGCGGTGCGATCGCGGAGTGCGTCGCCCGGACGTGGCGGGCGCCCTCCGGGACGGGAATGATCCGCGCCCAGCGGCGCTGGAACTCCGCCAGCACCTCCTCGGCGTCGGTGACCGCGGCCCCGTGCAGGATCGGCATGCAGGCGAACCAGAAGTCGGCGAGATCGACCCGGTCCCCGCCGGAGGCGGCGGCCAGCTTCTCGTAGACCTCGGCGGCCCGCCGCTCCACCCGGGCGCCGAGCTGCGACATCAGCCAGGCGGCGCTGGTCATCAGCGGGTCCAGGGGGGCCATGGCGTCCAGGACGTCGCGGCCGACACGGGCGGTGGCGGAGCGCCGGGTGTCGGAGTAGACCAGCGACCGGTTCGGCGCGGTATGGGCGCCCTTGGCGCGTTGGGAGGCGGTGTCGGTGATCCGGGTGAAGTCCTCCTCCAGCGCGGCGAGCGCCTCGCACAGCGCACCCGCGTCACGACCGGCCGCCTGCACCCGGTCCCGGCCCCGCTCCAGCGCCTCCAACGGCTCCAGCGCACCACGCCGCAGCACCGGATCACCGACCCGCTCCAGAATGGCGCGCAGCTCCCGGTCCGGATGGGGTCCGGAGGGAACCTCCAGCCGCCAGGTCACCCAGCGCCGGCGCACCAGTTCGGCCAGTCCGGCGGTCACCTCGGCCGACGGTACGCCCAGTGCGCGGGCCAGTTCACCCGGCGGCCGGCGGCCGTCCACCAGCCGGAGCAGGGCCACCAGGTGGGGTGGCGCCTGCTGCGGGGGGCGGCCGGGAACATGGACGGGTCCGTCGTCGGAGTCGGCCCGGATGTAGGGCGTC
>NZ_JBAGJZ010000107.1:0-1423 GCF_037034285.1 Streptomyces tyrfis | reverse complement strand
TGTGATGCGTCAGAAAAGGCGGTCTTAAGTCTGTAGGCTGTTTTTATGTCACACAGAGGCCCGCGTGCTGTCGAAGTCGTGCTGTCTGCTGAGGAGCGTGCGGAGTTGCTGCGCTGGGCGGGTGGCGGGGCGTCGGCCCGTGTGGCGGAGCGGGCGCGGATCATCCTGGCCTGTGCGGACGGGGCGTCAAATACCGCTGTGGCGGCGGACTCTGGGGTCTCCGTGGAGACGGTGCGCAAGTGGCGTTCGCGGTTCGTGGCCCGGCGGCTGGCGGGCTTGGTGGATGAGCCGCGGCCGGGCCGGCGCAAGCCGGACCTGGTGCTCAGCGAAGCTGAGCGGGCGGAGCTGACGCGCTGGGCGCGGCGGGCGAAGACCGCGCAGTTCCTGGCCCTGCGCGCGAAGATCGTGCTGCGGTGTGCGGAGGGCGGGACGAACAAGGAGGTCGCGGCGGAACTCGGCATCGCTCACGCGACGGTGAACCGCTGGCGCTCCAGGTTCATCACCCTGCGTCTGGACGGGCTGATGGACGAGCCCCGCCCCGGCAGGCCGCCCTCGGTCCTGCTCGACCAGGTCGAGGACGTACTCGTGGCGACTCTGGAGTCCGTCCCGGGCAAGGACACGCACTGGTCGCGTGCCTCGATGGCGAAGCACAGTGGGCTGTCGAGATCGACCGTCGGGCGGATCTGGAAGAAGTTCGACCTCAAGCCCCACCTGCAGGACTCCTTCAAGCTGTCCACCGACCCGCAGTTCGTCGCCAAGGTCGTCGACGTCGTCGGCCTCTACCACCATCCGCCGGAGAAGGCGGTGGTTCTCTGCGTCGATGAAAAGAGCCAGATCCAGGCGCTGGACCGCTCGCAGCCGGTACTGCCGATGATGCCGGGCATGCCCGAACGCCGCACCCACGACTACTACCGGCACGGGATAACCAGCCTGTTCGCCGCCTTCAACATCGCCGACGGCACCGTCATATCGGAACTGCACCGCCGCCACCGCGCCATCGAGTTCAAGAAGTTCCTGATCCGGATCGACAAGGCCGTGCCGACCGGACTCGATGTCCACCTGGTCTGTGACAATTACGCCACCCACAACACCGCCGAGATCAAGACGTGGCTGGGTAAACACCCCCGCTTCCACGTCCACTTCACCCCGACCGGCTCTTCCTGGATGAACCAGGTCGAGCGCTGGTTCGGCCTGCTGACCGACAAACTCATCCGCCGCGGCGTCCATACCTCTGTGACAGCCCTGGAGAAGGACATCACCGCCTGGATCGACACCTGGAACGAGAACCCGAAGCCGTTCACCTGGACCAAGACCGCCGACGAGATCCTCAAGTCCCTCGCCGACTACCTCACCAGAATCAGCCCACCCAGCACCAAAAACTAGCAGCAGACTTAAGACCGCCTTTTCTGACGCATCACACTAG
>NZ_JBAGJZ010000106.1:0-1455 GCF_037034285.1 Streptomyces tyrfis | reverse complement strand
GCCATGTAGTTAAGCGTGGGGTTGATGTGTCAAGCCGCCTGAAGCAGAGATGGAGCTCCTGCTAGAACCGTGTCGACCAAGATCACTGTTCAGCGGGAGCTCCCTTGGACGCCAAGTCTGTCATTTCTCATGAGGTAGTGGTTGCCGCGGGGCCGTTTGCACCGGGCCATCTGGGCGAGTTAACACGGATCGCCCCATTCGAGATGGTCGACGAGGTGCTGGCCGAGACCCGCAGGACGCAGCAGCGGATACGGGATCTTCCCTCACGTGTGGTGGTGTACCTGCTGCTGGCCGGTTCCCTGTTCCCCGGGATCGGCTGGCAGCAGGTGTGGCAGCGACTGACGGCCGGTCCGGAAGGACTGGAGACAGCAGCTCCGACTGCCGGCGCACTGGCGCAGGCCCGCAGGCGGGTCGGGGCCGGGCCGCTGCAGCGCTTGTTCGACCTGCTGCGTGGACCAGCCGCCGGGGTCGGCACCGTGGGAGCGTGGTGGCGGGGCCTGCTCGTCTGTGCTGTCGACGGCACGCTGGTGGCCGTGCCCGACAGCCCGGCGAACCAGGCCGAGTTCGTCAGGCACCGCTGTAACAACGGCGGGGCGGGATACCCCTCACTGCGTCTGCTGGTCCTGGTGTCCTGCGGCACCCGTACCGTTCTGGACGCGGTCTTCGGTCCCACCACGAACGGGGAGACGTTCTATGCGCCGAGCCTGGTCCGCAGCCTGCGCGAGGGAATGATCGTTCTGCTGGACCGTAACTTCGCCGTCCAGGCCCTGGTCGAGGCGATCACCGGGACGGGCGCGCACGTCCTGGTCCGCGTGAAAGAACACCGCAGGCTTCCGGTCCTGCAGCGGTTCCCCGACGGCTCCTACCTGTCCAGGCTCGGAGCCGTCGCGGTCCGCGTCATCGACTGCGAGATCACCGTCAGCACCTCCCAGGGGCGCCGCACCGGTGCCTACCGTCTCGTCACGACCCTGACCGATCCCCACGCACACCCCGCCACCGAACTGATCAGGCTCTACCACGAGCGATGGGAGATCGAGACCTCCTACCTGGAGATCAAGTCCACCATCCTGGGTGGCCGGGTCCTTCGTGCCCGGACCCCCGCCGGCGTGGTCCAGGAAGTCTTCGCACTGCTGGTCACCTACCAGATCCTGCGACTGGCCATGGCGGATGCCACCGGCATCCGCCAGGACATCGACCCCGACCGGGCCAGCTTCTCCATCGCGTTGAACACCGCCCGCGACCTGATTGTCCAGGCCGCGGGCGTCCTCGACGGCACCACCATCGACCTCATCGGCACCATCGGCCGCCGGATCCCGGCCGACCTCATGCCAGACCGCCGCATCCGCACCCGGCCACGCGTCGTCAAACGCGCCATCTCGAAGTACAACGCCAGAGGCACCGTCGACAGAACCAGCTACAAAGCCACGATCAGCATCGACATCCTGACCACCCGCA
>NZ_JBAGJZ010000105.1:0-1669 GCF_037034285.1 Streptomyces tyrfis | reverse complement strand
TGGCTGTTGTCGTTCCGATCTTGAGGGGTGGGCGTCGAACGGGAGTCTCGATCGGGTGATCGCGGCTGGCCGTGGGCATGAAGGCAGGGCCTCTTGGTAGCTCGGGGTTGCGAAGCCAACCGAGATCCAGGAGACCCTGTTGCCGCAGTTGTACGTGCTCACGCCGGTGGAGTTCAACTCGGCTGCTCCGTCGTGTGATTGCGTCGCTCACCGGTTCGGTAATGCGGCTGATCACCCCGAACGTGTTCGACGGTATCCCTCGGACATGACGGAAGCGGAGTGGGCCGTGGTCCGGCCGCTGCTGCCGGTGCCGGGCTGGCTGCGGGGCCGGGGCGGGCAGCCGGAGGCGTACTGTCACCGGGCGATGCTGGACGCGATTCGCTATCTCGTGGACAACGGGATCAAGTGGCGGGCGATGCCGGCCGACTTCCCGCCGTGGGACCGGGTCTATGCGTTCTTCCGCCGCTGGCGCGACCACGTGCTGGTCAGGGAGTTCCATGACCGGCTGCGTGGCCGGGTCCGCCAGGAGGCGGGGCGGGATGCGGAGCCGACAGCCGGCGTGATCGACTCGCAGTCCGTCAAGGCGGACGCCGTCGTCGGCGCCGACAGCCGCGGCTTCGACGGCGGGAAGCTGGTCAACGGGCGCAAGCGGCACGTCGTGGTCGACACCTTCGGCCTGCTGCTGGGCGTGATGGTCACCGCGGCGGACATCGGTGACCGCGCCGCCGCGAAGGTGCTGGTCGCCCAGGTGGCCGACGCGCATCACCGGCTGGAACTCATCTGGGCCGACGGTGGCTACACCGGCAGCCTCGTCGAGTACTCTCTGGCCGCTTTCGCCCTGGTCCTGGCAATCGTCAGACGCAGCGACGACATGCGCGGGTTCGTGGTGCTGCCCAAGCGGTGGATCGTCGAGCGGTTCTTCGCCCACTTGATGCGAAGCCGCCGCCTGGTGCGCGACTTCGAACGCCGCACCACCAGCGCCGAGGCGATGGTCTACTGGTCGATGACCATGGTCATGACCCGCCGTCTGACCCGCTCACGCCCCGCGCGAGGGTGAACCGGCCCGGTGCCGGCTCGGCCAGCCAGCCCCGCGCGACCAGGCGTTTCGCCTTCGACCGCAACGCCTCCACCTTGGCCGGCACCACGTCCATGCCGAAGGCGGAGGCCATCTCCTGGCAGGTCAGCGGGCCCTGACCGAGACGGACCCGGTCCGCGAGCACGGCCAGGATGCGCTGATAGTCCGCCGACAGTGCCGTCCGGGCCAGCCCCTCGCGCCACACAGGAACCTGCGACTTCGCCTTCGCCGCCACCAGCGGTGACGCCTCGGCTTCCGTCCCGGCACCGCCCGGTCGCTCGGCGGCCACCGCGTCAGCTGAATCGCCGCCCGGTCCGGACAGCACCGCACCCACACGCTCGCGGGCGATCGTCCACTCCAGCCACTCCTGCTCGGCCGCCGCGAGCTCGGCCTGGATCCGGTCGGCTTCCTCGCGCAGCCCGTCCACACGACGACGGGCGGCAAGCTCGTGCTGTTCCAGCAGTCCGACAACCGACGGCATCCGCGACCTCCACAGGAGCGACGACACAACGATCCATCACTCCCACACGGACGCCACCCCTACCCCTGACCAGCGAAAACGCAGTCCTCAGACTCGGAAAGACAACAGCCTCT
>NZ_JBAGJZ010000104.1:0-1688 GCF_037034285.1 Streptomyces tyrfis | reverse complement strand
CCGTAGCGCAGGTCGACTGCGTAGTTGAGGCGGATGTTGGCGATTTTGGTGCCTTGGGTGAGGGCTGCGTGGGCGAAGACGCGTTCGCGGCCGAGGCAGGACATGGCGTATTCGCCGACGGGGCCGACGGGGTCGGTTTCGGTGCAGCCGCCGGTGGAGAGGGGGACGAGGGGGTAGACGTTGCCGGTGGAGAACGCGGCGATGCGTGCGTGGGGCCAGCGGCGGGTGACGCGGTCGGGCATGGCGGCGTTGACGGCCCAGGCGTGGGAGGGTGCCTGGGCGGAGCCGAACTTGGCGCCGACCATGAAGACGATGTTCCCGGCGTCGGGCAGGCCGGTCAGGTCGGCGGCCGGGTCCATGAGGTCGAAGGCGACGGTGGAGACCCTGTCGGCCTCCAGGGCCTGGGCCGCGGACCGGTCGGACCAGCGGGAGACGGCGTGGACGGTCAGGTCGGTGCGGCCCGCGGCGTCCAGGGCCCGGCGGGCCAGCCGGCACAGGCTGGGGCCCATCTTGCCGCCGGCGCCGAGGACGAGCAGGTCGCCTTCGAGGCGGCCCAGGTCGGTGACGAGAGCGGGTGAGGGGGTGGCGAGCCGCTCCTCCAGAGCGGCTTCATCGGTGAACATGTGTGGTTTTCCCTTATCCCTTGATTCCGGACGCGGTGACGCCCTCGGTGAAGTAGCGCTGGCCCACCAGGTAGGCGGCGAAGATGGGCACGAACGCGATGACGGAGCCGGAGAGCACCACGTTGAGCGGCACGTTCTGCTGCTGGAGCGAGGCGATGCCGACGGTGAGGGTGCGCATGTCGGTGGACTGGCCGATGACCAGCGGCCACAGGAAGTCGTTCCAGTGCCACAGGAAGACGAACACGCCGAGCGTGGCCAGGATCGGCTTCAGCAGCGGCAGGACGATCCGGTGGAAGATCTGCCACTCGTTGCAGCCGTCGAGGCGGGCCGCCTCGAACAGCTCGTCCGGCAGCCCCTGGATGAACTGCCGCATCAGGAAGACCGCCTGGGCGTTGGCCAGCGTCGGCACGATCAGACCCCAGTAGGTGTCCACACCGCCCAGCTTCGCGATCATCGCGAACGTCGGGATCATCGTGACGTGGTACGGGACCATCACCATCGACAGGAACGACCAGAACATCGCCTCCCGGCCCGGGAAGCGCTTCTTGGCGAAGGCATACCCGGCCAGCGAGGCCAGCAGCAGCACACCGACGACCGAGACGACGGAGTAGAGCAGGGTGTTGAACAGCCAGCGCGGCACGTCCTGGGCGTTCATCACGGTGTCATACGCCTCGCCGCTCACCGGCCACGGCAACAGACTCCCGGGGAACTCGACCGCCGCGGACGGCTTCAGCGACAGCACGACCATCGCGTAGAACGGGAAGACCGTGACCAGGGCGGCCACCGTCAGCAAGGCGGCGCGCCCGATCCGGCCGGCCCGGGTGGGACGCAGGCCGTAGGGGACGGTCTCGCGCTCCGCGAGCCTGCGCAGCCGGCGCTCGGCCCGGCGCGCGGCCCGGTCGGACACAGGGACGGAAACCGCGCCGGCGGGCGGGGGCGGGGGCGGGGTTTTGGTGGGTGCTGCGGTCATGGTCACTGGTCCTTCCCGATCACGAGCCGCTGGATCACCGCGACCACCACGGTCAGCGCGAACAGCGCGACGCCGATGGCGGAGGCGTAGCCCAG
>NZ_JBAGJZ010000103.1:0-1719 GCF_037034285.1 Streptomyces tyrfis | reverse complement strand
TTTCAATTAGTGCTCGTTCAGGGGGTGTTGGTGGGAGGATGGACTATGACTGTGCGTCCGCCCGTTGCCGTGTTACGCGCAAAGTTCGATCGGATCCTGCCGCATCTCGACGAGCGCTGCCGTCGGCTCTACCTGGCCAGCGAGGCCGCTGCCATCGGCCACGGTGGGATCACCCTGGTGGCTGCTGCTTCCGGGGCCAGCACAGCCACCGTCGCGCGCGGGGTCACTGAACTGGCCGGGAACCCGATGCCGACGAGGAGGGTTCGGGCTCCGGGAGCCGGTCGCAAGCCGTTGACGGTCACCGACCCTGGTCTGCTGCCGGCACTGGAGTCGCTTATCGAGCCGCACACCCGGGGTGACCCTGTCTCCCCGTTGCGATGGACCACCCTGTCGCTGCGTGCCCTCGCCTCGACCCTCACGTCACAGGGACATCGGGTCAGCGCCGCGACCGTCGGGCGCCTGCTGCACAGCCTGGGTTACAGCCTGCAGGGCACCGTCAAGACCACCGAAGGAGCCAGCCATCCGGACCGCGATGCCCAGTTCGCCCATCTGAACGCCACAGCCACCGCCTTCCTCGATGACGAGCAGCCGGTGATCAGTGTCGATACCAAAGCCAAGGAATGGCTCGGCAACCGCGACCGGCCCGGCCGCACCTGGCGGCCGGGCAAGAACCCGATCAGGGTCGACTGCCACACCTTCACCACCAGCGACCAGCCGGTGGCCATTCCCTACGGGATCTACGACATCGCCACCAATACCGGCTGGGTCAACGTCGGGACCGACCACGACACTTCCGAATTCGCGGTGGAATCCATACGCCGCTGGTGGCAGCACCGCGGACAGGCCGACCACCCGGACGCCACCCGGCTGCTCATCACCGCCGACTCCGGAGGCTCCAACGATCCCCGCCGCTGGACATGGAAGAAGCACCTGCACGCCTTCGCACAGGAGAGTGGGCTCGAGATCACGGTCTGCCATTTCCCACCCGGCACATCAAAGTGGAACAAGATAGAACACCGGATGTTCTGCCACATCACCGCGAACTGGCGAGGACGACCGCTGACCAGCTACGAGGTCGTCCTCAAGACCATCGCCGCAACGACCACCACGACCGGGCTTTCGATCGAATCCGAACTCGACACCGGTAGCTACCACCTTGGCACGACCGTCACGCCCGCTGAGTTCCACGCTCTGCCGATCACACCGAGCACGTTCCACGGCGACTGGAACTACACCCTCGCACCCACCCCGCCCAAACCTCCCGAGGCGCCACGGACTCGTCGCCAGATCGACCCGGCCCTGACCGAACTGCTCACCAACCCGGCCCTGACGGGTATGGCCCGCTCCGACTTCGACCACGTGGTGGCGGTCTCGGAGCCGTACTGGGACGCCTTGGCCGAGGCCGCATTCCAACGACGCTTTCACCGTCCGCGCAGCTATCTCCACCCGCAGACCAGCAGCCTGGACCACTACCACCGACTATTGACGGCGCTGTTACGCCGCCGCAGAGCAGCGACCAGTACGCTCCTGGCCCACTTGCTGGGCGTCACCCGCACCAACCTGTCCAATCAGTTCCAGGACGGACACCGCCTCTTGGACCTGCACAAAATCACCGTCACGCCAATGCCCGGAGCGCCCGCCCGCACCCTG
Organism: Streptomyces tyrfis; assembly: GCF_037034285.1. NCBI lineage: Bacteria > Bacillati > Actinomycetota > Actinomycetes > Kitasatosporales > Streptomycetaceae > Streptomyces > Streptomyces tyrfis. The sequence goes on along the minus strand of NZ_JBAGJZ010000103.1, from coordinate 69 downwards.
GAACAGTTGAAGGCCCGTGGAACGCCTATCGAGAGACACCCCACGGCTCAAACCTGACAGTTATTTAAT
>NZ_JBAGJZ010000102.1:0-2306 GCF_037034285.1 Streptomyces tyrfis | reverse complement strand
CCTACGGGCACGTTGTAGGTGCCGCTGGCGTCCTCCAACTGATTGAGGAACCACAACCGCTGCTGCGCCAGGGAGAGTTCGACGGGCCCCGTCCGGTTGTGGCGGACCAACGGGGGACGCGTCCCCTCGATGTCGGCGATGATCCCCATCAGTGAGGCCACGGTCGGCGCCTGGAACAGGGCCTTGAGCGGGAGTTCCACGGAGAACGTGGAGCGCACGCCGTTGATCAGCCTGGTCGCGAGAAGCGAATGCCCGCCCAGGGAGAAGAAGTTGTCGTGCAGACCGACCTGCGAGAGGCCGAGGGTTTCGGCGAACAGCCCGGACAGGACCCGTTCCTGCTCGGTGACGAGGGTGCGGTGCGAGCCGCCCGCTCCCCCGCCGGACGCGGTGTAGCCGGGCGCGGGCAGCGCACGGCGGTCCAGCTTGCCGTTCGCGGTCACCGGAATGGCGTCGAGTGCGACCACCGCCGCCGGGACCATGTACTCCGGCAGCCGCGCCGCCACGAACTCCCTTACCGAGGCGGCGAGTCCGTGCGCCGCGGCGGCGGCCGACGTCGTGCCGCCGTTCTGTCCCGGCCGGTCGCCCGGGACCACGTACGCGACGAGGCGGCGGTCGCCGGGGACGTCCTCGCGCACCATGGCCACCGCGCGTCCCACGCCCGGGGCGCCCAGCACGGCCGTCTCGATCTCGCCGAGTTCGATCCGGAACCCGCGGAGCTTCACCTGGTCGTCGACGCGTCCGACGAACTCCAGCGCGCCGTCGGGCCGCCGGCGGACCAGATCCCCGGTGCGGTACATGCGTGCGCCGGCCGGGCCGAACGGGCAGGCCACGAGCCGTTCGGCGGTGAGTCCGGGGCGGTTGTGGTACGCCCGTGCCAGTCCCGCGCCCGAGGTGTACAGCTCACCGATCACACCCGGTGGCACCGGGGCGAGGTCGCCGTCCAGCACGTACACCCGGGTGTGGCCGATGGGCCGGCCGATCGGCACCCCGGCGTTCCCCGCCAGCTCGGCGGCCCGGATGGGGTGGGTCGTGGTGAAGGTGGTGTTCTCCGTCGGCCCGTAGCCGTTGACCAGGGTGACCGAGGGGGCCGATGCCAGCAGCGCGCGGCACTGCGCGGCGGCGATCACATCGCCTCCGACCAGCAGATACCGCAGACCGGCGAAGGCCCCGGCGTCCGCGTCGACGGCCTGGTGGAACAGCTCGGCCGTCAGCCACAGCGCGGTCACCTCGTGCGTGTGCAGGAAGGCGCGCAGTTCCGACGTCGACAGGGGGTCGGCAGGGGGGATCGCCAGGGTCGCTCCGTTGAGGAGCGTCCCCCATATCTCCAGGGTGGCGGCGTCGAACGACACCGAGGACAGCTGGCCGAAGACGTCACCGCCGCCGATTTCCATGAAGCCGCCGCCCCGGACCAGGCGGATCACCCCGGTGTGGGGGACGGCGACCCCCTTGGGCCGGCCGGTGGACCCGGAGGTGTAGATGAGGTAGGCCAGGTGGCCGGGGCGCAGGGGCACGGATCGCTCGGCGTCGGTCGGATCGGCCGCCGGGGCGTGCGACACCCCGGCGGCGGTCGCGGGGTCGTCGAGCGCGAGCACCTCGGTGCCGGTGTCGTGGGCCGCCTGCCGGATCGTGTCCCGTACGGCGCCCGTCGTCACGAGCACGGCCGGCCGGGTGTCCGCGAGCATGAACGCGATGCGATCGGCCGGGTACCGGTCGTCGATGGGCAGATAGGCGGCGCCGGCCTTCAGGACGGCCAGGAACACGGCGATGAGTTCGGCCGAGCGTTCCATGGCGACCGCGACCACCGATTCGGGTCCGACACCGTGGTCCATGAGCGATCGGGCCAGCCGGTTCGCCCGGGTGTTGAGTTCCCGGTACGTCCATGAGGACGGGCCGTCCACCACGGCGACCGCGTCCGGGGTGCGAGCGGCCCGGCCCTCGAAGAGGGCCGGGATGGTTCCCGCGGGCAGCGGGCGGGCAGTCCCGGTCCCGTCGTCGAGAATCCGCGCGCGCTCGTCCGGGGAGAGGATCTCGATGTCGCCGATCGCCCGGGCCGGGTCGGCGGAGGCCTCTTCGAGGATTCGTACCAGACGTTCCGCCAGCGCCTCGGCCGTGCCCCGGTCGAACAGGTCGGTGGCGTACTCCAGATAGCCGGTCAGGCCGTTGTCGGCGGCGTTCTCCCGGGGGCCCGCGGAGAGGGTCAGGTTGAGGTCCCATCGGGCGCCGGGCAGGTGGAGGGGCTGTTCCTCGCAGACCACGCCGGGCAGGCGGAGGGCGGCTCCCGCGTGTTCCTCCAGCGACAGCATGAC
>NZ_JBAGJZ010000101.1:0-2423 GCF_037034285.1 Streptomyces tyrfis | reverse complement strand
AGCCGTAGCGAAAGCGAGTCCGAATAGGGCGTTTGAGTAGCACGCTCAAGACCCGAAGCGGAGTGATCTAGCCATGGGCAGGTTGAAGCGGAGGTAAGACTTCGTGGAGGACCGAACCCACCAGGGTTGAAAACCTGGGGGATGACCTGTGGTTAGGGGTGAAAGGCCAATCAAACTCCGTGATAGCTGGTTCTCCCCGAAATGCATTTAGGTGCAGCGTCGTGTGTTTCTTGCCGGAGGTAGAGCACTGGATAGGCGATGGGCCCTACCGGGTTACTGACCTTAGCCAAACTCCGAATGCCGGTAAGTGAGAGCGCGGCAGTGAGACTGTGGGGGATAAGCTCCATGGTCGAGAGGGAAACAGCCCAGAGCATCGACTAAGGCCCCTAAGCGTACGCTAAGTGGGAAAGGATGTGGAGTCGCAGAGACAACCAGGAGGTTGGCTTAGAAGCAGCCATCCTTGAAAGAGTGCGTAATAGCTCACTGGTCAAGTGATTCCGCGCCGACAATGTAGCGGGGCTCAAGCGTACCGCCGAAGTCGTGTCAATCCAGTGTGAGCCCTAACGGGTGCTGGGTTGGGTAGGGGAGCGTCGTGTGCCGGGTGAAGCAGCACTGGAAGGTAGTTGTGGACGGTTCACGAGTGAGAATGCAGGCATGAGTAGCGATACACACGTGAGAAACGTGTGCGCCGATTGACTAAGGGTTCCTGGGTCAAGCTGATCTGCCCAGGGTAAGTCGGGACCTAAGGCGAGGCCGACAGGCGTAGTCGATGGACAACCGGTTGATATTCCGGTACCCGCTTTGAAACGCCCAGTACTGAATCAGGCGATGCTTAGTCCGTGAAGCCGGCCCGATCTCTTCGGAGTTGAGGGTAGTGGTGGAGCCGACGAACCAGACTTGTAGTAGGTAAGCGATGGGGTGACGCAGGAAGGTAGTCCAGCCCGGGCGGTGGTTGTCCCGGGGTAAGGGTGTAGGGCGCACGGTAGGTAAATCCGTCGTGCATGTGTCTGAGACCTGATGCCGAGCCGATTGTGGTGAAGTGGATGATCCTATGCTGTCGAGAAAAGCCTCTAGCGAGTTTCATGGCGGCCCGTACCCTAAACCGACTCAGGTGGTCAGGTAGAGAATACCGAGGCGTTCGGGTGAACTATGGTTAAGGAACTCGGCAAAATGCCCCCGTAACTTCGGGAGAAGGGGGGCCATTCCTGGTGATGGCACTTGCTGCTTGAGCTGGGGGTGGCCGCAGAGACCAGCGAGAAGCGACTGTTTACTAAAAACACAGGTCCGTGCGAAGCCGTAAGGCGATGTATACGGACTGACGCCTGCCCGGTGCTGGAACGTTAAGGGGACCGGTTAGCCGACTTTCGGGTTGGCGAAGCTGAGAACTTAAGCGCCAGTAAACGGCGGTGGTAACTATAACCATCCTAAGGTAGCGAAATTCCTTGTCGGGTAAGTTCCGACCTGCACGAATGGCGTAACGACTTCTCGACTGTCTCAACCATAGGCCCGGTGAAATTGCACTACGAGTAAAGATGCTCGTTTCGCGCAGCAGGACGGAAAGACCCCGGGACCTTTACTACAGTTTGATATTGGTGTTCGGTTCGGCTTGTGTAGGATAGGTGGGAGACTGTGAAGCGGCCACGCCAGTGGTTGTGGAGTCGTCGTTGAAATACCACTCTGGTCGTGCTGGATGTCTAACCTGGGTCCGTGATCCGGATCAGGGACAGTGTCTGATGGGTAGTTTAACTGGGGCGGTTGCCTCCTAAAGGGTAACGGAGGCGCCCAAAGGTTCCCTCAGCCTGGTTGGTAATCAGGTGTTGAGTGTAAGTGCACAAGGGAGCTTGACTGTGAGACCGACGGGTCGAGCAGGGACGAAAGTCGGGACTAGTGATCCGGCAGTGGCTTGTGGAAGCGCTGTCGCTCAACGGATAAAAGGTACCCCGGGGATAACAGGCTGATCTTCCCCAAGAGTCCATATCGACGGGATGGTTTGGCACCTCGATGTCGGCTCGTCGCATCCTGGGGCTGGAGTCGGTCCCAAGGGTTGGGCTGTTCGCCCATTAAAGCGGTACGCGAGCTGGGTTTAGAACGTCGTGAGACAGTTCGGTCCCTATCCGCTGTGCGCGTAGGAATATTGAGAAGGGCTGTCCCTAGTACGAGAGGACCGGGACGGACGAACCTCTGGTGTGCCAGTTGTTCTGCCAAGGGCATGGCTGGTTGGCTACGTTCGGGAGGGATAACCGCTGAAAGCATCTAAGCGGGAAGCCTGCTTCGAGATGAGTGTTCCCACCTCCTTTGAGGGGTTAAGGCTCCCAGTAGACGACTGGGTTGATAGGCCGGATGTGGAAGCCTAGTGATGGGTGGAGCTGACCGGTACTAATAGGCCGAGGGCTTGTCCTCAGTTGCTCGCGTTCACTGTGTTG
>NZ_JBAGJZ010000100.1:0-3027 GCF_037034285.1 Streptomyces tyrfis | reverse complement strand
TCACAATCCCCACAAAGTTGAGAGGGGACTGACTCAGGACCGACTCGACCGCACCGACCGGCGCCCGCCGCGCCCACGGAACCGACCGTGAGCCCGGCGGGCGCCACGTGGCGGACTTTCCGCCACGTGGCGGACTTTCTCTCGGTACGCAGTCGCGCAGGTGGTCTTCGGTGACATGTAAAGGACCGTGAGGAGACCACCGTGGAGAACCGACCGCCGCTCGCCCGCGCCCAGGAAGCCGAACGCCGCCGCGGCCTGGACAGGGAAGTCGACGCGCTGGTCGGCGGGCGCCGTGCGCCGACCAAGGCGCCGTGGTGCCCATCCCTCCCCCGGCGACCAGTGCCTGGTCACGCTGGAGGCCACCGAGAACGCCCCGCGGTCAACCGAGCTGTACGAGATTCTTCGAGAGCGGCGGGGACGGCATGGAGCTGCGCCTGATCGAGGGTCTCGCCCGAGGGAGCCACGGGCGGCTGGTACGCCGGGCCGCCCGAGCTGCGCGGAGGCCGACCCGGTCGAGACACCGAGGACAGAAGCCGGCCCCGACCGGCTCACCATCACCGCGACGGCGTCATCGTCCACCAGGGCCACCACGCCCTGCCCCGCCCCGGCGCCACCGGACCCTGACCCGCCGGCCGGATCACCCGGCGCGTTCGCGCCGTCCCTGGTCAGGACGACGGCCCTCGACGAAACCGCCGGCGCGCTCCGGGCGCGGACGGACCACCGTCGGCCAACTGGAAGTTGTACCCCACGCTGACGGAGACGCTGGAGAGCCGGCAGAAAGAGGGCGTGCTGCGCGAAAGCACTCCTGCTGCTCGAAGGCGACAGAGATGCCTTCGGCCCCGAGGAACAACTGGTCGGCTGCTGGGGCCCGGTGTGGTTGCGATCGAGTGCTCAAAAGACGCGAGCCAGTGCGTCCGGCCCCACGAAGTGCAATGGTGGATCGCCGCGCAGGAAGCGCAGCACCTCCTCCACGGCACTTGCGCCGAGCCGCTGACGGCACTCGACGGTGCCCGCCGCCTGATGAGGGGTCAGCAGAACGTTCGGCAGTTTCCGGAACAGGTGGCGGACCGGCAGTGGCTCGGTGTCGAAGACGTCGATCGCAGCGTCCAGCCGGCCCGCCGACACCTCCGCCAGAAGCGCGTCCTCGTCGACGAGCCAGGAACGGGCGGTGTTGACCAGACCGGCGCCGTCGGGCATCAGCGCCAGTTCGCGCGCACCCAGCATGCGCCGGGTCTCGGCGGTGGCAGGGGCGTGCACGGCGACGATCCGGCTGCCACGGAGCAGTTCGTCCAGCGGCACCACCCGTACCGCGAGCCGCTGTGCGTCCTCGGCCGTCAGATACGGGTCGGTGACCGCGACGCGCGCCCCCAGTGCCCTCGCCAGCTCGATGTACGCACGACCGGTACGGGACGCTCCGATGACGCCGATCGCACAGCCCTGGATCTCGTGGCGCGGCGGGGCCTGGCCGGCCTCGTCCCACTCGGCTCCGCCTCGCAGGGCGTGGTCGAAGCGGTGGATGCGGTGCAGCAGGGCGAGGGTGAACGCCAGGGCCACCTCGGCGACCGGGCGGGCCATCGCGTCCCCGGCCTGGGTGACGAGGATCCCACGCCGGAAGACTTCCTCGGTGACGTACGGGGCGACCGCCGATCCGGTGTGGGCGACGATCGCCAGTCGGTCAGCGAGGTCGAGGAGTTCCTCGCTGAGGCGGGGAGTTCCCCAAGCGGTGATCAGGGCACGGGCACCGGGCAGCGCCGCACCGAGTGCGTCCCGGTCGGTGTGCTCGTCGAGGACGACCGGCTGCGCCGCGGCGCAGAGGCTCTGCCACACCGCGGGGGTGAAGAACTGCTCACGAAGGTGCGGGGGTACGGCGACGACGACCCGCGGCGGGCGGGCCGCCCCCGGGTCAGGAGAGCCAGTCATCGAGGTGCTCCGCTACGAAGGCGTCGTCGGTGAGCCAGGGGTAGGCCGCGGCGACCCGGGTGATCTCTTCGGCCTGGCCGGGAGACAAGACCTCCTTCGGGTCGAGACACCAGATGCCCTCCAACAGCCCCTGGCGGCGCAGCACTTCATGGACACCCGCGATACAGCCGCGGAATCCGCCGCGCACGTCGAACACGGCGCTGTTGGCGTCGGTGAGCTCCGGACGGCGGGCGAGGCAATCGACCATGGCGTCGTGGTCACCGGCGCGTGCCCGCCGGACCTGATCGAGGAGGGTGACGGCGGAGCCGGTCCAAACGGCCCACTGGCCGAGCAGCCCGCCGGCGAACCACCGCCGAGTGCCCTTGGCCTCGTACGGGGTGAGCAGGTCGCCGATGATGTCGTCGTCGTTGCCGGTGTACAGGGTGACCTCGCCGGCTCGGTCGGCGGCGGCGACGGCCCGTACGACGTCGGCGGTGCGGTAGCGGTCGAAGGGCGCGATCTTGATGGCCGCGGTGTTCGGCAGGTCTGCGAATGAGCTCCAGAACGACGGCGAGAGATAGCGGCCGCCGACGGCCTCCTGGAAGTAGAAGCCGATCACCGGCAGCACCTCGCCGACGGCGCGGGCCCGGTCCAGGAGCCCCTTCTCGTCGGCGCCGGGCACGGCGGGGCTCAACAGCACGGCGTCGTAGCCGAGGGAGGCCGCGAGCTCGGCTTCGGAGACGGCCTGCGCGGTATCGCCGCAGGCCCCGGCGACCTTGACGAACGGACGGCCGGCCTCGGCGTCGATCGTCTCGGCGGCCAGCTCCAGCACCGGCCGGAACAGGCCGATGGCCGGTTCGCGGATCTCGAACTGGGTGGTGTGCACGGCGACGGCGACACCGCCCGCGCCCGAGGCCAGGTAGTAGCGGGTCAGTGCGCGTTGCCGGCGTTCGTCGAGCTTGTGGTCGGCGCCGAGGGCGAGTGGATGAGCGGGGATGACGGCTCCCTCGGCGAGCACGTCCATCGGGGTGCGTGCCGGGGCTGCCGCGGCCGCCGAGGAGGGTACGGGTTTGGGAGTCGTCGCGGTTACGGGGCCGGGTGCGGGCGCGGTCGCGGCTACGGGCGTAC
>NZ_JBAGJZ010000099.1:0-3076 GCF_037034285.1 Streptomyces tyrfis | reverse complement strand
GGAGATGCTGCCCACCCCCGAGCACGCGTGGCTCACCGACGACCGGGGCAACGCGTACACCTCCGAACTCCGCTTCGTCGCCGTCGACCAGGAGCACCGGCAGGGGGGCGTGCCGTCATGGTGAGCTTCCTCGACGCGATCCACGCGCACGCCGAGCGCACGCCCGGGGCCACCGCTCTGCGCACCCCGGCCGGCTCCATCAGCTACCGCCGGTTCGACACCTGGACCGACCGGCTGGCCCGCACCCTGATCGCCCGGGGAATCGGGCGGGAACAGGTCTGCGCCATCGCGCTGGAACCGGGGCCGGAGAGCGTGGTGGCGGTGGCGGCGGTACTGCGCGCGGGAGGCGCCTTCCTCACGCTGGACGTGACGCAGCCGCCGCCCCGGCTGGCCGCCATGGTCCGCAGCGGCGGCGCCACCGCCCTGCTCACCCGGAGCACGGTGCGGCGGAGCACGCGGCTGACGGTGGAAGGACCGGTGATCGACCTCGACGAGCCGGACGGACTGGACGGCCCGGACGGCCCCGACGGCGTCGAAGCGGCCGGGACGTCCGGTGGCCGGCCGGAGGCATTCGGACGGCAACTGGCCTACGTGAGCCACACGTCCGGCTCCACCGGCACCCCCAACGCCGTCCTGATCGAACGGGCCGGCCTCGACTCGTATCTGCGCTTCATCGCCCGCGACTACGGCCTCGGCCCGCACACCGTGGCGCTCCAGGTCGCGCCCCTCGGCTACGACGCCTCCATCCGCGACACCTTCGCCCCGCTGGTCGCCGGGGGCACCGTGGTCCTGGCGGAACGGAGCACCCTGCTGCGCGCCGACAGCTTCGCGGAGATCCTGCGGCGCGAGGGCGTCGACACCCTGCTCAGCGTCACCCCGTCCTTCCTCACCTTCCTCGCCCAGCAGGACCGGGCCGAGGAGCGGCTGAGCGGACTGCGCCTGGTCGTGGCCAGCGGTGAGTCACTGCTGCCGTTCCTCAGCTCCGGCGCCCGCCGACTGCTGCCCGGCAGCCTGGTCAACCAGTACGGCCCCACCGAATGCACCATGACCGCCACCCGCTACGCGGTGCCCCCCGAACCGGAGACCACCGCCGATCTGGTCGGAACCCCGATCGACGGGATGACGGCGAGACTGACCGGCCCCGACGGACGGGAAGTGCCCCCGGGCGAGATCGGCGAGATCACCCTCGGCGGCATCGGGGTCGCCCGCGGCTACCGGGGCCGGCCCGAGCTGACCGCCGACCGCTTCCGCCCGGATCCGGGCGGCCCCCCGGGCGCCCGCGCCTACCGCACCGGGGATCTGGCCCGGCGCAGACCGGACGGCGTACTGGAGTACCTGGGCCGCTCCGACCGGCAGGTGAAGATCCGGGGCTACCGGGTCGACCCGGCCGAGATCGAGGGCGTGCTGCTCGGCCACCCCCGGGTGACCGGCGCCGTGGTCACCGCCGAACCGGACGAACGGGGACGGGTGTTCCTGTACGCCCACGTCACCGGCTCGCTGGACACGGTCACCGACGCGGAGCTGCGCAGACACCTCGCGCAGGCCCTGCCGCCGCACATGATGCCGCGCCGGTTCCACCGCATCGACCGGCTGCCCACCACGCGCACGGGCAAGACGGACCGGGCCGCCCTGCACCACGGCGGCCCGCCGGTCGCGGGTCGGACGCCGTGACCGCCGCCGGCATCCGCCTCGGCCCGGCCGACGTACGGGCGGCGGCGGAACGGATCCGCGGACCGGTGCGCCGTACGCCGCTGCTGACCGCCGACGCACTCCCGGAACTGTCCGGCCCCCGGCTGCGCGGACTGCTGCTGAAGGCCGAACACCTCCAGCGGGGCGGCTCGTTCAAGGCCCGGGGCGCCGCCAACGCCATGCTCGGCCGGGACACCGCCGCCGTGGTCGCCGGGTCCTCCGGCAACCACGGCATCGCGGTGGCCGAGCTCGCCCGCCGGACCGGCGCCGGGGCCACCGTGGTGATGGCCGCCGGAGCGGGCCGGGCCAAGGCCGACGCCATCCGCCGACTGGGGGCCCGGGTGCTGACGGTGGACGGCGGCGTCGCCGCACGCGACCGGCTCGCCCGGGAACTGGCGGCGGACACGGGCGCCCTGCTGGTGCCCTCCTCCGACGACGAACTGGTCGTCGCGGGCCAGGGCACCGTCGCCCTGGAGATCCTGGAGGAGGCGCCCGATCTCGATCTGCTGTTCGTCCCGGTCGGCGGCGGCGGGCTGCTGGCAGGCAGCTGTCTGGCGGCCGACCTCGCCGGGCGTCCGCCGCGGGTCATCGGCGTGGAGCCCCGACAGGCGTGCCGCTACGCCGTATCGGTCGCCGCCGGGCGTCCGGTGGAGCTGCCCGCGTCGCAGACCGTCGCCGACGGACTGCGCGGCCAGCGGCCCGGCGAGATCATCTTCCCCATCGTCCAGCGGCGGGTCGACGAGCTGATCGCCGTCGAGGACGAGGAGATCCTCCGGGCCATGGAGCTGCTGCACCGGGCCGGCCTGCCCGCCGAACCGAGCGGCAGCGTGGCCCTGGCGGGCGCGCTCCGGCGCGGCTTTTGCGGACGTACGGCCGTGGTGGTCTCCGGCGGCAACTCGCCGGCCGCGCTGGCCGCCATGGGCACGGGCGCGGGCGTGGCCGCCGGGCCGGGCCCCCGGCCCACGCCGTCCGCCGTCCCACCGCTGTCCGCCCTGCCGTGACGCTCGTCCCTCTCAAAACCGCCCCAACACCGCTTTCACCTTTCCTCACCTCGAAGGAGCCACCATGACCGTCCAGGACCAGACCGTCGCGCGGGATCTGCGGACCACCGCCGGGCTGACCGAACTGATCACCCGCTTCTACCAGGAGGCGCTGAGCAACGAAGGACTCGACGCGGACGCGGACTTCTTCGAATCCGGCGGCGACTCGCTGACGGCGTTTCAGATCACCGGCCGCATCCAGGAGGCGCTGGGCACCGAGACCGCGGTCGCCCTGGTCTTCGCCTACCCCACCCCCGCGGAGCTGGCGGAGATCGTCGCCGAGGATCTCGCGGAGATTCCGGCGGGCGTGGCCCATGAGTGACGACGGCGCCCTGCTGCTGGGCCGC
>NZ_JBAGJZ010000098.1:0-4510 GCF_037034285.1 Streptomyces tyrfis | reverse complement strand
GACCGCGGCGATGCCGGACCTCTCGGATCTCTTCGAGGTCGGCGACTCCTCGAAGTTCGCCGTCGGCCAGTGGTGGGCGGTGGAGATCAACGCCCTGGCGGGCACGTACGAGAAGGAGATCCAGCGTCTGGTCCAGGTCACCGAGGTCGTCGACGCGAAGCACATCCGCGTCAACTACCAGATCGGCTGGGACCTGGCCGCCGGCCGCACCCTCACCTGGACCCGGGTCGAGCCCGTCGACCGCGCCCATGTGCGCAACATGGTCTTCGAGGGCTGGGGCGACGACGAGATGTCCGGCTCCCACCCGGTCGCGTACGAGTACGCGGTCCGCTGCGACGTCTCCGGGATCGAGGCGATCGGCACCTTCTGGCCGGTGGTGATGCGCCGCTGGTGCACCTACTACCGCACCGAGCAGTGCTCGCTGACCAACCCCAAGTCGGTCACCTACGGCGGCGCCGGGTACCTCACCCAGCAGATCTACTGCCTCTACGGACACGTCGAGGACTGCCACACCTCCAACGCCCGCCACCTCAACGACTTCACGGCCTCCGCGTACTGCTACGTCACCAACTGCCACGGCGACGGCGACGACGAGGGCCCGTTCGTGACGCACGGTCAGTTCGAGCACGACCTCGTCTACACGGGCAACTCCGGCCTGATGACCTTCGCCAACTCCGGCGCCGCCTGGGGCGGCAGGGCCAAGCGGATCACGGTGCGCCGGCACGCCTGCTCCTGGTTCGTGGCCCGTGTCAAGATCACCGACCTGACCCTGGAAGACGTCCTGGTCATCGGCAAGAAGTCGCTGTCCGGCTCCGGCATGCTCTGGGTCAACGCCGACGGCGTCCAGATGCGCGGCTGCACCGCCACCGGTCCGCTGATCGTCTCCCGGGCCTCGGACCTGTCCGCCCGCCCCAATGTGATCGCCGACTCCTCGTTCGCGTTCGCGGCGGGTGCGGAGATTACCCAGGCCAACGTCACCGTCCCGCTCACCGTCCAGCGCTCCACGCTGAAGGGCGTCGACGGCGCGGTGTTCAACGGCACCGGGCCGCTGGTCCTGGACCAGTGCGTCCTGACCGGCTCCGCCGACACCGCGCCGGTCTCGCTCAAGCACGGCGACGTCACCGTCCTCGGCGGCGAACTCCGCGACACCGGGCTGAAGCTGACCTCCGACAAGGACCAGCGGCTGCGGGTCGACGGCACGCGCCTGAACGGCACCAACAAGGACGGCGCCCTGCTCTCCCGCACCGGCTCCGGCCGGACCGTCGACTGGCAGCTCTCCGGCCTCGACTCGGCCGCCCCCAAGGGCACCGCCCACGTGCTGGTCACCGAGGGCGTCAACCGCTACCGGGCCACCGGCTCCACCTTCACCGGCGGCCGGCTCGAACTGCGGCCCGCGGCGTTCGCCGGACGCGGCCATCTGCTGCACACCGGCTGCGTCGAGGACGGCACCGAGCGCACCTCGATGCCGGACGAGGGCGACCGGGTCGCCCATACCGCGGCCACGCTGCGCTTCTGACCAGGCAGGGACTCCCGTCCGGAGCACGCCGGGCCCGGGAGCGGCGGACCGCACGCGCGGGCCCCCGCTCCCGCCCCGGACCGATCCGCACGAGACGCCCTCACCCACCGAGCACCAGGGATTCCCCGTGACCACGCATACCCCGATCACCGGCCGACCCGTCCGGGTCGCGCTCGTCGGCGCCGGCAACCGCGGTCTGACGTACGCCGAGTGGATCAAGGCGCACCCCAAGCGCGCCGAGCTCGTCGCCGTCGCCGATCCCCGTCCCGCGGCGCGGGCGGCCGCCGGCGCGCCCGTGGAGTTCGACGACTGGCGCCCGCTCGTCCAGAACCGGATCGCCGACGCCGTCGTCGTCGCCACCCAGGACCGCTTCCATGTGGAGCCGGTGCTGGCCCTGGCCGAGGCCGGATACGCGATCCTCGCCGAGAAGCCGCTCGCCCCCACCGAGGAGGAGACCCGGCGGATCGTCGAGGGCGTGGAGCGGACCGGGGTCCTGTTCGCGGTGTGCCACGTCATGCGGTACACCCCCTACACCGACCTGGTGAAGGAGGTCGTGGACTCCGGGGTGCTCGGGCAGCTGGTGTCCATGGACCATCTGGAGCCGGTCGGCTGGTGGCACTACGCCCACAGCTATGTGCGCGGCCCGTGGCGCAGCGAGCGGGACTCCTCCCCGATGCTGCTGGCCAAGTCCTGCCACGACCTGGACTGGATCACGTACGTCATGGGCGGCCGGATCGAGCAGGTCACCAGCTTCGGCGGGCTGAAACACTTCCGGCCGGAGAACGCCCCGGCCGGGTCCGCCGAGCGGTGTCTCGACTGTGCGGTCGAATCCGGCTGCCCGTACAGCGCGCTGAAGCTGTACCTGCCGACGCTGCGCGAGAAGGGCGCGGTCTGGCCGGTCACCCACGTCACCGAGGCGACCGACGAGGCCGGGCTGCTGCGGGCGCTGCGCGAGGGGCCGTACGGCGTCTGCGCGTACCGCGGCGACAACGACGTGGTCGACCACCAGGTCCTGGCGATGCAGCTGACCGACGGGGTGACCGCCACCTTCCAGATGGTGGCGTTCACCGAGCAGACGCACCGGCAGACCCGGATCTTCGGCTCGCACGGCTGGCTGATCGGCGACGGTGAGCGGGTCACCGTGCAGGACTTCCGGACCGGTGAGTCCACCGTCCACGAACTCGGCGCGTCCGGTTCGAACGCGGCCGACGGGCACGGCGGCGGGGACGCCGCTCTCGTCGAGGCGTTCGTCACCGCCGTCGCCACCGGCGACGCCGGAGCCGTCCGCTCCGGACCCGCCACCTCGCTCGGCAGCCACCTCGCGGCGTTCGCCGCCGAACGCGCCCGGCACACCGGCACCGTCCAGTCGGTGCCCGTCCGGTGACGTCCCGCCGGACGGCGCCGCGTCTTCCCCACCCCACCCTCACGTCCTCGGAGGACCCCCTCATGTCCCGTCTCCTCACCCGCCGTTCCAGACTCCGTTCCGTCGCCGCGCCCGTCGTGGCCACCGCGCTCGCCGCCGGTGTGCTGGCCGGCTGTTCCAGCGGCGGCGACGACGACACCGTCACGATGTGGACCTACCCGGTCATCTTCGACGAGGCCAAGAACAAGGCGTACTGGGACGGCCTGATCAAGGCGTTCGAGAAGGAGCACTCGGGCGTCAAGGTGAAGGTGGAGACCTTCCCCTGGGCCAACCGCGACACCGCCCTGGCCACCGCGATCGCCTCGGGCAAGGGCCCGGACGCGGTGTACCTGGTCCCGGACCAGCTGCCGAAGTACGCCAAGAACATCGTCCCGGCCGACGAGTACATGCCGGCCGACGCCAAGTCCGACTACACCGACTTCGCGCTGAAGTCCGTCACGTTCGACGGCAAGGCGCTCGCCACCCCGGTCCTGACCAGCGCCAACCCGCTGGTCTGCGACAAGCGGGTGTTCGCCGCGATCGGCGAGAAGAACTACCCCACCACCTGGGCGGAGCTGGAGGCGCTGGGCCCGAGGCTGAAGGCGAAGGGCTACTACGCGACCAGCCACTACGGTGACACTCAGCAGACCCTCAACATGACCTTCTACCCGCTGCTGTGGCAGGCCGGCGGGGACGTCTTCTCCGAGGACGGCAAGACCGTCACCTTCAACGACGCGGCCGGCGTCAAGGCACTGACGTTCCTGAAGAAGCTCGTCGACGGCGGCTACACCGACAAGGACCAGGTCACCACCACGCCGAAGCTGGAGCAGACCTCGACCGCCAAGGGCAAGATCGCCTGCACCTGGCAGAACACCCCCACCGATGTCGAGCCGTTCTGGGGCAAGGAGAACATCGTCGTCCAGCCCCCGCTCAAGGACGTGAAGTCGGTCGGCTACGGCACGGTGGGCGCCCTGTCCATGCTGAAGGGCGCGAACAAGAAGAACACCGGCGACTGGCTGAACTTCGTCGCCGAGTCGAAGAACGCGGCCGGTCTGCAGAAGGAGGCCGGCTACTTCCCGGCCCGGAAGTCCGGCGGCGACCTCTACCCGGGCGACGCGCTCCAGACGGCGGTCGGCGCCACCCTGCCGAGCATGACCGTCGGCCCGCTCCAGGACAAGTCCCGTGAGGTCCAGGGCGTGCTGGCGCCGGAGATCCAGGCCGCGCTGCTGGGCAAGAAGAGCCCGCAGCAGGCGTTGGACGACGCGCAGAAGGCGGCGCAGGCGCTGCTCGGCCGCTGACCGGGTGCGGGGCCGGGCCACCGGCCGCACCCGGACCCGGCCCCGCCCCCTCCCGGGTGGCCGGGGCCCCGCCGACGACGGACGAAGCCGGCCGTCGCGGCGGGGCCCCGGCCCCCGAACCCCGCAATTTCCCCGTACCGCAAGGAGATCCCCGTGGCAGTCGTCGCGGAACCCACCCGCCGGGGCCGTCGCAGCGGGCCGCAGGCGCGCCGCGAGGCCCGGATCGGCCTGCTGTTCGTCCTGCCGTGCTTCCTGCTCTTCCTGGCCTTCCGGTTCGGTCCGGGCATCGCCGGT
>NZ_JBAGJZ010000097.1:0-4774 GCF_037034285.1 Streptomyces tyrfis | reverse complement strand
ACCCCGAAGCCACCGCAACGCCAGCCGAGGAGACCCCACCGGCACCCCACCAAGACACAGAGCCGACCGACCATCACCCGCGTACGCCTCCACCAGGATCAACCCCGTCACAGCAGCTCACCCCGACTACGACGATTGGCACGGTCCAACTCGGCACGCAGACGCTCTATCGGACCGGCCGGCCGAACGTCCCTGGGATCAACGGTCCATTCGACCCCGCCGCCTACCGGACGCAGCGACCACTGGCCGCACCACTCGCCACGGAACTCGCCCACCCGTTCCCGTAAAACGTCCATCATGAGGGTGCCGGGCGCCGGGACGGGCGGGGGCTCCTGCTCGTTCGGGGGAACGTCCAATCCAGACATCGCCGCTCCTCTCCGTAGTGACTCCACTACCAAGGCGGCCCAGCGTTGCTCACGGTCCGGAACCATTCAACGTGGCGGACCAGGACGGAAGGTTGGTGATAATCCTTTGAACCGCAAGGAGTTGAACCCGGAGAGCTCGCCGGAGGCCGCCTTCGGCGCACGGCTTCGCAGTTCACGTGAGGACCGCGGCTGGACGCAGGAGGATCTGGCCGGGCAGATGGGATATTCCAGCACGCATATTTCATCCGTCGAAACTGGTCGCAAACTCCCGACCTTGCGCTTCTCGCGTAGTGCGGACCGCGCCTTCGGCATCGGAGACAGGTTCGACACGTTTGAACGCGAGTGGCGCGAGATGCGGCACGGCTCCCTGTTGGAGGGCTTCCCGGAGTTTCTCGGCCATGAGGGTCGGGCGGCCGAGATCCGGCTGTACGAAGTGGGTGTCGTGCCCGGCCTGCTCCAGACACCGGAGTACGCGACGGTCATCACCGAAAGCGCGGTCAAACGGGGAGCGATCAGCATCGAGCAGGCGGCGGAACGTGTGTCCCTCGTCGCAGAACGACAAGCCGCGCTCGTCCGGACGCCCTCACCGCTGGTCCTGGCCGTGCTGGACGAGAGCTGTATCCGCCGCCCCATTGGCGGCTCGGCCGTCATGGACGCACAGTTGGCGCGGCTCCTGGAGTTCGCCGAGATGCCGACCACCGTGTTCCAGATCGCCCCCTTCAGCATGGGCGAACGCCGCCCGTTCAGCTTGCCGTTCACCATCGTGACCTTGCCGGACCGCTCGATCATGTCGTACGCCGAGTCAGCCCATCGGGGACATCTGGAGCGCGAAAGCACCTCGGTGGTACCTCTGCTGACGGCCTACCATCAGCTACAGGCCGAAGCGCTGTCCCAGGCGGAATCCGTGGCCTTGATCAACAAGTTGCGAAAGGGCATCCCGTGACGACCGAATCCCCCCGTTGGCTCAAGTCCTCGTACAGCGAGAACGGCGGCCAGTGCATCGAAGTCGCCGCCAACCTCACCGCCTCCCACGGCATCGTTCCCGTCCGCGACTCCAAGAACCCCAACGGCCCCGCGCTGAACCCCTCCACCGACGCCTTCGCCACCTTCGTGACCGGTGTCAAGTCCGGCGAGCTCGGCACCGTCTGACCCCAACCGCCGTACTACACGGCAACTTAGAAAAGCCCCCACCGTGCGGAAGCGCGGTGGGGCTGCTTGCCGCCCCTCTGGCCTCCTACCATCGACAGCAGGCCCAATACTGCAATCACAGTTACTGTTTGGGCCGCTCCCAGCCGTGTGTGAGGATGTCGAAGATTGCCTCGGCGGCGGCTCGACGGTCCTGCCGACCGCGAACAAGGGATGGAACGTCGAGTGCGAATCGAGCAAGAGCCACACATGTGAGGTCGTCGTGGTCCACGCCGACCTCGTCGGCGATGGCTGCGCTGAGGCTGTCGGTGTACCTGGTCCACATGCGGTCGGCGTACGCGCGCAGCACCGGCGTGGAGTCCACCAGGTGGGTGAACTCGGCCGCCTGAGGATGCGCCTCGATCGAGGGCCAGGCGTCGAGGAAGTGCTGTCGGAGGGCGTCGAGGATGCTCTGACCAGAGGGCCGCTCCCGCACCGCCGCGATCAGCTCTGACTCCCGGTCCTGGTCCTGGTCGAATACCAGCGCTTCCTTGCCGCTGAAGTGCTTGAACACCGTAGCGGTCGATACGTCAGCGGCGTCAGCGATGTCACGGATGCCTACTTGATCGTAGCCACGCTCCAGAAAGAGCTGCAGTGCGGCGTCGGCGATTGCCTGCCGGGTGGCCGCCTTCTTGCGGTCGCGGCGGCTGATGGGGGGCACACTCATGACTAGAGCCTATCCGATAGTCGAACCCCTCGCTAAGTAGAGTCGTTGCACTTTTTTTCCTGTTCTGATTTTATGAGGTTGTGAGTACCTGGCCGGACGTTCTTGCCGGCACGGCCACTTCCATGTCCGAGGCCCCGACGCCGGAGTACCCCGGCCCGCCCTGCCCGCCCGACGTCTCCCCTTCGCCGACCGGAAGGAACAACCGTGAACTGCCCAGAGCCCACCAACGCCAGCATCAGCGTCATTGGCGCCGGACCCGGCGGACTGACCTGTGCCCGCATCCTCCAGCAGCGCGGCATCACGGTCACCGTCTACGACCGCGACCCCGGCCCCGACGCCCGCAACCAGGGCGGCACCCTCGACCTGCACGCCGACAACGGCCAGACCGCCCTGCGCGAAGCCGGCCTGCTCGACGAGTTCTTCGCCCTCGCCCGTCCCGAAGGGCAGGAAATGCGCCAGATGGACCAGACCGGCACGATCACGTCCCATCAAGTCCCCGCACCCGACGAGCTCTTCAAGCCGGAAATCGACCGCGGCCAGCTGCGCAACCTGCTGCTCGACTCCTTGCAGCCGGGAACCGTGCACTGGGGTCGCGCCCTCGACAGGATCAGCGGACCCGCCGATGGGCCGCGGCGACTGCACTTCGCCGACGGCACGAGCACCGAGACCGATCTGGTCATCGGCGCCGACGGCGCCTTCTCCCGGGTACGCCCTGCCCTGTCCCCCGCCGTCCCCGAGTACACCGGGGTCAGCTTCCTGGAAGCACGGTTCTCCGACGTCGAGAACCGACACCCCGAGATCGCCGAACTGGTCGGTTCGGGCAGCGCCCACGCAGCCGACGGCGAACGCGCCCTGTTCGCCCAGCGCAACAGCGGAGGCCACATCCGCGTCTACATCATCCAACGCGTCCCGGCCGACTGGATCAGAGCCAACGGGCTGACCGCCGAGGACACCGACGGCATCCGAGCCGTGCTACGCGACGAGTACGCCCACTGGTCGCCCCGCATGCGCCAGATGATCAACGAAAACGACGGCCCCTACATCGACCGCCCGATCCTCGCCCTCCCGGTCCCGCACACCTGGAACCACAACGCAACGGTGACCCTGCTCGGCGACGCGGCCCACCTCATGCCCCCGCTCGGCGTCGGCGTCAACCTCGCCATGCTCGACGCCAGCGAACTCGCGCTCGCCCTCGCGAACGCCGCTACCGTCGACGACGCCATCCGCACCTACGAGAAGACCATGCTCCCCCGCTCCACCGAGACGGCCAAGGCCCTCGAACACGGCACCGAACACCTGCTCTCCACCAAGAGACTGTAAATCGTTCGGCGCAACTCGCGATCAAGGACGATCGGGCCGTCGAGCTGGTTGTGCGCCCGCACGATCAGGTCGCGGTACTGCCGGTCCCATGTTCACCGGATCTCCACACGTGCCTGATCTCTCGCCGTGGGGGTGTCGTCTGACTTACTGCAAGCCGCCTCGGGGCGATGGTCGGCCCGTAGGACCCGGCTCAGTCCATAAGGAGACATACATGAAGTCCTGGCGTTCCCGTATCGCCGCCGCTGTCGTAGTCGGCACCGCAGCCGTCACCATCCCACTGACTGCGGGCCCTGCGTCCGCCGCTACCGACCCCGACGGCTTCCACCTGGTCGGTGGGTTCACGAATCACCACACGTGTCAGGTGGAGGGAAAGGCCCTCCTTGACGAGGGGTTGTACAGGGAGTTCCAGTGCCGTTGGAACGATGGGGCCTGGGAAGTGTGGGTCCGCTGAGCGTCCCTCACCCGATGAACGCACTGCTCGGCTAATACTGCAATCACCGTTGCAGGATGTGGCCTCGTCGTTTGTAGTGGCTGTAGCGGGGGATGTGCCGGTACCAGGCGTCGTAGCGGCGGACCTGGTAGTGGTCCAGGCCACACTCGTTCTTCGCAGCCTGGAAACACTCCTCCACCTGCCAGCGGGCTCCGGCCACCCGGGCGAGGTCCCTCAATCGGGTGCTGACCGGGCCATAGCAGACGTAGCAGGCGATGTCTGTGGGGCTGCTGACGCTGCGGCGGGCCAGGACCCAGTGGCCAAAGCCGTTCTCCCACCGGATCCGGATCGGCACCCGGGCCCAGTCGTCGATCCGCTGCCCGTGGGCGCCCGGGCCGGCGGACAGGCGTTTCCACGCCTGTCGTGGCAGACCGGCCACCAGCACATCAACACGGATGTCAGCGCCCCGGGCGGTGACGACGGTGTCGTTGATCTCGGTCGCCAGCACGTGCGCGACCCCGCGCTGTTCCAGCCAGTACCGCAGCCGCTTGGCCTGCCCGTATGCCTCGTCCGCAGTCACCCACGCGAACGGCAGCTTCGCATCAAGGGCGCGCTGGAGCATCGTCTGGAAGTGCTCGATCTTCGTGGCGAACGGCACCTCGTCCGGGACACCGGCCGCCCGGCACCGCTCCCGGTCGTCCGTCCAGGACTTCGGCAGATACAGCTCCCGGTCGATGAGCGCCCACCCCCGCCCGGAGGCGTAGGCGAGAAAGGTGCCGACCTGGCAGTTCTCGGTGCGGCCGGGGG
>NZ_JBAGJZ010000096.1:0-5677 GCF_037034285.1 Streptomyces tyrfis | reverse complement strand
GGTGTCCGGGCGCGCGGGCAAGGGGCCCGCCCGGGGGTCTCCACCGGGGTCCGCACAGGGGACCTCCCAGACCGCCCGCCGCTCCCCTCCCCTGGCCCCTCTTCGCCTGGTGCCCAGGGCCCGGATGTTGCTGTTGTTTCCGCAGGTCAGAACGAGCAACAAGGCCAGCAACAACAACAGCAACAGCCCGGCGACAACACCCCGGAAGGGGCAGGGGTGCGGGTCGTCCAGGACGAACAGAACCCGAACCGCTGGCACGTCATTCACCCCACTCCCACCTCCTGACGGCCCCCCCGGTCCGTCCCCGGCTCTCCGCGGTCGGGGACGGGCCGAGGAGCCGCCAACCGGCGGCTCTCACTTCACCAACTGCCGAGGACCCCGATGCCCTACATCCCTGAGTCCGAGTCGATGCCATGCGGTGAGTCCGGCTGCTACTGCCACGGCGCCGGTCCCGAACACGACCAGTGCGCGTGCGGCTGCGACTGCCCCCGCTGCTGGGACTGCCTCCAGAAGACCGACAACTGCGACTGCTGACGACTTCGACGTACCGAGGGCGGCCCCCGTCTCACGCCAATGAATCGGGGCCGCCCTCATCCAGTACGCCACTAGAGAGAACTGGAGATACCCAGCATGACCCATGACCCCCGTTCCGCGCTGCTCCGCGCCGCGCTGGACGCGGCCGAACGCGGCTGGCACGTCTTCCCGCTCCGCCCCGGCACCAAGCGCCCCGCCCTCCACGGCGAGACCGCCTGCCCCCGCACAGGGCCCTGCACCACCGGTCACCTGAAGTGGGAGGACCGGGCCACCACCGACCCCGACCGCATCCGGGCCGCGTGGGCCGCCGGGGCGTTCAACGTGGGCCTGGCGACGGGCCCGTCGGGGCTGGTCGTCATCGACCTCGACATGCCCAAGCCCAACAGCAACGGGGACACGCCTTGCGGCGTGAGGACCTTTGAGGCGCTCTGCGAGCGCGCCGGGCAGCTCGTCCCCACGACCTACCGGACCCGGACCGCGAGCGGTGGGTGCCACTTGTACTTCACTGCCCCGCCCAGTACCCGGCTCGCCAACAGCCGGGGGCTGCTCGGGCCGCTGATCGACACCCGAGCGTGGGGCGGACACGTCGTCGCCCCCGGCAGCACCGTCAACGGGCGTGCGTACGAGGTCGTCGACACCGCCCCCGTCACGCCCCTGCCCTCATGGCTGCTGGGCGCACTGACCCCCGAGTCCCGTCCCGCCCTGCCGGTCCGCATCAGCGCGGCCCGGAACGGCGGGCGGGTGGCCGACGTCGCCCTGCAGCGCGAGACGGCCGCCGTCGCCGGGGCCGCCGAGGGCGACCGCAACGCCCAGCTCCTCCGCAGCACCCGCGCCGTAGGGCGGTTCGTCGCATGGGGCGACCTCCCCCGGCACCTGGTTGAGGAGGCTTTTCAAGGGGCGGGGGAGGCGGCCGGGCTCCCTGCGGCCGAGTGCCGCTCCACGATCCGCAGCGCACTGAACTGGTCCATCCGCACCTGCCGGCCACGGGAGGCAGCGTGACCACCCGGCCCCGCCCCTCCTTGAAAAGCCTCCCCGCCACCCCCACCGGCCCCGGCCCCGCCGAACCGACCCCGGCCACATCCGGCAGTAGCGCGCCGAAGAACGTCGGCCGCCAGGCCGTCCCTTCATCTCCTCGCCCTGACCCGCAGGTCGGGGACGGGCGCCGCCCGATCGCCTGGCTCACCATCACCGCGCCACGCGGCGCGACCCCGACCGCGACCAGCGTCTGCGACTGCGGCCGCAACCTCTTCGCCGCCGGCCACCGCCGCGTCCTCGCCCTGATCGACGACCACACCCGCCACCGTGACCTCTGCCCGCTCCGCACCACCGAGGAAAGGAACGTCTCATGACCGCGACACCGCCTACCCCGCCCGTCGACGGTGCCGCCCTGCTCGACGAAGTGGAGGCATTCCACCGCCGCTTCAACGCCTTCCCCACCGAAGCCGCCTACGTCGCGGTCGCCCTGTGGGACGCGCACACGCACCTGCTCGACTGCTTCGACTCCACCCCGCGCATGGCCTTCCTGAGCCCCGAACCGGGCAGCGGCAAGACCAGGGCCCTTGAAGTCATCAGCACGCTCGTGCCGCATCCCATGCACGCCGTGAACGCGTCTCCCGCCGCGCTCTTCCGCGCGGTGGCCGACACGACGGGGCGGCCGACGATCCTCTTCGACGAGATCGACACCGTCTTCGGCCCCAAGGCCAAGGACAACGAGGACCTGCGGGGCCTGCTGAACGCTGGTCACCGCCGGTCCGGTGTCTCCTACCGGTGCGTCGGGGACGGTGGCGCGCAGACCGTCGTCGCGTTCCCCTCGTACTGCGCCGTCGCCATGGGCGGACTCGGATCGCTGCCCGACACGATCCTGGCCCGCTCCGTCATCATCCGCATGCGCCGCCGGGCCAGGACCGAGACCGTCGAACCCTTCCGCGCCCGCATCCACGAACCGCAGGGCCACGCCCTGCGTGACCGGCTCGCCGCGTGGGCCGCCCAGGTCCGCGACCAGGTCGAGGGGGCGTGGCCGGAGATGCCCGACGGCATCACCGACCGCCCCGCCGACGTCTGGGAACCCCTCCTTGCCGTAGCCGACGCGGCCGGGGGCGACTGGCCCCGGCGGGCCCGTGCCGCATGCGTCGACCTCGTCACCGCCGTCGCGGAAGACGACCGTGCCTCCCTCGGCGTCAAGCTCCTCACCGACCTCCGCGACCACGTCTTCCCCGGCACCGACACGCTCTCCACCGTCGAGATGCTCCACATGCTCAACGCCATGGAGGAATCCCCCTGGGGCGACCTCGATGGCCAGCCCCTCACCGCCCGCGCCCTCTCCAAAATGCTCAAGGAGTACGTCACCGCCAAGAACAAGCCCATCTCGCCCCGCGCTCTGCGCATCGGGGGCCAGGTCGTCAAGGGCTACCACCGAGACGACCTGACCGACGCCTGGAACCGGTACTGCCCGGCCCCTCCGGAAACATCGGTTACATCGGTTACACCCGCCACATTGCCGTCCTGACCTGCGGCGACGCTGTAACCGATCAGGGCCGTGTAACCGATACACCCCCGGTTACACGGCCCCGCGCCCCGAGCGCCTGTAACCGCACGCCATCGGTTACACCCCACCCATCGGTTACAGAAAACACGGCCCTGACCTGCGGTGTAACCGATGTAACCGATGTAACCGCACCTGTAAGGCCGAGCCTGAGCCAAGGAGTCGCGCCATGGCCCGCCCCGCAATGCTCAAACTCCCCGACCGCTACCTCACACCCGAAGACATCGCCGCGATGTTCTGCGTGCCGATCGAAACCGTCTACCACTGGCGCAAGCGGCGCACCGGCCCGCCCGGATTCCGCGTCGGGCGCCACGTCCGCTACGACCCCGTAGCCGTCCGCGAGTGGGTCGCCCAGCAAAGCGACCTCGACGAGGTCGCCTGACACAGTCCCGCCCAAGCCCGTGACGCTCCTCGACGAGCGTCACGGGCTTTCCCGTGCACTGGAAAGGACGACAGCCCTTCATGGCTGGCCACATCCAAGACCGCTGGTACAAGACCGAGACCGCCCCCGACGGCAAGCCCCGCCGCGCCAAGACCGACCGCTACGGCACCGGACTCCGCTACCGCGCCCGCTACGTCGGCCCCGACGGCACCGAGAAGTCCAAGAGCTTCCCCGACAAACAGAAGCGTCTTGCCGAGCAGTGGTTGAACGAGACGGCGGCCGACATGGCGCGCGGCCAGTACGTCGACCCGCGCGCCGGCCGAATCACCTTCCGCCAGTTCGCGGAGAAGTGGGTCGCCACGCACACCACGGAAGTGAACAGCCGTGAGGCCGCCGAGCGGCGGCTGAGGCTGCACGCCTACCCGTACATCGGCACCCGGCCGCTCCCGTCCTTCCAGCCGGGGCACATCCGCACATGGCTGGGAGAATTGGAGTCCGCCGTGCCTGCCGCCTCGCATCGCCGGATCGTGTTCGGCACCGTCTCGGCCGCGTTCAGTGCGGCCCTGGACGACGGACTGATCAGTAAGAACCCCTGCAAGGCGAAGTCGGTTCAGGTGCCCAAGCCGAGCCACACCCGAGTCATTCCATGGACGGCACACCAGGTCTTCGGTGTGCGGGCCGCCCTGCCCGAGCATCTGCGGGCGACCGTGGACGTGGCGAGCGGGTGCGGTCTCCGACAGGGCGAGGTGTTCGGGCTCTCCGAGGACGAGCTGGACTTCGAGGGTGGCTGGCTCGCCGTCGGGCACCAGCTCAAGCGCATCCGTGGGAAGTTCGTCTTCGCACTCCCGAAGGGCGGGAAGGTTCGAGACGTCCCGCTGCCCGCGGCCGTGGCCGACGCTCTCAAGGCGCACTCGGAGAAGCACCCGCCCATCAAGGTCACGCTGCCGTGGCGGACACCGGACGGGCCGCCCGTGACGAAGTCGCTCCTCTTCGCCGGGTCTGCCGGCAGTCACGTCAGGGTGAGCTACTTCAACGACTTCATGTGGAAGCCCGCCCTCGCGGCCGTCGGCATCATCCCCGAGCCCGAGGAAGGAGAGCGGTACGCGTCCGCTCCCGATCACGGGATGCACGCGCTGAGGCACTTCTACGCGTCCGTGCTCCTGGACGCGGGGGAGAACATCCGGGCCTTGAGCCAGTACCTCGGCCACGCCGATCCCGGCTTCACGCTGCGCACGTACACCCATCTGATGCCCAGCAGCGAGGGGCGCACCCGGAAGGCCGTCGAAGCCGTCTACAGGGCCTCCCGGGACCATGATCACGGCCCAGAGACGGCCCAGTAGGCCCCACGCGGCCCCGCCCGGCGGGAAAACCGCTGGTCGGGGCCGTGTACGCCGCAGTGCGCGAGGCTTCATCTACTTCTGGCCGATCTACACGGGCACCCCGATCCCGGACGACGCCTGGCGCGAACGGATGTGGCTGGACACCTGGATCTAGGGGTGTGACCGGGATGGTTCACCGTGGTCGGGAGACGGCTCACGGGACGAGCACGGTCCGCGAGGCGAGTGGTATTACTGGTGCATGCAGGAAGAGACCGCGCGGTCCGCGATCGACACGTTCATCTCCGCGTTCAACGCCTCGGACGACAGCTATGTGACTGCGCTGCTCTCCCAGGCCCTGACCTCGGACGTGGTCTTCTGGGGACCGTTGGGCCGCAGTGACGGGATCGAGGCGGTCGAGCGGTTCGTGCTGGACATCCGGCGCCACCCTGCGGGGACCGGCACGATGGTGCGCTGTTCGGCGGTGGACATGCCGGACGAGTGGGCCCGGTACCAGTGGGTCTTCACGACGCCGGATGGAGGCCCCCGCCTGGCGGGAACGGACATCGTCCATCTGCGGCGGAGCCTCATCGACCAGGTCATCGTCTTCGCGGGGGAGATCGAGCCGTCCGCCTCCTGAGTCATTCTCCTCCGACGCCGTTCGGGGCTCCGGGTCTGCCTGGCCGAGATCGTCTTCACAACGCTTCGGTCGTCCGCGGTTGGCCACGAGCGGACCGATGATGCGCTGTGGCTGTGTAAGTTCGCCGTTGGTCAGGCTGCGGTGTTGAGGATTCGGACGGCACCGCACATCCAACCGCCACGACGACCAACCCGGCGAACCTATGCGGTCACAGCACCAGCCGGGCAGGAACACCGGGGGGGGGCCGGGGGCGGCCCCGGCCC
>NZ_JBAGJZ010000095.1:0-5907 GCF_037034285.1 Streptomyces tyrfis | reverse complement strand
CGGGGGTGGGGTGGTGCGGAACGCTCATGCGGACTTCGCCTTCCGAGAAGTGCCGGGAGTGAGGGAGCGTTCCTGCGGTGGACTGCCGAAGGGCGGATGGCTGAAAGAAGGTCAAGGCCCTTGAAGGATCCGGCGCGATGGGCAGGCGGCGGAAACGGACCAGAGAGGATGAACCACGAGTGACGGGGGAATGTCGTCGCGGTTGGCAGGGAACCTACGACGCGTCACGTCGATCGGTCAAGACCTGAACTCGCCCGGATCCGTCGCACCGGAGCCGGAGGCGCCGTCCTCCGCGTCGTCGACCCAGCCCAGCGAGAGGCTGATCCTGCGGGCCGCGTCCCGTACCTGGCCGCCCAGTTCCTGGTAGCGCCAGGCCGGCAGGCCGAGCTTGAGACCGGTGATCGAGACGGCCCCGGCGCACACCGAGCGGTCGTCGAAGACCGGCGCGCCGATGCAGATGATGCCCTCCGCGTCCTCCTCGTCGTCCAGGGCGTAACCGACCCGGGCGATGTCGCGCAGGTGCGACAGGAAGGTGGCGGGGTCGGTGATGGTCCGGGAGGTGCGCCGGGGCAGGCCGAACCGCTCGACGACCGAGGCGGCCTCGCTCGGCGGCACCGCGGACAGCAGCGCCTTGCCCAGGCCCGTGCAGTGCGGCAGCTCGCGCTGGCCCATCCGCAGGTCGAGACGGACCCGCTGGTCGAGCTCGACCTGGTCCACCACGACCGCGTGGCCGTCCTCGGGGATCGCGAGCCGGGACGCCATCCCGGTGGCCCGGGTGAGTTCGCTCAGCACCGGGCGGGCCACCCCGCGCAGCGAGACCTGGGAGCGGGCCCGGTCGCCGAGCCGGGCCAGGCTCATCCCGAGCCGGTAGCGGCGGTTCATGCCCTCGCCGTCGTCGGAGACGAGGCCGTAGGCGCGGAGGGTCTGGAGCATGCCGAAGGCGGCGCTCTTGGAGATCGAGCAGGCCTGGCCGACCTCCGTGACGCTCAGGCCGTTGCCCTGCGCGGGGGCGGCGAGCGCTTCGAGGATGTCCGCTGCCCGGGCCACGCTCTTGACCCAGTACTTCGGTTCTTCTGTGGCAGCGCTGTTCGTCATAGCAGAACAGTTTAGTGCCTCGACAGGGGGTTTCTGCTGCCCTCTCCCCGAAGAACGGCCGAGAACGGGCGATCTCGTGGCCGAAAGGGGGTTGACCGCCCCCGGAGGCGCACGTACTATCCAGGAACTGTTCTGCTCTACAGAACAGTGTTCGGAAAACGCGAGACGCACCACCACGCACCACGGATTCACCCCTCTTCCTGCGGCGACTGCCGGGCGGATGGCGCCAGGGACTCACGGGCCGGGCAGGGCCCGCGACAACCGACGACTCTCGACGCAAGGAGCAAGCGATATGAGTTCAGGCCCGGCCGGCAACGCATCCGGAGCCCGACTCGCCGAGCGCGCCCGCCGGGTCGTACCCGGCGGCGTGAACAGCGGTCAGCGGAGCGTTCCGGGACTGACCGATCTCGTCGTCACCGGCACCGACGGCGCACGCTTCCGCACCGCCGACGGACGCGAGTACACCGACTTCCACTCGGCGTTCGGCCCGCCGCTGCTGGGCCACAACGACCCCGACGTGGCCCGCGCCACCGCCGAGGCCGGCACCACCCTCGGCCACATGGGCGTCGGCGTCACCGAGGGCGAGATCCTCCTCGCCGAACAGCTCGCCGAGCTGATCCCGTCGATCGAGAAGGTGCTGCTCACCAGCACCGGCAGCGAGGCCACCTTCCACGCGCTGCGCGTCTCCCGCGCCGCCACCGGCCGCCGCCTGGTCGTCAAGTTCCAGGGCTGCTACCACGGCTGGCACGACTCCGTCAGCCTCAACGTCATCTCCGCCCCGGACAAGGTCGGCGGACCCGACCCGATCTCCACCGGCATCCTGCCCGAGGTCCTGGACGCCACCCTCGTCCTGCCGTTCAACGACAGCGAGGCCGTCCGCCGCGCCTTCGCCGAGCACGGCTCCGACATCGCCGCCGTGATCGTCGAACCCGTCCCGCACAACGTCGGCGCGCTCCTGCCGTACCAGGAGTTCCTCACCACGCTGCGCGAGGAGACCGCCAAGGCGGGCAGCGTCCTGATCTTCGACGAGGTCATCACCGGCTTCCGCCACGACATCGGCGGCTGGCAGAAGATCTCCGGCGTCACCCCCGACCTCACCACCCTCGGCAAGGCCATCGCCAACGGCGCCCCCGTCGGCGCGATCGGCGGCCGCGCCGACCTGATGGACCTCTTCTCCACCATCCCCGGCGCCCCCGCCTTCTTCGCCGGCACGTACAACGGCCACCCGTCCGTCGTCGCCGCCGCCCTCGCCACCCTGCGCAAGCTCCGCGAGGAGCCCGTGCACGAGCACGTCTTCCGGCTCGGCGAGCGCGTCCGCGCCGAACTGACCGGGCTGTACGAACGCCTCGGCGTCCCGGCCGTCGTCACCGGCTACGGCTCCGTCTTCGTCACCTACTTCATGCCCGGCGAGGCCCCCCGCACCTACGCGGACCTGCTGAACAACGACGCCTCGCTGTTCGTCGGCTACCGCCGCAGGCTCCTGGAGCACGGCCTGTTCGAGCTGCCGCTCAACCTAAAGCGCAGCCACATCAGCTACGCCCACACCGACGCCGACGTGGACCGTCTCATCGAGGGCACCGAGGCCGCGGTCGGGGCCGTCCTCGCCGAGGGCGGCGCCCGCGACCTGGAGAACGCCTCCACCATGGGCGGGGCGACCCGCTGATGCTCACCGTCAACAGCAGCCGCCCGGCCGGCCCCGCCGGACGGATCAGCCGCGTCGAGACCCTGATGCTCGGCACCTCCTGGCGGGACTTCGGCTATGTCCGGGTCCACACCGACGAGGGCCTGTCCGGCATCGGCGAGATCACCCACCCCTATCGGGTCCGCGAGGTCTGCGCCCTCACCGAGTCGATCGCCCAGCGGCATCTCATCGGCGCCGACCCCTTCGACGTCGAGGAGCTGTGGCTCCGCGTCTACCAGGGCGACTTCCTGCGCGGCGGCGACATGGGCGGCATCGCCCTGTCCGGCCTCGACCAGGCCATGTACGACCTGATGGGCAAGGCGCTCGGGGTGCCCGCCTACCGCCTCACCGGCGGCGCCTGCCGCGACCGCGTCCGGGTCTACGCCAACGGCTGGTACACCGGCGAACGCGAGCCCGAGGTCTTCGCCGCCAAGGCGAAGGAGACCGTGGCCAAGGGCTTCACCGCCCTGAAGTTCGACCCGTTCGGCCCCGGACTGCACGAGCTGGAGCGCGCCGAACTGCGCCGCTCCGTCGACCTGGTGGCCGCGGTCCGCGAGGCGATCGGACCGGACGTCGACCTGTTCATCGAGGGCCACGCCCGGTTCGCCATGCCGACCGCCGCCCGCCTGGTGCGCGAGCTGGAGCCGTTCGACATCGGCTGGTTCGAGGAGCCGATGCCCTGGACCCACATCGAGCGCTACGCGGAGCTGCGGCAGCGCGCCGCGTTCCCGATCTCCGGCGGCGAGCACTTCCACAACCGCTACGAGTACAAGCAGCTGTTCGCCACGAACGCGGTCGACATCATCCAGCCCGACCTCTCGATGGCCGGCGGCCTGACCGAGGTCCGCAAGCTGGCCGCGATCGCCGACACCCACGGCATGCTGGTGGCCCCGCACAACTCCAACTCGCCGCTCTGCACCACCGTCTCGGTGCACGCGACGCTCGGCATCCCCAACTTCAAGATCCTCGAGACCTTCGACGGACTCCTGGAGGACTACGTCTTCGACGCGCTCAAGGGCACCCTCCCGATCGCCGACGGCCACGTCGGCCTGCCGACCGCTCCGGGGCTCGGCGTCGAACTCGTCGACGAGGTCTTCGAGGAGCACCCGCCCAGCCACCGCTTCTGGAACATGTTCGCGGACGGCTGGGAGAAGCGGAACCGGACATGATCGTCGACGTCCACTCCCACCTCTTCCGGCACAGCCACGACTTCACCGACCCGTTCAAGTCGGACTCCGCGCGCGCCCACGCGGGCGAGGTCGACCTGACGGTGACCTGGGAGGAGTACGCCGCCACCGCCCCCGAGGGCACCCGCACGATCGTGGTCGGCGGCAAGGCGCGGCGCAGCGGACTGTGGGTCGACGACGCCGCCGTGGCCGCGTACGCCGGACAGCACCCGGACCGGCTCATCGGCTATCTCTCGCTCGACCCCACCCAGCCCGGCTGGCAGGACGAACTCCGGTACGGCCACCAGGAACTGGGCCTGCGCGGCATCAAGCTGATGCCGATGTACGCGGGCTTCGACCCGGCCGCGGAGGAGTACGACGAGCTGTACGGCTACGCCGAACGGCACGGACTGCCGCTCCTGGTGCACACCGGCACGACCTTCGTGTCGACGGCGCCCCTGGAGTGGGCGATGCCCCGGCACCTGGACGCGGTCGCCATCCGCCACCCAGAGCTGCGGATGGTCCTCGCCCACCTCGGCCACCCCTTCGAGGGCGAGTGCATCGCGGTCATCCGCAAGCACCCGCACGTGTACGCGGACATCAGCGCCCTGCACTACCGGCCCTTCCAGCTCTGGCACAGCCTCCGGCTGGTCCAGGACTACGGGGTCTTCGACAAGCTGATGTTCGGCAGCGACTACCCGTTCACGACGGTCGACGACTCGGTGAAGGGGCTGCGGGAGATCGCCCGCATCCCCGGGATCCCCGGGCTGCCGCCGCTCGACGCGGACAAGGTGGAGGAGATCATCCACCGCCCGTCGCTGGACCTGCTGGGACTGAACGGCTGACCGGCCGTTCCCCGTGAACCTGCCGGCGCGGCGCCCGGGCACCCCCCCGCCCCGCGCCGCGCCGGCAGCCGGGCCGCCGCGCACACCCCGTGTCCCGTGCGGCGGCCCTCCCTCTTCGTACCGCTTTGCCTGGAGGACCCGCCATGACCGCAGCCGTCCCGCCCCGCCCCGTCGACCGCTTCGACCTGACCGGGCGCACCGCGGTCGTCACCGGGGCCGCCCGGGGCCTGGGCCGGGCCTTCGCCGTCGGGCTCGCCGAGGCGGGCGCCGACCTGGTCCTCGTCGACCTGCCGGGCGCCGAGGGCGCCGAGGAGACCGCCGCGGCCGTCGAGGCGCTCGGCCGGCGCGTCCGCGTGTACGGGCAGGACCTCGCGGACGTCGAGGCGCTCTCCGGTTTCGCCGACACCGTGCGCGCCGAGGCCGGACCGCTGCACATCCTCGTCAACAACGCGGGCACGGCGGCGCTGGAGCGCTTCAACGAGATCACGCCCGCGAGCTGGTCGCGCGTCATGCGGGTCAACGCCGACGCCGTCTTCTTCCTCAGCCGGCGCGTCGCCGAACACATGACGGCGGACTCCGTCCCGGGCCGCATCATCACCGTCACCTCGAAGAACGCCCTGGTGGCGGAGGCGGGCCTGGCCCACTACAACGCCTCCAAGGCCGCCGCGCAGCTGCTCACCGAGACCCTGGCGGTGGAACTCGCCCCGCACGGCATCACCGCCAACACCCTGGCCCCCGGCATGGTCGAGACCCCCATCGACGGCGAATTCCCCTTCGACCGGGAGGCGTTCGAGGCCGCCTATCGCGAGCGCATCCCGCTCGGCCGGTACGCGCGGCCCGACGAGTGCGTGGGCGCGCTGCTGCTGCTGGCCTCGGACGCCGGGGCCTATCTCACCGGGGCGCGGATCGTCGTCGACGGGGGAGTCCTCGCCGACCAGATGCCGCGGATGCGCTTCATGCCGCCGTACCGGAGCACCGTCTGAACCCATCGAGTGCCGCGACCGGCGAGCGTCGCCGGGAGGGGTACGCACACGCATCGACACCGCGAGGAGCACCGTCATCATGTCCGTCCCCGCACCGTCCCCCGCCGGACCCCCGGCTCCGTCGTCCGCGTCGTCCC
>NZ_JBAGJZ010000094.1:0-6483 GCF_037034285.1 Streptomyces tyrfis | reverse complement strand
CCCCACACGGCCCCGGACCGTTTCCGATCACCGTTGACGCGGAATCGATGGCCTTATAGCTTCACTATGCGGATCATCGATTCCGTGCAGCGGAAACCATGTGACGGTGGAGGGTGTTGCAGATGGGTCAGCAGGAGCAGGTGGCGACGAGCCTCGCGGATGCGGTGGGTGAGGAGATCGGCTCCTCCCTCGCCGCCGTCGACGCCGAACTCGCCCGCCGCTACCCGGGGGACCCGGGGACGCGCCAGCCGGTCCACACGGTCTACGTCCCGGGCGACGCCTTCACCTCCGGCACGATCCGCTCCTGGGGCGATCGGGCGCTCGCGGCCCTCGACGAGCACGCCCCCGACGCGGCGTCGTTCGCCGCCGTCCTCGGCATCCCGGACGCGCTCGCCGCACCGGTCCACGACCGGGTCCGCGCCAAGCTGGAACGCGAACCCGTCGAGGACCTGCGCATCGACTTCGAGGACGGCTACGGGCTCCGCCCCGACGCCGAGGAGGACGAGACCGCCGCCCGAGCCGCCCGGCTCGTCGCGGAGGCGTACGCGAACGGCACGGCGGCGCCCTACATGGGCATCCGGACGAAGTGCATGGAGGCCGCCGTGCGGGACCGCGCCATCCGCACCACGGACGTCTTCCTCACCGGCCTGATGCGGGCGGGCGGCCTCCCCGACGGGCTGGTCCTCACCCTTCCCAAGGTGACGTACCCCGAACAGGTCGCCGCCTTCGTGCGTCTCCTCGAGGCGTTCGAGGAGACGCACGGGCTGCCGGCCGGGCGGCTCGGCTTCGAGATCCAGATCGAGACCAGCCAGTCCATCCTCGCCGCCGACGGCACCGCCGCCGTCGCCCGCATGATCGACGCCGCCCGGGGCCGGGCCACCGGACTGCACTACGGCACCTTCGACTACAGCGCCTGCGTCGGCGTCAGCGCCGCGTACCAGGCGAGCGACCACCCGGCCGCCGACCACGCCAAGGCCGTCATGCAGGTCGCCGCCGCCGGCACCGGCGTACGGGTCTGCGACGGCTCCACCAACGTCCTCCCGGTCGGCCCCACCGACCGGGTCCACGAGGCGTGGCGGCTCCACCACGGCCTCACCCGCCGCGCCCTGGCCCGCGCCTACTACCAGGGCTGGGACATGCACCCGGGCCACCTGCCGACCCGGTACGCGGCCGTCTACGCCTTCTACCGCGAGGGTATGGAACAGGCCGCCGCCCGGCTCGCCGCGTACGTCGCCAAGGCCGGCGGCGACGTCATGGACGAACCCGCCACCGCCAAGGCGCTCAGCGGATACCTGCTGCGCGGCATCGACTGCGGCGCCCTGGACACCGCGGAGGTGGCCCGGCTGACCGGACTCACGCGCGCGGACCTCGACGGTTTCGCGACGCCGCGCCGGGCCGGGCTCACGGTGGCGTCCGGGTGAGACGCCTCCCGCCCGGGCCGCGAACCCGGGCGGGAGGGCGTCGGACCGGCGCCCGGCGGCCGACGTCCCTGCGGGGAGGGGGCGTTGGCCGAAACCCGGGATGCGCCGACGGGCCGTGTCCTACGCTGGGCCGACTACGGCCGACGGTGCCGTGAGCACCTCTCGGAGACCAGATGGAACCGGCCGTCATCGGAGCGCGTCTCGCGTCGAGCATCGTGATTCCGCTGATCAAGAAGCTCTTCCTGCCCGACGGAGCCGGGGCCGAGCTGGTCGACAAGCCCGTCCGGGTGTCCGCGCTCGTCTCCTTCCGCGGCGAGAAGCGCACGATCTCGGACAAGGACCTGCACACGATCGCGGAGGAACTGGTCAGACGCGCCGCGCAGTCGACGGGCGTCGAGGACGTCCTGCCGACCTTCGAGAAGCGGGCCGTCGCCAACGCGGTCGCCGACTCCCTACGGGTCATGGGGACACTCGACATGGACGACGTGCAGGCGGTGAAGCTGGGCCACCTCGGGCTCGCCCGGCGGCTGCGGTCCCAGAGCAGGACGGCCACGCTCGGACTCTCGAACGACGCGGTCGCCCTGCACGCGAGCGTGCTGGACACCGCGTGCCTGCACATCCTGAACTTCTTCACCCAGCGGTCGGCCTTCGTACCGCGCACCCTGGTGGAGCAGAGCCGCTCCATCGAGGAACTCGCGCTGAAGATCGACGCGTTGATCGCCCGCGCGCCCTCCCCGGCCGACGGCCCCTTCGAGGACCGCTACGCCGGATACATCGCGGCCAAGCACGGCAAGCTGAGCATCTTCGGCCTCGATCTCTCCGGAGCGCCGGAGACCTGGCGACTCGACGCGGCCTATCTGAGCCTGGACGCGGCGGGCGACGCGGCCGAAACCGGTCCGGCGCTGCTCCCGGCCGACCACGTGCTGGCGGGCCGCGACCGCGTACTCCTGCGCGGGGTGGCCGGCTCCGGGAAGACCACGCTGGTCCAGTGGCTCGCCGTCTCCACCGCCCGCAGAGCGCTGGACGAGCACCTCCTGTACCTCTACGGACTGGTGCCGTTCGTGCTTCCGCTGCGGACCCTGACCCGGGGCGGCGCCGCGCTTCCGGCGCCGCACGAGTTCCTCTCGGCGGTGGACTGCCCCATCGCCGGCCTCCAGCCCCCCGGATGGTTCGACCGGGTGCTCGCGGCGGGGCGCGGGCTGATGCTCATCGACGGCATCGACGAGATCCCCGAGGACGACCGCAACGACGTCCGCAGCTGGCTCCAGGAGCTCATCAGCGTGTATCCGGCCAATCGGTGGCTGGTGACCTCCAGGCCGTCCGCGGTGCGCGAACACTGGCTGGTGGACGAGGATTTCGCCGAACTGGACCTCGCGCCGATGAGCCGGGACAACATCGCCGACTTCGTGGACCGGTGGCACCGGGCGGCAGGCATCAGCGACCAGTACGCCAACGAACTCCTGCGGGCCGTCCGCGCCAAACAGGACCTGGGCCGACTGGCCACCAACCCGCTGATGTGCGGGCTGATCTGCGCACTGCACCAGGACCGCCGCGGCTATCTGCCCGAGGGGCGCAAGGAGATCTACGACGCGGCGCTGTCCATGCTGCTGTTCAGACGCGACCGCGAACGGGGCGTCTACAAGTCGGGCTCGATGCACATCAGCGAGGCGCACCACATCCAGCTCATCCAGCGGCTCGCCTACTGGATGATCCGCAACGGCCGTTCCGAGATGGACCGCAGCGACGCGGTCGACCTTCTGGGACAGGCGTTGCCGATGATGCCGAAGGTCGCCGAGCAGGGCACGGCGGAGGAGGTCTACCGCTACCTCCTGATCCGCAGCGGACTGCTGCGCGAGCCGAGCGCGGACTCGATGGACTTCATCCACCGCACCTTCCAGGACTACCTCGGCGCGAAGGCGGCGGTGGAGGGGCTGGACTTCGACTTCCTCATCGCCAACGCCCACCTGGACCAGTGGGAGGACGTCATCAGGATGGCCGTCGCCCACGCCCGGCCCACGGAACGGACGAGGCTCCTCACCGGGCTCATCAGACGGGACGACGTCTCCGGGCACGGCATGAACAGACTGCACCTGCTCGCCGCCGCCTGCCTGGAGCACGCGACCGAGCTGGACCCGGCGGTCCGCGCGGAGGTGCAGCAGCGCGCGGCCGCCCTGATCCCGCCGCGCTCGGCCGACCAGGCCCGCGCGCTCACCGAGGTCGGCCCGGTCGTGCTCGACCTGCTGCCCGGCCCCCGGGACGCGCCGGCCGGCGAGGCCGATGCGGGATCCGAGGCCCGGCGGATCGCGGACGAGGCGTACTTCACCGTCCTGGCCGCCACCCGCATCGCGACCGACGCCGCCGTCGCCGTGCTCGCCCAGTACCGGCAGCACCCGGACCCGCGGGTGCGCGCGGAACTCGTGCGGGCCTGGAGCCGATTCGACACCGAGCTCTACGGCACGGAGGTCATCGCCCACATCGGCGACGACACCCTCTACTTCCCGGTGTCCAACGCGCGGGAGCTCCAGGCCCTCCACAGCTTCGGCGGGCGCTCCCGCATCAAGGTGTCGGGGGAGTTCGCCCCCGTCGATTTCGTCAACTCGGTCCGCACGGGCCGGCTGACCCACCTCTGGGTGGACGGCGGCATGGGAGGGACCTGGGGCTGGCTGCACCACTTCCCCCACCTGCGGTCGCTCACCATCGAGACCCCGCAGCCGCACATCGACGTCGGCGGCCTGGCCCGGGTGCTCTCCCTGCGTACGATCCGGGTGCCGGAGCACACCGTCGCCATCGGCACGGACCGGCTGCCGCCGTCGATGACGGTCGTACGCGAACGCCTCGGCGGCGCCTGAACGCCCCTCGGCCTCAGGCGGGCGGCAGCTCGCCCGAGCCGCGCGGGACGAGGCTGGTGGGCAGCTTCACCCGGGCCGGGGCGTGGTCCGCGCCGTCCAGACGCCGGAAGAGGTGCTCGGCGGCCGTGCGGCCGACGGCGGCGGCGTCCTGGGAGATGACGGTGATGCCGAGCAGGTCGGCCAGCTCGATGTCGTCGAAGCCGACCAGGGCGACGCGGCGTTCCCGTTCCGCGAGGACGCGGACGGCCGTCACCGTCACGCGGTTGTTGCCCGCGAAGAGCGCGGTGACCGGCTCGGGGCCGGACAGCATCCGCTCCGCGGCGGCCCGCACCCGCTCCGGTTCGGTGGAACCGAGCGAGACCCAGGAGCCGTCGACGGCGATGCCGGCGTCCGTCATGGCCGCGTGATAGCCGCGCAGCCGCTCGGTGGCGGTGTGGATGCGCGGCTGGTCGCCGATGAAGCCGATCCGGCGGTGGCCGTGCGCGATGAGATGGGCGGCGCCCTCCCGCGCCCCGCCGAAATTGTCGGACAGGACCATGTCGGCGTCGATGCGGCCGGCCGGCCGGTCGACGAAGACGGTGGCGACGCCCGCCTTTATCTCCGGTTCCAGGTAACGGTGGTCGTCGCCGGCCGGGATCACGATCAGGCCGTCCACCCGCCGCGCGCACAGCGCGAGCACCAACTCCTGCTCGCGGTCCGGGTCCTCGGCGCTCGACCCGTTGATGAGGAGGGCGCCGTGGGCGCGGGCGACCTCCTCGACCGCGCGGCTCAGCGGCCCGTAGAACGGGTCCGCGAGGTCCTCCAGGACCAGGCCGATGGAGGCGGTGCGGCCCTTGCGCAGCACCCTGGCGCTGTCGTTGCGGCGGAAGCCGAGCGCCTCGATGGCCTCCTGGACCCGGCGTTCGGTGTCCGGGGTCACCCCCGGTTCGCCGTTGACCACCCGGGAGACCGTCTTGAGGCCGACTCCGGCGCGCGCGGCCACGTCCTTCATGGTCGGCCGGTTGCCGTAACGGGGCTCGGGGTGACGGGCGGTCTCGGCCACGGTGCGCTGTCCTTCGTCGGGTGCGGGGTCCGGGCCCGCGGACGGAGGCGGGGCGGACCGGACGGTGTGCCGATGAGCATAGAGCCTGGACAACGTTGTCAACTGCGGGGAGACTGGACGGACTGTTCTCCGAACCCCGCAGGTCCCCGCTCTTTTCCGAGCACTCCCGAACCCGGAGCCGCACCGATGCAATCCGACCTCGTCGCCGCGCTGGACATCGGCGGTACCAAGATCGCGGGCGCGCTGGTGGACGGCGGCGGCGCACTCCTCGTACGGGCCCGGCGGCCGACGCCCGCCCGGGAGGGCGCCGAGACGGTCATGGCGGCGGTGGCGGAGGTCCTGGCCGAGCTCTCCGGCTCGCCGCTGTGGCCGCGGGCGACGGCCGTCGGCATCGGCAGCGCGGGCCCGGTGGACGCCTCCGCCGGCACGGTCAGCCCCGTCAACGTCCCCGGCTGGCGCGACTTCCCGCTGGTGGAACGGGTCGGCGCGGCGGTCGGCGGACTGCCGGTCGCCCTGGTCGGCGACGGGGTCGCGATGACGGCGGCGGAACACTGGCTGGGCGCGGCCCGGGGGCACGACAACGGTCTGTGCATGGTGGTGTCGACCGGCGTCGGCGGGGGACTGGTGCTCGGCGGGAAGCTCCACACCGGCCCCACGGGCAACGCCGGCCACATCGGTCATGTCAGCGTGCAGCTGGACGGCGACCGATGTCCCTGCGGCTCGTACGGCTGCGTCGAACGCATCGCCAGCGGACCGAACATCGCCCGGCGGGCGTGGGCGAACGGCTGGCGGCCGGGCCCGGACGGCGACGCCTCGGCCGCCGCCGTGGCCGCCGCCGCACACGCTGGGGACCGCGTCGCCCTCGCCTCCTACGAGCGGGCCGCGCAGGCCCTGGCGGCGGGCATCGCCGCCACCGCGGCCCTCGTCGAGATCGACATCGTGGTGATCGGCGGGGGAGTGGCCGGGGCGGGCGACATCCTCTTCGATCCGCTGCGCCGGGCCCTGCGCCGGTACGCCACGCTCTCCTTCGTGCGGCGGCTCACGGTCGCGCCCGCGGTGATGGGAGCCGACGCGGGGCTGGTCGGCGCGGCGGCCGCGGCGACGCAGGGCCGGCTCTGACGCGTCCCCGCCGGCGCCCGGGGCCGGGCCCGGGCGCCGGCGGGGGCGGCCA
>NZ_JBAGJZ010000093.1:0-7703 GCF_037034285.1 Streptomyces tyrfis | reverse complement strand
AGATCAGACCGGCCCGCACCGCGCGTGCCACCGCGTGGGCCCGGTTGCGCACCTGGAGCCGGGCCATCAGTTCGTAGATGACGTTCTTGACGGTGTGCTCCGAGCAGGACAGGGCGCGGGCGATCACCGCGTTGCCGTGGCCCTCGGCGACCAGGGTGAGCACCGCCGTCTGGCGCGGGGTGAGCGGAGCCGCCGCCTGCGGCGTACGCGCGGCGTCGGGGGCCGGCGCCACGGGGCCGGGGCAGGGCTGGTGCGCGGTGCCCAGCAGACGCACCAGCACCCCGTAGGGCAGCCGGCCGTCGCCGTGGTGCGCGGAGTGCACGGCGGCCACCAGCTGCGCCGGAGTGGCGTCGGCGGTCCGCAGGATGGTCCGGGCGCCCGCCCGCACGGCCCGCAGCACACTGTCGGGGGAGACCAACTGGGCTGCCACCAGGACCCGTCGGCGGTCCCGGTCCCGGCCCTCCGCAGACGGGCAGGAATCCACCGCCTCGTCCACGGTGCGGCCGGCGGCCAGCAGCACCAGCCCGGGATCCGGCCGCGGCCCCTCCGCGAGCGGGATGCCGGCCCCGGTGAGCCGCTGATGCCACGACCGGCGCAGGCCGTCGTCGGCGGCGCGCACATGGACGCGTACCGGCGTACGTTCCGGTGCGGAGCCGTATGCCGCGGAGGCGTGCGCGAGCGCGCGGCCGGCCGGCGTCGCGCGGCTCACAGCAGACCCGCCCGCAGCGCGTAGGCGACCGCGTGGGCGCGGTTCTTCAGCCGGAACCGCTGGGTGACGTTGTGCAGGACGGTGGTCACCGTCCGCACCGAGTAGCAGAGTTCGTCCGCTATCTCGCTGGTCTCGCGGCCGTCGGCGACCAGCCGCAGCACCGCGCGTTCGCGTTCGCTGAGCCCCGCCGCGCCCCAGGCGTCGGCGACGCCCGGGGCGGCGCCCTCCGCACGGTGCTCCAGGAGTCCGTCCAGCAGGTCGGGCGGCACCGCGCAGTCCCCGCCGGCCGCGGCCAGCACCGCGTGGGCCAGCCGCGGGCCGTTGGTCTCGCGGCGGCGCAGCAGGCCCCGGGCGCCCGTGGCGATGGCGTGCAGCGCCTCCACCGGGCCCAGTTCGGTGGCCACGAGGACGACCTCCGGACGGTGCTCGGCGGCCCGGGTGCGGCGCACCAGGTCCAGCACGGGGTCGGCCACCCGGTCGACCACGACCACGGTCACGTCCGGCCGCTGCTCCCCGACGGCCAGCCGCACCTCCGGACTGCCGTCCAGGGCGCTCCGGGTGCCTGCCTCCAGCACCGGGTCCAGAGCAATGACGCTCACCCGCACCGGGTCCCTCATGGGCTCTCCTCCTCGGTTGTGCCGGCTCTCGCCGGTGACACCGAGCATCGGCACCGCGGCCGCGCGGGGCATCCGTGCGCGGCACCCAGATTGTGCCGGGCCCCCGCCCCCGGCCACCCCCGCAACCGCCGCTGCCGCCCGGACGATCCGGCCCCGTGCCCGCCCGGCCCCGCACGCGGTACGGCCCCCGTCCCGGCCGGCGCCGGGACGGGGGCCGTACCCCCGGACCCCTGCCGACCTGCCCCGGGGCCGTTCTTCGCGCGGGGGTGGGTAGGAACCGCCGCAATATGGGGGGCCGTTCCCCATACGCCCCCTCGCCCGGCGCTCCCCCGGGGCGCCGGGCGAGGGGGCGGCCCGCTCAGGCGGGCTCGGTGACCCTGGGCTCCGGCAGGAACCCGGTGATCTCGGTGCCGATCCCCGCCGCACGGGCGCCGCGCAGCACCAGCCCGGCCAGCGCCAGATCCAGCACCCCCAGGCCGAACGGCGAGAACAGCGTGGTGCGTCGGGGGTCGCGGTGGCCCGCGTCCCCGTTCCGCAGGAGTTCGCCGAGGGTGGCGTCGATGAAGGAGCGGTCACCCACCCGGGTCTCCGCCAGATGCACGGAGGTGGCGGCCCGGCAGACATGGTCGGGGTCGTCCACCACGTTCACCGCGTCCAGGACGCCCTCCACCGTGACGTCCCGCAGCGAGACGTGCAGCACCAGGGCGCCGGGCCGACACGCGCGCAGGTCCAGGTGCGGCACGGTGGCCGTGGTCGCCAGGCTCACCAGCCGATGCGCGCCCACCGCCGCCTCGGCGCTCCGAGCCACCCGCACCACCCGCCCGTCCCCGCCGAACTCCGAGGCGCAGCGGGCACGGAATTCCTCCGCCCGCCCGGCGTCCAGATCGAAGACCGTGATGTCGCTCAGCTCGGGCCGTACCACCAGCAGGAAGCGGAGCACCTCGAAGTTGATCACGCCGCAGCCGATCAGCGAGACACCCGTCTCCCGACCGCCCTCGGGCGGGAGCGCGGCCGCGGCGAGCGCCGCACTGGCCGCGGTGCGCCGGGCGGAGATGGTGGAGCCCTCCACCAGGGCCACCGGCCGGCCGGTGCGCATGGAGTTGACGATGATCGCGGCGGAGGCGCGCTCCAGGCCGTCCGCGACATTGCCGGGGAACGAGGCGATCCACTTCATCCCGGCCAGCGGCTCCGGCCCGCCCAGATAGGCGGGCAGCCCGATGATCCGGTTGCGGGTGTCGTCGGGGAACCGGAGGAACACCGAATGCGGCAGCGAGGTCTCCTCGTCGGCATGGCGCAGATACGCGCCCCGCACGGCGTCCAGCACCTCCCGCTCCCGCCCGTCCAGAACCCGTCGGACGTCTCCGTTGCCGAGCGTCAGCATGGTGTCACCCCGGTCGTCTCGCCGTTCTCGGCCACGTCGGCCCCGTCGTCCTTCCACAAATGGGTGACCTCCCCGAACTGAGCCTTCACCCACGCGTCGTCGTAGATCGTGTTCAGATAGCGCTCGCCGCGGTCCGGCATCATCAGCACACAGGTGGCGCCGTCCGGGATGCGTCCGCTCAGCTGTTCCAGGGCCGTGGCCACCGCGCCGGAGGAGCCGCCGAGCAGCAGCCCCTCGCGCAGCGCCAGACGGCGGCAGCCCACCAGGCTGTCCAGGTCGCTGACGTGCAGCACCTCGTCGGCGAGCCCGCCCCGGTAGAGCGGTGGACGGACCGCCGCGCCATGGCCCGGGATCAGCCGGCGCCCGGTCGGCGGCCGGAAGATGGCGCTGCCCTCGGCGTCGACGGTGACCACCCGGGTGGGCAGCCGCCGGGCGCGAATCAGGTCGGCGCAGCCGCGCAGGGTGCCGGAGGAACTGATGGTGCAGAACAGGTAGTCGGGGGCCCGGCCCAGATCCTCCACGATCTCCTTCATGGTGATCCGGTGCGCCCAGGCGTTGCGGGGGTTGGCGTACTGGTTGGGCCAGTACGCCCCGGGCAGCGCGGCGACCAACTCCCGCACCCGCGCGATCCGCACCGGCTGGAACTCCCCGGTGACGGGGTCGCGCTCGGTGACGGTGTGCACCTCCGCGCCGAGCGCCCGCATGATCGCGATGTTCTGCGGATTGGTGCGCGGGTCCACCACACAGACGAACCGCAGGTCCATGGCGCGGCAGGCCTGCGCCATGCCGACGCCGAGGTTCCCGGAGCTGGACTCGACCACGGTGCCGCTGCCGGGCACCACCGCACCGGTGGCGACCGCGTGGCTCAGCATGGTGTAGGCGGACCGGTCCTTGATGCTGCCGCCGGGACTGACCGACTCCAGCTTGGCCCAGACCCGGAATCGGGCGCCGGGCAGCAGCCTCGTCAGTTCCACCAGCGGCGTCCCGCCGACGGCGGCCGGCGCCCCGGTGCGGTCCGCGCCGTACGCGGTGGGTGCGGGGGGCGCGGGATCGGTGGCGTCGTGCGGTACGGCTTCCTCGTCCTCGGGCTGGTCCGCCCGCGCCACGAGGGCCGGCCGGTATCGCGGCTGGGAGACGGAGTTCATCGCCGGGCTTCCCCTCGGTGTCGGTGGGCGGTCAGGCCGAAACGCTCTGTCGTCCGCCCTGACCGGTCGCCGCTCCGGCGGCCTCGCTCTCCATCCGGCGGCGCAGACTGGCGGGACGCATGTCCGTCCACACCCGGCCGATGTGGTCCAGGCACTCCTGCTTGCCGCCCTCGGTGCCCTCGGCCCGCCAGCCCGCGGGCAGTTCCCGGTCGGCCTGCCAGATCGAGTACTGCTCCTCGTCGTTGAGCACGACGCGGTAGACGCTCTCGGTGTGGTCGGACATCGCCGTCTCTCCTCGGTCGGTGGGGGCGCCGCGGTCGATACCGGCGCCAGAGCGAGCGTGCCTTCCGGCGACGTCCGGCCGTAGAGACAAACGGGCAGCGCTGACGGCGGCGGCGGGCCGCCGTTCCTTCCCCCGCCCCGGACGCCGGGGGCCACCCGTCCCGCCCCGGCCGCGGCGGCCGGGTCGCCGGCGCGGCCGAGGCTGTGGGTGGTGCGCAGGTCGTCATCGCCACCTGCCTGACCCGTGTGACGGTCGCCGGGGCGACGGTCGGCGCGGCCACCATGACGAGCAGGATCGCTGCGGCCGCCTCGGCCACGGCCCGGCGGGTCAGCGAGCCACGCGGTCCCAGGACGGCCGCGACCAGCGCTGACAGCGCGGTGCGGCGGCGGGCCGTGCTGCGGCGTGGCTGACGGGGACGGTGTGGGTGACCCAGGCGGGTCCGCTGAGAAGGTGGAGCAGGAAGGACGTCGGCTCCGAAAGGTAGTTGGGCGCGCCACCGCGCAGGGCCAGGCCGCTTTGGAGGCGGGTGCTGGGGGCGGTGGCCAGGGTGCTGCCGGCAAACGCGGCGGTGACGGGGCGGCGCACGTCCGCCAGAACCCGCGCGACGCCCACCCGGGGGCCGGTACCCGACCTGCGCGGCCGCGTAGGCGCACAAGTCGGCTGTCAGCCACTCGACCCGGCAGCAGCGAGTCCTCGCGCAGCGTTGTCGCCCTTCCACCGGCCCTCCAGCGTTTCCGTCAGCACGCGATGCAGCTTCAGGTCGGCCGGCGGCGGTCCGTCCGCGCCCGGAGTGTGCCGGGCGGCCTCATCAAGGGCCGTCGTTCTGATCAGGTACGCGATCGCGGCCGCCGCCTCCGGTACGAGCGGGCGCGGCCCGATCGCCTCTGAGCACGCCGGCCCGCTCCCGGCGCGCGGTCAGCAACTCGTATCCCGCGCGCAGCGCGGCCGCGACGACGCCTCCCGTGCGGCCGCCGCGGCATTCGCCGACGCCTGGCACGCCGCCGGCGCCGTCCTCACCGTCGTCCACTGGCCAGAACAGGACGCTTCCTGGCTCCGGCCCGCCCATCGCCTCACCGCCCAGGAACCCGACGCCCTCGTCATCGCGCCCGCGGAGCAGCTCTCCTCCCGACCGCACGGGGGTGGGCGCGGCGAGCCGCCCACATCATCAGCGCCCGGGCCGAGCGGTACATCCACGCCTCACGGCTCGTGCATCCACGCCTCACGGCCCGCAGGAAAGGCCGGCATGGGTCACCTGTGAACCGCAGGACGCTCCGGCCTTCGGGCCGGGGAGAAAACCGGCTTCCCGCGCAGCTGGGCAGGAGAAGCCGGACCGCCGCCAGGGCGATCCGGCGAACCGGAAGCAACGGCGGCGAGCCTCACCGAGAACTGACAGCGGTACGGGGCCGCTGTTCCTGGCCCGCGGCATGGTCGGTGAGTATCTTCAGGGCCGCTGCGCGGGTGTTGGCGACGTGTTCTCCGGCGAGACGGGCGGCAGTTCGTGCGTCGCCGGTCCGTAGCGCCTGGAAGAGCTCCTCGTGTTCGCCGCACATGAGCGGCCCGTCATCGGGTCGGGCCGT
Organism: Streptomyces tyrfis; assembly: GCF_037034285.1. Lineage (NCBI taxonomy): Bacteria > Bacillati > Actinomycetota > Actinomycetes > Kitasatosporales > Streptomycetaceae > Streptomyces > Streptomyces tyrfis. The sequence goes on along the minus strand of NZ_JBAGJZ010000093.1, from coordinate 1,991 downwards.
CAGCCGGAAGAGCCGGTGCAGACGTCCGTCCAGGGGCTGCATGAGGTTCTGGAGCAGCGGATTGCCGGACAGGATCACGACCTGGCGGTGGAAGTCGGCGTTGAGCGCTGCGACGTCCCGGGCTCGCCCGTGTTCCGTGGCCCGCCGGGAGCGTTCGAGGAGCTGCTCCAGTCGTCGCAGACCCGCCGCGTCGGCATGTTGTGCCGCAAGGCTCGCGGCGAGTGCTTCGAGGGATTCGCGGACGTCGAAGAAGTGGGCGGCCTCCTCCACCCCCACCGGGGAGACGAGGGCGCCGCGGCGGGGCTGAGTGGTCAGGAAGCCTTCCGTCTCCAGCCGCTGCATCGCCTCGCGCACGGGAACACGGGAGACCTCGAACTCGGCGGCCAGATCGCGTTCGACGACCCGCCGGCCGGGTTCGAGCTCCCCCTCGATGATGCGTTCGCGCAGCGCTTCGTACACCTGGTCACGCAGGGACTTGTCCGCCGCGCCGATGCTGGTACGTCGCGTGCTCTCCGCCATCTCGCGCCTTCCGCCGACCGCCGCTGCTCCCGCGTCATCCTAGCCCGGTGAACAGACCTCTTGCCTGGTATTCGGTATACCAAGTAGCGTGCCGCTTCAGCCCGGCGCATTCGCGTCGGCGCAAGCCGGGGGACAGCCCTGGCCGCTCCCTCTCACCCCGGAAAAACCACATGCACGACAACCTTCCCCACCCGGTCGTACTGGCCGACGCCACGCTGCCGGACGGCCGGCGCGCAGACGTGTCCCTGCGTGACGGTCACATCGCAGCCGTTCACGAGCGCCCCGCGGCAGGTGACGCACCCACCGAAGCGCCCGGCGGCGTCGACGCCGACCGGATCGAACTGGCCGGCGCACTGCTGCTGCCCGCCTTCGTGGACGGCCACTGCCACCTGGACAAGACCTTCCTCGGAGCGCCCTGGCAGCCGCACACGACGGGCAGCACGATCAGCGACCGGGTCGCCGCCGAGCTCGACATCCGTCGACGGCTCACCGTCCCGGTCACCGAACGCGCCCTGGCACTGGTCCACCGCATGGTGGAGCACGGCACCGGGCACGCCCGCTCGCACGTCGACGTCGACCCGCAGTCCCGTCTGGAGAACCTGCACGCGTTGCTGGAGGTCCGGGAGCGGGTGCGCGACCTCGTCACCCTGCAGATCGTGGCCTTCCCACAGAGCGGGGTGGTCACCGCACCAGGCGTCCCCGACCTGCTGGACGCGGCGCTGCGCGAAGGCGCCGACCTCGTCGGAGGTCTCGACCCGCACGGCTTCGACGGCGACGTCGAGGGGCAGCTCGACGTCGTCTTCGGGCTCGCGGAGCGACATGGCGTCGGCGTCGACATCCATCTGCACGACCCCGGCGAGCCGGGAGCCGCACAGCTGCGCGCGATCGCGGCCCGGACCAGGGCGCTCGGTCTGGGCGGCCGTGTCACCGTCAGCCATGCCTACTGCCTGGGCGAAGTCGAGGACGTTGTGTTCGCCCGGACGGCGCAGGCGCTCGCCGGGGCGGAGGTGTCCATCCTCACCAATGGACCGGCCGGCCCCATGCCGCCCGTACTGCGGCTGCGCGAGGCGGGCGTCCGTGTCTTCGCCGGATCGGACAACATCCGCGACGCGTGGTGGCCGTACGGCACCGGCGACATGTTGGAGCGGGCGACCATCATCGGCCTGCGCTCCGACCTCATGACCGACGACGAGCTGCACACGGCGGCCTCACTCGTCACCACGGAAGCCGCCGCCGCCCTGGGCCTGGACCACTACGGACTGCGGCCGGGCAGCCGTGCGGACCTCGTCGCGGTCGCCGCGGGCAGCGTCGCCGAGGCCGTTGCCGCGCATCCCCGGCGTCTGCTCGTGACCCATGCCGGACGGGTGGTGTCGACCGACGACTGCCCGGTGCCGGGTCTGCCCGCCCCCCGGCCCGGTGTCCAGCGTGCCTGGTAGTGCCGCCGCCCCGGTGCGTCACCCGTCCGCCGCCTA
>NZ_JBAGJZ010000092.1:0-7805 GCF_037034285.1 Streptomyces tyrfis | reverse complement strand
CTCGCGACTCCGCCCGACGGAGACATGCCCGCGCACGGTCTTCGGGCGGTCCTGGTCCCGACGCTCGATCTCCTTTTGCAGATGGCCAGGGCGTGGCGGAGGGGTGGGCGGCGTGGGGCGATGATCGGGGTGATGCGTGCCGCGGCCGAGGAGCGGGTGCGGCGTGTGCTGTCTTTCCATTCCCGGGTGGGTGAGGCGGAGGCGATGGCGGCCGGGATGCCGGCAGTCGCCAAGGTCCTGGCCGAGGCCGCCCCGGACGCCTACCCGCCCGCGGACCGGGTGTGGGCGGACTGACTCTACCGGGAGCGCTCCCCCGCCCACCGCCGGAACGTCCTCACCGAATTCGCCTCCTATTTGAAGGTAGCGGGTCCAGGGCCGTCGGACCTCGTCGCTGGCCCGGCGTCGGACGTGGCGGTCGGTGCACTTGCGGGGACGGTTCTCGCCGAAGGTCCGCGCCGTGATCCGGTTGATCTCGTCGGCCAGGCCCTGGTGCGTGAAGCCGTACTCGGACATGGCTGCCTTGAGCCGGGTGTTGCGTTGTCTGCCCGTCAGATCCTCTGCCAGGTATCGGTCGTGGCAAGGGCCGTAGCCCTGCTATTGCTCCCGCGTTGGTAAAACTGTCCGGCTGCCCTGCCCCGGGACAGGGCAGCCGGACGCCGGGCGGGCCCGGCTCGCCCCCGGCAGGTGCCCCGGGCCGTTCCTGGTGGTCGACGGTGATGTCACGACGTCGCTTCCGTTCGGCCCCCTCAGAAGTGTCATGGGCTGAGGCGGCTGATAGACGTGATCACATCCGTGAAGAACCGCAGTACTCGCAAGGTCGAGAAAGGCCTCTGGATGAAGATCCGCCGGAAACTGTCCGTCATCGCTCTCACCGCCGCCGTCGGTATCGGTGCCCTTGGTGTCCAGCCGGCCTTCGCCGGCGACGGGGACCATGACCCCTGCGATCAGCACCGCGGAGGATGCCAGGGGCCTCCGGGGCCTCCGGGGCCTCCTGGGCCGGCAGGGCCGGCAGGGCCGGCAGGGCCGGCAGGGCCGGCCGGAGTGTCGGGGCCCAGCATCACGGTGAACGGCCCGTCCGTCCCCGCGAACGGCGTGAGCGTGGCCACGGCCGATTGCCCGGCCGGTTACACCGTCGTCAGCGGCGGGTACACGTCGGACGGCCCCAACACCTACGGGGGAATCGGAGAGAAGGGCCACCCCAACAGCACCAACACGGGCTGGGTGGTCCCCACGCCGCTCGACAACACCCCTGGTGCCGCGATCCACGTCTGGGCGATCTGCCTGCCCTTCGGATAACCCCTCGCCGGGTGCACTGCGCGTACAGGCACCCGGTCGCCGCCTGGACCGGGCCCGGTGTACGGCCCGGTTCCAACTTGCCGGTGCGGTCAGGCACGACGGCAGAAGAGGCCGCTGCGGCGGGGCCTGCCCGGCGCCTGACCGTGGTCGTCCGCCCGGTCCCGGGGCCAGGCGCCCCGGAGGGGGACGGCTTCGGCGGCGGCCTCCTCGCCGCCCGACCGTCGCAAGAAGAAACCCGCGCCCGTGGAGGACGAGGACCCTGTGCGCCGCCGTTCCTTCCTCTCGCTGACGGCCGGTTCGGCAGGGGGTGTGGTTCTCGGTCCTTCGGCGGAGGTCGGCGGTGGTGATGTGCTGCGGCTGCGGCAGCAGCTCGATGCGCTCATGGCGCTGGACGATTCCCGGGGCGGGCACCACAACCTTGGAGCGGGCCGCGCTCGCCAGCGCGCGGGAAGCCGTCGCGCTCCAGATGCAGCTCGCTGAAGTCGCAGAAGAACTGCCTGCCTGACCTGTCCCCGTCCCTGGCGAGGTCCCCGGCACCGCTGGGGGTCTCTTGCCGTTCGGCGGCCATCCGCTGCGTGTTGCGGCAGGGTGCCGCTGCGGCGAGGGGGCGGGGGGTGGCGTGAGGCGGTCTTGTGCCGTTGCTCGCGCCTGGCTGAGGCATTGCTGATCGCAAACGGGGGCGATGCCCCCGCCGGGCCGAGAAGCTGATACAGGGAGGGGCGTGCTCGCGGGCGTGCCGAACATCTCTTACGGATCGGGCCGCCCGTGCGGCTCCTGCGGCGAGCCCGTCACTGCCGGGCACGCCGGCTCTCGCTACTGCGGCCCGGCTTGCAAGGAGCGTGCCTATCGCCGCCGTACTGCGTCCCGCCGTCAACAGGGATCGGGGCCTTGCCCGCTTCCTGACCGCTCTGCGCCGCGACGCGTGTGCCCGGCGGCCGCTCGGCTCTCTCTCCTCGCCGAGCTGGCGGTCGAGGCCGTCGGCGGCCGGGGCGTACCGGAATTCCTCGAAGAGCACGGGGCACTGGATCATCTCCGCTCGTACGCGACACGGCGTTCCCTCTACCGCCTGAAGGAGGCGGATCCGCACGCCTGGGTGCTGGCTTGCCTCAGCGGTCGTGCCTAGGCCGGGATGGCCGCCGTCGAGTACGACGAGTTCGGCGGGGGCAGGGCGGACCGGGTCCACGCCCGGCTGTTCGCGGATCTCATGTCGGATCTCGGCCTGAGACGGCCTACGGTCGCCGAGTCGGCCTGTCCTCGGCGTCGGCCTGCCCGGGACGGGCGCGGGGATCCGCGGGCCGCAAATGATCGTGCGCCCGGCACCAGCGGGCCGATGCTGGCACGGGCCTCGCGGGTCGGCGGCCGGGTGTGTGGCGGGTGGGGCGGGAGCGGGCGGTTCCTTCGCTGGTGCCGGGTGCCTGGCCGATGGTGTCCCAGGAGGGGGCCGTCGAGGGGCGAGGCCAGGGCCGGTCCGCAGCCTGGCAGGAACCGGTGCCTCGGTGCCTTGGCCACCAACTGCGTCCACCCCCGTCCGGGCACTGCTTGGTGAGGGAGCAGGCCAGGTGGGCCCGCGGGCAGGCCGCGTTGGTCTCCAGGCCTCGTCTGCCCGGGGCGGACGTTGACCGGTTGCTTGCGGTGCGCCCGGTGGGGTCAGGGAGGTGTGAGGGTGTCGAGCCGGGCGGTGAGGTCGGGGTGGGCGGCGGCCAGGTGCGGGCGGGCGGCGGTCAGGGGGGCGATCAGGTCGGCGGGATCGTCGTGGGCGAGAGCGGCGTGGAGCTCGCTGATCGGGCGGCGGGCGGCGGGGGGAAGGTCGGTGAGTGCGGTGATCTGGCCGGCGAGGCGGCGCAGGTCGGCCGCGTTGCGGCGGGCCCAGGCGGCGGTGCTGCGGTCGGCGGCCCTGGCCTGGCGGGTGGCCTGGACACGCTGCTCGCCGGTGGTCCCGGCCGGGCCGGGGCGGCCGCGCAGGTAGCGGCGTTCGGCGGCCTGGCGGCTGGCGACGCCGAGGGGGTGGGCGAGGTCGGCCCAGCTGGCGCCTGCGTCGCGGGCCGTTTCGATCAGGGCGGTCTCCCATCCGGCGAGTTGCTCGCGTACCTGCCGCAGCAGTGACAAGGAAGCCAGGGCCTGTTCCGGGCCGGGGGCGGGGGCGTTTGGGGTCTTGTGCTGGGCTTCGCGCAGGGCGGCGTCTATGGCGTTGAGGGCCGCCGCGGCGGCAAGGAACGACACCGGGCTGTGGGCGTCGGTGCGGGACAGAGGCGGCTGGTCGGCCGGGGTCACGGACACCTCCCTCGGGTTGTCATCAAGCTGACGACATCGTGTTTGTCATCCATTGGATGACATGTTACAACGGTGTCAGTGAGGCGCATTGGCAGTAACTGCCTGAACCTGCTGGAGGTGTTTTCACGATGTTGATGCGCACTGACCCCTTCCGTGAGCTGGACCGGCTGGCGCAGCAGCTGATGGGCCCGGGTACCTGGTCGAAGCCGTCGGCGATGCCGATGGACGCCTACCGCGAGGGCGACGAGTACGTGGTGGCCTTCGACCTGCCCGGCGTCAGCGCGGACGCGATCGACATCGACGTCGAGCGGAACATGCTCACCGTCAAGGCCGAGAGGCGGCCGGCGGCGAAGTCCGACGACGTGCAGATGGAGCTCTCCGAGCGGCCGCTGGGCGTCTTCTCCCGCCAGATCGTGCTCGCCGATACTCTCGACACCGAGCACATCCAGGCCGACTACGACGCCGGGGTGCTCACCCTGCGCATCCCGATCGCCGAGCGCGCCAAGCCCCGCAAGATCACCATCGGCGTCGGATCCGGACGCAAGGAGATCTCCGGCTGACACCGGCCGGACGGGTGCGGAGGACGGGCACCTGATCTCCCCCCTCACCCCGCCCTCCGCACCCCCGTGGGCAGTCCGAAGGACAAGAAAGGGGTGGCGGCTGAGATGACTCTGCGACGCGAGGCGTTCCTCGACCACGTGAAGGAACGCGGCAAGTACGGCACTGCGGAGGAAGCCGAGCGCGCGGCTCGCGTGGTGCTCGCCCTGCTCGGCGCGCACCTGGTCGGCGAAGTCCGCTCCCAGCTCGCGGCACGCCTGCCGGAGGACTTCGCCCTGATCCTCCTCAACCCGCTCCAGAGCGCCGAACCACTGTCGCCGGAGCGGTTCGTGCGGGCGACCGCAGCCTGGATCGAGGGCGCCACCGAACAGACCGCGACGTGGGACGTCAGCGCCGTGCTGTCCACGGTCGCCGACACAGCCGGCGACGATCTGCTGGGGCAGATCCTGCTCCAGCTCCCCGCCGGCTACGACCTCCTCTTCGGCCGCCCCCAGCCCACCTGACCACCACCTCGGCCCCAGCCAGCCGGACACCGGCACCACCCCACCCTGCTTCACGAAAGGCATGCACCGCAGTGATCACCGACGTGCGCGCACCGCTTGAGCACCAGCAGCCGTACGGGACGGCATATGAGCAGATGCTGGAGAAGGTCCGCTACGAAGGCGCCTACCCCACCCGCGAGAAAGCCGACGAAACCGTCCGCCTCGTCCTTTCGGGGCTGGGACGCCAGCTGACCGGCGACGAACGCGTCGACCTGGCCGCCCGGCTGCCCCTGGAGGCCGCACGCATCCTGACCGCGCAGATCCCCGACACCCAGCCACTGACCGGATGGGCCTTCGTCAAGGACCTCGCCGCCCGCACCGGCGCCTCCCTCGCCACCACCCGCTGGGACACCGGATCCGTCTTCTCCGCCGTTACGGCCTGCGCCGGCCCCGACCTCATCACCCGCATCCTGCACCAGCTCCCCACCGGCTACGCACTACTGTTCGGCCAAGCCGAACTCACCCCCGCCGCATAGCCCCGGGCCGTGTCCTGTTGGCGCGGTGGTGCCCGACGCGCAGTCTGCTCCTGGCCGGTCAGCGGTGCAGGTCCTCGTTGAGCCAGCGGTGCAGCAGCAAGAGGGCTTCGGTGTCGGCGACATCGGCCAGCTGGTGGAGCAGGGTGCGGATCGCCGGGTCGTCGCCGGCGCGGACGGCCGCCGATTGGATCGATCAGCCGGGAAGCCTTGGTGGGTTCGCCTGCCGGGCGGGCTCGACGGACGGGCGGCTGCGCTGCTCGCCGACCGGACCGAGAGCATCCGTACGAGGGAGCCCGATCGCCGACTCACCCCGGGGTATGGCCGGGCAGGGCCGTCGGTGAGGGCAGGGTGTGTTTGGGGTCCAGCCAAGGTGAACTCAAAACGGGCAGTGAGATGATCTTGAGGCCCTGAGCGTCGGTCCTGCGGCTCTACCACCGAGGGCTTGGCCCTGTCCCGGGTTCCCGGGTTCCCGCGTTCCGATCCTTTCCCTGCACCGGCCCCGCGATGATCCCGCGCGGGCGCGTTCAGCGGCGTCCGGCAGGAGCTGGGCACCGGGTGGAGTGGGGATGACCTCGATCGAGCGGACCGCGTATCCGCGGTTCAAGCGGCTGATCACCGCGCGTGAGCTGCACGTCTTCTTCACGCCGTCCGAGGAGGAACGGGCCTGGGCAGAAGAGGTCGCGGACTCCGATGAGCACCAGCTCGCGCTGCTGCTGGCGCTGAGGCCGTACCAGCGGATGGGCTGCTTCCCGAAGGCGCACGAGGTGCCGGAGCAGGTGGTGGAGTTCGTGCGCCGGGCGGCGGAGCTGCCGGAGCACACCCTGCCGGCGTACGGGTCGGAGCGGACCGCCAAGAGCCAGCGGAGCATGGTCCGCCAGCGTTGCGGGATGCGCTACGCCGGGTCGGGTGCCCGGGCGCTGGCCGAGGAGACGATGCGGATCGAGGCGGCGTCGAAGAACAACCCGGCGGACCTGATCAACAGCGCGCTGGAGAAGCTGGTGGAGGTGGGGCTGGAGATCCCGCGGTTCTCCGCCCTGGACGCGATGGCCTCCACCGTACGGGCCCAGGTGAACGAGGAGATCCTGGCCGGCATCCGGGAGCGGATGACCGAGGACGAGCGGGCGCGGCTGCTGGGCCTGGTCGATGTCGTCGGCCTGGACGGGCGGACGCTGTTCAACGCCCTCAAGCACAACCCCGGCCGGGCGACCTGGTCGAACTTCAAGCGTCTCAAGGGCCACCTGACGTGGTCGACGGCCTCGGTGAGACCGGCAAGTGGCTGGAGGGCGTCGTGGCCGGGAAGGTCGCGGACTTCGCCGACGAGGCGGTGGCCCGGGACGCGGCGACGCTCAAGGACTACACCGCCCGTCGTCCGAGCGGCTGCTGTCCTGGGAGCAGGTGGAGGCGAATCTGCCGGAGTACCTGGCGGAGGTCGGCCTGGGTGCGCCGGGAGAGCGGGTGCCGTTCGACGGTCGCGCCCTGGTCGCCCAGCTGCGGGGGCGCCTGAGCACGGCGGCGGCCGCGGCGGACGGCGAGTACCCGGACAACGACGAGCTGTTCATCGACCCCGACACGGGCTCGCCCAAGCTCAAGGCCCGCCGGGCGGAGAAGCCGCGCAAGAGCGCCCTGGTGCTGGAGCAGACCGTCAAGGAGCGGATGCCTGAGCGGCACCTTCCTGGGCACCGTTGCCCGCACCGCCTACTGGATCGAGTGGTGGCACCGCTTCGGCCCGGCGTCCGGCAACGACCCGGTCGAGCAGGAGAAGGACGTGAAGTTCACGTCCCTGCTGGCCAACCTGGTGATCTTCCACAACACCCTGGATATCGCCGACGTCGTGCGCGAGTTCCAGGCCGAGGGCCGCCCGTCGACCCCCTCGGCCTCGCGCAGGTCTCCCGTACCTGACCGAGCACATCAAGCGGTTCGGCGAGTACTCCACCCACGAACTCGGGCATCACCCCCGACGACTACGACGCCCGCCTGGACGTCGACTTCAGCGTGCTCGGCGACGACGACAAAGCGGCAGCGGCATGACGGACGAACCGACAGGAAAGCCGGGCCGGCCCGCCGCGGCCACGCTCGCCGAGGCCAGCCCCGCACTCGCCGCGACCCGGCACCCAGAGCGCAACGGCTCGCTGACCCCCGGCCGGATCGTGGCCAAGGCGACGTTCGACGCGTGGTGGCGCTGCCCGGCCGGCCACGAGTGGCAGGAGAAGGTCAGCGCCGGGCGGCGATGGCCAAGTGGAAAACGGCGATGCCGCCGCGGCCCCGCCTCAGAGGGCGGGCACGATCATCGCCGTGAACGGGCGGGTGGCCGCGAGGCGCTCCTCCAGCAGTTCCCGGTACTGCTCGGACTCGTAGACGGTGCGGGCCTGTTCGGCGTCGGCGAAACGCAGGACGACGGTGTGGGTGCCGCCGGCCGGCCGCCCGCCTTCGGACAGGTGGACGGTCCGGTCGGTGCTCGCGAGAAGTTCCCCCGCGTCCGGGCCCAGTAGGACGGGGGCGGCGGCCCGGCGGTAGGCGTCCAGGCGCTGAGAGTCGGTCACGTCGTAGTTCAGTATGAGCAGGGCGGGCATGGTCTCTCCTCGTCGATCCGCGCGAAGCAGGGCGAACAGGGCCCCGGACGCGCGGGATCGACACGGCGCCCGGGCGGCCACCACGGACGGCG
>NZ_JBAGJZ010000091.1:0-8403 GCF_037034285.1 Streptomyces tyrfis | reverse complement strand
CACGGTATCGGCGCTGACGCACCGTCAGGGACGGTGGGCGCTCCGCTGTCCGGGTCCACCCAGCCACCCCTGATTCGAGCTGGTTTGGGCACGGCTGGATAACGGCGGTGCGAATCTCTTGTGCAGTGCAATTTCACATTACTATGTTACTGGTCACATCCTAGAGCGCGGCCCTTCACTGGAGTGAACCATGACCAAGCGCACCCAACTCGCCCTCGCTACCGCCCTGGTGGCGACACTCGCACTCGGCGCCTCGGGCTGCTCCGACCCCAAGAAGGGCTCTGCGGGCAACGGCGCCGCAGGCGCCGACCTCGCCACCGTCAACGAGGGCAAGATCCTCGGCGGGACCCCGGTGAAGGGAGGGACCCTCACCGTGCTGTCCAACCAGGACTTCTCCCACCTCGACCCCGCACGCAACTGGGTCATGCCGACCATGGACTTCGGCACCCGTCTCCTCTACCGCACGCTCGTCACCTTCAAGGCCGAGCCCGGCAAGGGCGGCAGCGAACTCGTCCCCGACCTCGCCACCGACCTCGGTACCCCCTCCGACGGGGGCCGGACCTGGACCTTCACCCTCAAGGAAGGCGTGAAGTACGAGGACGGCTCACCGATCAAGGCCCAGGACGTCAAGTACAACGTCGAGCGTTCCTTCGCCGCCGACCTCACCGGCGGTCCCGACTACGCCGCCCAGTATCTGGCCGGCGCCGAAGGCTACAAGGGCCCGCTCCAGGGGCAGCACCTCGACTCGGTCAAGACCCCCGACGACCGCACGATCGTCTTCGAACTCAAGCGGCCCGTCGCCGATTTCTCCGCCACCGCCACCCTGTCGACCTTCGCGCCCGTGCCCGCGTCCCAGGAGAAGGGAACCCAGTACGACGCCCGCCCCTTCTCCTCCGGCCCCTACAAGATCGAGAAGTACGACCGCGACAAGAAGCTCGTGCTCGTCCGCAACGAGCACTGGGACCCGAAGACCGACACCGTCCGCAAGGCTTACCCCGACAAGTTCGTCGTCGTCATGGGCCTCAAGGGCGGCCAGATAGACGACCGCATCATCGCCAGCGAGGGCGCCGACGCCTCCGCCGTCCAGTACTCCGACATGCGGCCCGAGAGCGCCCCCAAGGTGCTGCCCAAGCCCGACGTCAGGGCGCGCATGCTCGCCGAGTCCCAAGGCTGCACCGAGATGCTCCACCTCAACAACTCCCGCGCCCCCTTCGACGACCCCAAGGTCCGCGAGGCCATGCAGTACGCCGTCGACAAGGAGGCCGTGGTCACCGCGGGCGGCGGACCGGCCCTCAACGAGGTGGCTACCGCCTACCTGCCCCCGGCCCTCTCCGGCGGCGAGCAGGCCGACACTCTGAAGATCGCCCCCTCCGGCGACCCGGCCAAGGCCAAGGAACTGCTCAAGGCTGCCGGCAAGGAGACCCTCAAGGTCTCCCTCGCCGTCTCCACCGGCGACAAGGGCAAGGCCGAAGCCATCCAGCAGGGCCTGGCCCGTGCCGGCGTCGAGGTCGTCGTCGACACCATCGACCCGGGCGCCTACTACGATGTCATCGGTGACCTCTCCACGACCCCCGACATGACGCTCACCGGCTGGTGCCCCGACTACCCCTCCGGCTCCACCTGGATCCCCTTCGTCTTCGACGGACGCACCATCAAGGAGAAGGGCAACCAGGGCAACAACGCCCAGTTCCGCGACGAGGCGACCATGAAGCGGATCGACGAGATCAACGCCATGGCCGACGCCCGGCAGGCCAACCAGGCCTGGATCGACCTCGACGCCGAGATCATGAAGAAGTCCCCGTCCATCCCGGTTCTGCTGAAGCGCAAGCCGCTGCTCGTCGGCGCCAACATCGCGGGCGCCTACGGCCACCCCGTCTGGACCGGCACGATCGACTACGCCACGGTCGGCCTCAAGGACCCGTCCAAGAGCAAGGGCTGACGGGCCCGCCATGACCGCCACCGCATCCGCCCCCGCAGCCCGCGAGGTGAAGGAGGCCCTGCCGGGCAGCAGCCCCTGGCAGCTCGCCCGGCGGGAGCTCCGCCGCCGCCCCGCCGTCCGCGTCAGCCTCTGCGTCGTCCTCCTCTTCGTCCTGATGGCCGCCACCGCCCCCTGGCTGGGCTCGCTCGGCGGCTGGTCCCCCGAGGAGTTCGACAAGTCCGCCGTCGACCCCTACCTCGGCGGCCAGCCCCTCGGCTCCTTCGGCGGGATCAGCCCCGAGCACTGGCTCGGCGTCGAACCCGTCACCGGCCGCGACCTGTTCGCCCGCGTGGTCCACGGCGCCCAGATCTCCCTCCTCATCGCCTTCGCCGCCACCGCCATCGTGGTCGTCGCCGGAACTGCCGCGGGGATCGCCGCCGGCTACTTCGGCGGCCGCACCGACGCCGTTCTGTCCCGGCTGATGGACCTGACCATGTCCTTCCCGTCTCTCATCTTCATGATCGCGATGCTGTCCGTCGCCAAGGACGTCAACCGCATCCTCCTCATGACCGCCGTGATCGGCGTCTTCGGCTGGCCCGGCGTCGCCCGCGTCGTCCGGGGCCAGACCCTCTCCCTCAGACACCGTGAGTACGTGGACGCCGCCCGGGTCGGCGGCGCCGGCTCCTGGCGGATCCTGACGCGCGACATCCTGCCCGGTGTCTCGGGCCCCGTCATCGCGTACACCACCCTGCTCATCCCCGGAATGATCAGCACCGAGGCCGCCCTCAGCTACCTCGGCGTGGGCGTGCGCCCGCCCACCCCCTCCTGGGGCCAGATGATCGCCGAGTCCGTCGCCTTCTACGAGACCGACCCCATGTACTTCGTCATCCCGAGCGTCTTCCTCTTCCTCGCCGTGCTCGCCTTCACCCTGCTCGGCGACGCCCTGCGCGACATCCTCGACCCGAGGGGCGGCCGCACGTGATCCTCTACTTCGCCCGCCGCCTGATCGCCCTCGTCGGCGTACTTTTTGCCATCGCCGCGGTCACCTTCACCATCTTCTACGTCCTGCCCTCCGACCCGGCCGCGGCCGCCTGCGGCAAGACCTGCAGCGCCGAGCGCCTCGCCGACGTACGCGCCTACCTGGGCCTCGACCAGCCCCTGTGGCGGCAGTTCGCCGACTTCCTCACCGGCATCTTCACCGGCCGCACCCTGGGCACCGGCCAGTACGCCGTCGCCTGCGACTTCCCCTGCCTGGGCTATTCGTACGAGAACTCCCTGCCCGTGTGGGACCTGCTCATGGACCGGCTCCCGGTCTCCGCCTCCCTCGCTGTCGGCGCCGCCGTTCTCTGGCTGCTGCTCGGCCTCGGCGCAGGCGTCACCGCCGCCCTGCGCAAGGACACCGTCACCGACAAGGCCCTGATGGTCGGCGCCGTCGCCGCCGCCTCCCTGCCCGTCTACTTCACCTCCGTTCTGCTCATCTACGGGGTCATCCGCGTCGCCGGACTCCTGCCCTATCCCGCCTACCAGGCCCTCTCCGACGATCCGCTCGCCTGGGCGACCAACCTGCTGCTGCCGTGGATCGCCCTCGCCCTGCTCTACGCCGCCATGTACGCCCGCCAGAGCCGCGGCTCCATGATCGAGGCGATGGCCGAGCCGTACATCCGCACCGCCCGCGCCAAGGGCATGCCCGAGCGCACGGTCGTCGTCAAACACGGGCTGCGCTCCGGAATGACCCCGATCCTCACCATCTTCGGCATGGACCTCGGCGGGCTGGTGGCCGGAGCCGTCATCACCGAGTCCATCTTCGGGCTCCCCGGCATCGGCCGGCTCTTCTACGGGGCGCTGGTCAGCTCCGACCAGCCCGTCGTTCTCGGCGTCACCCTGCTCGCCGCCTTCTTCATCGTCGTCGCCAACCTCGTCGTCGACCTCCTGTACGCCGTCGTCGACCCGAGGGTGAGGTACTGATGGACGCTCCGCTCCTGGAGGTACGCGATCTGCGCGTCACCTTCACCACTCCGCGCGGCACCGTACGGGCCGTCGACTCGCTCGGCTTCACCGTCGAGGCCGGCCGCACCCTCGGCATCGTCGGAGAGTCCGGCTCCGGCAAGTCGGTCACCTCCCTCGCCGTCATGGGCCTGCACCGGGCCGGGGCCGAAGTCGCGGGCTCCGTAAGGCTGTCCGGCCGGGAGCTGACGGGCCTGTCCGAGGGGGAGCTCTCCCGGGTCCGCGGCCGCAGCATGGCCATGATCTTCCAGGACCCACTGTCCAGCCTGCACCCCTACTACACGGTCGGCGAGCAGATCGCCGAGCACTACCGGGTGCACTTCAAGGCCCGCCGGGCCGCCGCCCGCAAGCGGGCGGTCGACATGCTCGGCGAGGTCGGCATTCCCGAACCTGCCCGCCGGGCCGGGGAGTACCCGCACCAGTTCTCCGGCGGCATGCGCCAGCGCGCGATGATCGCCATGGCCCTGGCCTGTGAACCCGAACTGCTCATCGCCGACGAACCCACCACCGCCCTCGACGTCACGGTGCAGGCCCAGATCCTGGAGCTGATCGCCCGCCTCCAGCAGGAGCGCGGTCTCGGCGTCGTCATGATCACTCACGACCTGGGCGTCGTCGCCCGCGTCGCCCACGAGGTGCTGGTCATGTACGGCGGCCGGGCCGCCGAACAGGCTCCGGCCGACGCCCTGTTCGCCGACCCCGCCCACCCCTACACCCGGGGGCTGATCGACTCGCTGCCCCGCCTCGACACCGCCGACGACGTGCCGCTGCCCTCCATTCCCGGCTCCCCGCCCTCCTTGCTCATCCCGGCGCCCGGCTGCGCGTTCGCCCCCCGCTGCCCGCGCGCCGCCGGCCCCTGCGCCGACGTACGCCCCGAGCTCCTGGCCCACGGGGAAACGAACGGGCCGGCGCGGACGGTGGCCTGCCACCACGCCGGCTCCCAGGCCGCCGAGGAGGCTGCCCGATGACCAGCACCGCCACCACCGCCGCCACCGGGACGGACACCTCGGCCGCCGGACCCCTGCTGTCCGTACGGGATCTCACCATGACCTTCCCGGGGAGACGGACCGCGACCGGGCGCCGGGGGGCGCCCGTGCGCGCCGTCGACGGGGTCTCCTTCGACCTGGCGGCCGGGCAGACCCTCGGCCTCGTCGGGGAGTCCGGCTGCGGGAAGTCCACCACCGGCCGCATGCTCGTACGGCTCCTGGAGCCCACCTCGGGCCGGATCGCCTTCGACGGCCGGGAGATCGGCCGGCTCTCGCAGCGGGCTCTGCGGCCGCTGCGCCGCGACATCCAGATGGTCTTCCAGGACCCGCACTCCTCCCTCAACCCCCGCCAGACCGTGGCCCGGATCATTGCCGATCCGATGCTGGTACAGGGCCGGAGCGCTGCCGACGCCCGTCGGCGCGCGGCCGAGCTGATGGAGCTGGTCGGCCTGATCCCCGAGCACATCGACCGCTACCCGCACGAGTTCTCCGGCGGTCAGGCCCAGCGCATCGGCATCGCCCGGTCGCTGGCCACCGGCCCCCGGCTGGTCGTGGCCGACGAGCCGGTGTCCGCCCTCGACGTCTCCGTTCAGGCCCAGATCGTGAACCTGATGGAGCGGCTCCGCGCGGAGCTCGGCCTCGCCTACGTGTTCATCGCGCACGACCTCTCGGTGGTCAAGCGGGTCAGCGACCGCGTTGCCGTCATGTACCTCGGTCGGATCGTCGAGATCGGAGACAAGAAGTCCCTCTACGAGAACCCGCAGCACCCCTACACACGAGCGCTGTTGTCCGCCGTACCCCTGCCCGACCCGGCGGCGGAACGACGCAGGGAGCGGATCGTGCTGCTCGGCGACCCGCCGAGCCCGGCCGCCCCGCCCCCGGGCTGCACCTTCCACCCGCGCTGCCCCAAGGCGCGGGAGATCTGCCGCACCGAGCGGCCGTTGCTGCAGCTTGTCGCCTCGCGCGAGGTGGCGTGTCACTTCCCGGGTGACTGACGGGGACAACGGGAAGAAAGAGGCAGGGCCCCGGGGACGTCCCCGGGGCCCTGTCGTCGTTACCGCGGTCCCGGGCGCTGCGGCCCGAGTTCGCGGCGGAAGAACTCCAGCTCCAGCGCCATCACCTTCTCCCGGGTCCCGCCCGGGGTCATGTGGGTGACACCGGGCAGGGCGAGCAGCTGGTGCGGGCGGCCCGCGTCGGTCAGGGCCTGCGAGAGCCGCAGGGTGTGCGAGGGGTGCACGTTGTCGTCGGCCAGGCCGGTGACCAGCAGCAGCGGCCGCGACAGTGCGGCGGCGTCGGGGATGAGGGAGTCCCGTTCGTACACCTCGGGGTTCTCCTGGGGCAGGCCCAGGTACCGCTCGGTGTACGCCGTGTCGTAGTACCGGAAGTCGGTCGGCGCGGCCCCGGCCGCCGCGGCGTGGAAGACGTCCGGGCGGCGGAGCACCGCCATCGCCGACAGGTAGCCGCCGTACGACCAACCGCGGATGCCGACCCGGCCGAGGTCGAGGTCGGGGTGGCGGGCGGCCAGCGCGTGCAGCGCGGCGACCTGGTCCTCCAAGGTGACCTCGGAGAAGCCCCGGTACATGGCGTGGGTATGGGCGGGGGAGACGTACGCGGTCCCGCGGTTGTCCACGGTCACCACCGCGAAGCCCTGGTCGGCCCACCACTGGCGGTGCTGCCAGCGGCGCGGCTCGGCGCAGACGTCCTGCATCCCGGGGCCGCCGTAGCTGTCCATGAGGACGGGCAGTCGCGTGCCGGGGACGTGGTCGCGGGGCAGGACCAGGGCGGTGGGGACGGCGTGCTCGGTGACCCGCTCCAGGACGGGCTCGACCCGGTACGGCAGCGGCTGCGACAGGTCGGCGGGGCGCAGCTCCCGGCCGTCGACGGTGCGTACGGTGTGCCGGATCCCGTCGGCGTCGGCGGTGGTCAGCAGCAGGTTCCCGGAGCCGGCCCGGACGCTGTGCACCCCGGGCCCGTCGGCGAGCGGGGTGAGGGCGCCGGTGGTGGGGTCGAGGAGCAGCACCTGCTGTTCGGCGGGATCGCGCTGCCCGGCCTCGATCAGCAGCCGCCCTTCGTGGACGCCGGCCATGGCACGCACCTGGATTCCGTCGCCGGTGAGCAGGACCCCGTCCACCGCGAGGGCGCGGGTGGTTCCGCCGAGGGTGTCGGCTGCGGTCAGCATCCGTCCGTCGGGGAGGCGCGCCGGGGTGCCGGGGAGGAGCGGGTCCACCCAGTGGGGGTGCGTGGTCCGCGACAGCTCCCGGGTCCTGCCGGTCGCCGGGTCGGCGGAAAGCAGGAGCACGGTCTGCTGGAGCCGGTCCTGGACGGTCAGCAGGATCTCGTCCGCCGCCTCCCACCCGGCGTCGGAGACGTACGGGTACGTCCCGGCGTCCCACTCCAGCCGGGTCCGCGCGCCGTCCGGGCCCAGTACCCACAGCTCGACGCGCGCATTGGGACCGCCCGCCTCGGGGTACGCGAAGTCCTCGCCCGGGAGCTCCGGGTGTGCCGGGTCGGCGAACCAGCGTCGGGGGAGGGCGGATTCGTCGACGCGGGCGGCGAGCAGGGTGACCCCGTCGGGGGACCACCAGTGACCGCGGGAGCGGCCCAGTTCTTCGGCGGCGGCGAACTCGGCGAGCCCCCAGCGGGCTCCGTCGGCGGGGCTGACGCGGCCGCCGGGGGCGACGTGGAGGGCCTCGCCGCTGACGTACGCGGTGCGGGAGCCGTCGGCGTTGGGGCGGGGGTCCACGGCCGGACCGGCGGTGGGTATCTCCTCGGGGCCGCGGGTGGAGGCGGTGGAGACATTGGCCTGGACTCCATAGAGCCGTCCGTAGAGGGCGAAGACGGCGCGTCGGCCGTCACCGGAGAGGGCGTAGCCCCCGATGCCGGAGGCGACGAGCCGGATCCGCTCGCGCAGCCTGCGTTCGGCGAGGGGGAGGGGGCCGGGGAGGTCGCCCGGCCCGGTCCACAGGGCGCGGGGGTCGGCGAGCAGGGTCTCGGCGCCAGTGGCGGTGTCGAGAACCCAGAGGCTGTCGACGGGATCCGTGGGACCGGTGGAGCGCAGGAACCAGAGGAGGCGGCCGTCGTCCCCGAAGGAGAAGGCGCGAGGGGCGCCGTGGGTGAACCTGGCGGTGCTCGCGGAGAGCCTGAGGAAGTCATCCATGGTCGTAGTGTCACATGTGAAATACCACATCGCTGCTGCGGTCTGGTGTCGATCTTGTCCGCCACGTCGGTCCCACTGCTTCGATGGCGGTCAGCCGTTCGCTCCGCGTCCTGAGCCCGAGGTGTCGGCGGGTGCTGTCACGTTGTTGAGTGTGTGTGCCTGACGGTGTGTCGGGGGTGGTGGGGCCGGGTTCCGGCTCCGTGCTCAGGCCGCAGCAGGCAGGCCGGCGGCGCCGGTGATCTGGTCCCAGATGGCGAAGCGGGTGGTCATCTCGGTGCGGTAGTGGGCGGCGGTCATCAGGTGGCGGCGGGGTCTGAAGTGGCGTGAGACACCGCTGAACG
>NZ_JBAGJZ010000090.1:0-9019 GCF_037034285.1 Streptomyces tyrfis | reverse complement strand
GCGGGTCGAAAGCCCATGCATTCACTTCCTTGGGTGAGGTCGGTGACTCCTTCTTGCCCAACCTAATCTGGTTGGTGCCTTCCTCAGTTCAGTAACGTCGAGCGATGCGGAAGCGGAACGACCGCAACAGCTCCCATAGCGGGCAGGAACCGGCCGTTCACACGCTCAACGTCTGTCTGCCCAGCACGCGCAGCTCGATGCCGCATCGGCTGCACCGGCTGCACCGCCGGACGTTCCTCCTGGCCATACCTCCAGGAGCCCCTCGTCCGACGGCGCGGACCAGAGTCATTCCTCGTCGGTGGCATCCGAATCGCGCAGCGGACGCAGGCCGCCGGGCAGGTCGGGAAGCCGGAAGCCCACGACACGGTCGTAGCTCTCCAACACGATCTGCTCCAGACTGCGAAGAGACCGGCCGCGATCCACTCGTTACGTCGGGTTCCCATCGTGGTTGCCGAGCACGATTGATCGGCGTGCTTCTCGTACGAGCCGCCGAAGACGAGTTTCGCGACGAAACACGATCCGGTCCGGGATCCGTGGGTTGCGACAGCCCCACGGGGGTGTCTCGAGATGCGGTGGCAGGAGGGCCTCGAACTGGACCCACAAGGGCTCGGTCGCCCATGCTTCGACGGCGGGCACTGGTGCTCCGTTTTCAGATGTAGAGACGTAAAAGTCCCACGTCGAAACGGTTCCCGGGGCCCGCGTCACATCAGCCTGACGCCCCTACCCGCGAAATCTCCTCCAATTGAGCAAACTCAGGAGCAGTCGGTGGACGTCAGCTACTTCGGTGCTCACGGTCAAGTTCCGCTGCGCGTGGCCCTGCTGCTGGCCGCGGTGGCGGGCAGCGCGCGGATCATGCAGTTGCGCACGACCGCCCGCAAGCACCGCCGGGCCGACCACGGGGCTGTGAAAGCCGAGGCCAAGGACTCGTCGAAGGCCCGGCGGTAGCCCGGACTACCGGGGGCCCGCCACAGGGTGCGGCTTGTAGAAGGACTCCTCCAGGTAGGCGGCCTCGTGCGGCTGGTAGGGCTCCTCCAAGTAGGCGGCCTCGTCTTCGTCGAGTGCGACGTCCACCGCGGCGACCGCGTCGGCCAGCTGGGCCGGCTTGGTGACCCCGACGATGGGCGAGGTCACCGCCGGGTTGCGCATGACCCAGGCCAGGGCGACCTGGGCCGCGGACAGCCCCCGCTTGCCCGCGATCTGGTGGACGCGCTCGGCCACTGCCTGGTCCTCGTCGCGGTAGAGGAACTTGCCGCCCTCGTCGGTCTCGGCACGCGCCGTGGCGGTGTCCCGGGCCCGCGTCAGCCTGCCCCGCGCCAGCGGGCTCCACGGGATCACGCCGATGCCCTGGTCGGCGCAGAGCGGGAGCATCTCCCGCTCTGCTTCTCGGTGAATGAGGTTGTAGTGGTCCTGCATCGACACGAACCGGGTCCAGCCGTTCAGGTCAGCCAGGTACAGGGCCTTGGCGAACTGCCAGGCGTGCATGGAAGAGGCTCCGATGTAGCGGACCTTCCCGGACTTGACCGCGTCGTGCAACGCCTCGAGGGTTTCCTCGATCGGAGTGTCGTAGTCCCAGCGGTGGATCTGGTACAGGTCGATGTAGTCGGTCCCCAGTCGCTTCAGGGAGGCGTCGAGCTCGGCGAAGATCGCCTTGCGGGACAGCCCGGCGCCGTTCGGGCCGGGGCGCATCCGCATCCAGACCTTGGTGGAGAGAACGACCTCCTCGCGCCGGGTGAAGTCCTTGACCGCTTGGCCGACGATCTCCTCGCTGCTTCCGGCGCTGTACCCATTGGCCGTGTCGAGGAAGTTGACGCCGCCCTCGAGGGCCTGCTTGATGATGTCCCGGCTGGCGTCCGCGCCCAGTGACCAGGGCTCGCCGCCCCGGTCCGGCTCGCCGAAGCTCATGCAGCCGAGGGTGATGGCGGAGACTTCCAGTCCGGTCGTTCCAAGTTTGACGTATCGCATGCTTCCGAACCTAGGAATTGAAGTGCGTTCTAACGCAATACGTCTCGGTCCGGAATTCGGAGGCGTGCGGCATGTGCGCCCTGTCCACGCTCACGGCTTCGGCGGGGGCGCTGCTGCGTTCCCAGGTCATGACGGTTACGGGATTTGCTACTCAGACCGTGCAGGGCCCGACAGCGCGCCCGCCGGGCTGTTCCCGCGGGAACACGAGTGGGAACAGGACGGCATTCGGTGGAGCGCACTGGCATCGAACTGAGCCGGTTTGGCCCGATTCTCGACATTCCCGCAGGTCACAGTATGTTCAAGAAACAGGTTCGAGTCCCGTTACTCACCCTAAATGATCAGCCCCTGACCTGGGGAAACGGGTCAGGGGCTGATCTCTTTTCAAGTCGCGGCCAAACCGTGGCCCAACGCACCCATCAAAACGGGCCTATCGTCCTGACATGGCGACCATCAGGAAGCGTGAATGGAAAGACGGACCATCACCTACCAGGTCCGGTGGGTGCTGGTCCCCGCGCATGCGGGGCTTCTGCCTCATTCCGCCCCTGCCTGGCCGATGCCAGGCAGGGGCGAATTCGTGTGTTCGGGCTCAGCCGTCGTCGTCCTCGGCCAGGTGCCGGACAACCCGCTTCAGCGCGGCCTCGACCTCGTATCGGCTCTGTCCGGTCGCCGCAGCGTGCGCGTTGATCGCCTTCTGCACCGCCTGCGCGGTCTCCACCGTCAGAACGCCTGCCTGTTGCTCGGCCCGGGCCGCCCGCTCCAACTCGAAGCCCCGCCCCCTTCCGCAGATCACGCAGACGCCGGGCCACGACCTCGCGTGCGGGCTGTGCGGAAGAGGAAGGGATCGTCATGTGGCCTGTCCGGTGCTTCGGGTCAGCGAGTCGCGTACTGGTTGTGCGGCACAGCACGCTCCCATACGGCCTCGAAGGCGTCCACGCAGAGCTTCACCGCCCCCGGGTCCTCAGTGATCTCAGGCCCTTGGGATGCACCGTCCCCAGCGAAGTGGTTCCACTGGGCCAGGCGGCCATCGAACAGCCAGAAGTCATTGCCCGGAAGCGCGAGGTCCGACGCCCGGCGACGGGGAAGCCACCGAACCTGTTCTCCTGCGGCCACGTTGGTGAACGTTCCGTCGTACTCGTACTGGATGTACTCGCTGACTGGCTCGGACACGATCCGGGCTCTCCGCATGACGACCCCGCGGGCCACCGTCTCGGCGACCAGGTCGAGCCACGGCCGCCACCAGGACGCTCTGTCGGCCGGGTCGTGGCGGTGGCCGGCACGCCAGTCGGCGAAGGGGCCACGCTCGTAGTCGACCGCGTAGACGTCGCGCATTTCGAGGTGTACGGCGGACTGAGTGCAGTCTGCGAGGAGCTCACGAAAGCTGGGCGGCACCTTCGACGGCATCGCACGCCTCCCTGATCATGTGCACCATCCTGCCGGGGATACGGATCACTGCTTCGCTGTCCGGGATTCCTGCGGCGTGGCCGGGAAGTTCGAACGCTGCACACTCCGCTCCGAGCTCTGCGTCAGGCTTCCAGCCCTGAAACACGAGTTCCTCCTTGCCGAGGTCGACCCAGACGGTCGGACTCTCGTGGTCGCCCGTGTTCGGGTCGATCCCGATGCACAGTAATGACACGGCGGACTCCGTCCATGTGGTGTGCAGTTGTGTGCAACAACGTCACCGAGCACCGTCAAGGCACGTGCACCCAGAGCCCCCTCATGGCAGCGGTGTGCGCACGCATCTGCACATGACTGGTGCGCACGCACACTCCACGCCTACGGTCGCCCGTATTCCTCACCGACTGCGACGGGGGGCTTACCCGTGACGATGACGCTCAAGGTGTACGAGGTCGACCGGTACGGGCGGACGCGTGTCGTCCGGCCGAAGGGCGAGGTCGTTCCGGCCGAGACGGTGGAGCTGTCGGCCGAGTACCCGGCCTGCCAGTGTGATCGCTGCACGGGCGGGCAGCGATGACCGGCTGCCCCGCACCGGCTCCGGGCACGACCAACTCCGGCTGGTGCCACTGGCACGCCGGCCCGTCCGGAACCGCGGTCCTGATCGACGTCGTCGAGCAGGGCTCGGGCCCGGGCCACGCCCGCTACGCGTGTGCCCCGTGTCGGGAGCAGCGCGGCCTCCGCCCGTACGGCGAGCAGGCGGTGACCGCGCCGGCCACCCGATCGCTCCCGGATCCGGGGTCGCTGACGTGGGACCAGGCCGCGGGCCGGGCCTGCGTCTGGCGCAAGAAGCCACTCACCACCAACACGGTCCGGGTCGGGATCATCCGCGACCGGCTCGGCGTCCACAACCTCGACACCGAGGTGTGGACCGGGCCTTGCCGCGCGGACGTCGGGGGACAGGCCCGGTAGACCCGAGACTCCCGTTCCGGTGGCTCAGTGGGGACTCTCGTACACCGGAGCGGGCCCAGATAGCGCCCGCCCCTGGCCGGACAAGAAAGACAAGGCACGGCCCGGTGTGGACCGGCATGGCCAGTCCCGACCGCGCTGCCCTGCACACCCTGACTCTCTCCACCCTCACCTGGGGGCTCCCATGCCCGCCGAACTGGAGGATCGATGCAGCAGTTACCTCTCAGCGTGGTGTCGCGCCCGAGAACCGCCGTCTGCTGCTCCAACTGTTCCTGCGCAGCGCGGCCGCCAGCGGGCCGGCCGCCTCGTAGGTGGTGCAGTCGGGTGTCTGGCCGGGGTGCTGCGAGTCCTAGATCCGCGAGTTACGCAAGGACTGCCACACAGCACCGGTCAGCGCCCGCGTCGCCCGGGGCACCGACAGCCCTTCGTGCTCGCGGTAAAGCGCCCAGTTGTACGGGATGAGCGACAGCTTGTTGGAGGACAGCGATCCTGCCTGGTGGGCCCTGTACACCGCCAGCGGCTCGGGAAGCCCCCGGGCGGCAGCACCATCACGCATGATCGACAGCCACAGGGCGTAGTCCTGCCTCTTCCGCATCTCCGGCATCAGCCGCGTGCCAAGGACGTTGCGGTCATACATGGCGGTCAGTGCGCCGATGTAGTCCCGGACCAGCATCGCGCGGTAGTCCACGTTCTCCCGCGCGCGGACCACGCGCCCGTTCGGGACGAAGTCGGTGCTCTCGCCGTCGTAGTCGGCGTCCATCTTGAAGTACGAGGTGAACGTCAAAGGCGCCGTGCCCGCCGCGGCGAATTCGATCTGCCGCTCGGTCTTCTCCGGGAGCCACATGTCATCGCTGTCGAGAAAGGCGACGTAGTCCCCTCGGGCCCGCTCGATGGCGAGATTGCGTGCCCGGCCGGCGCCGCCCTGCTCGGGTGCCGATTCCGGCAGGACGCGCTTGTCCTGCCGGGCGAACTCCATGAGCAGGTCCATGGAGCCGTCGGACGACTTGTCGTCGGTGATCAGCAGCTCCAGGTCGCTATGGGTCTGCGTGAGCACCGACCGGACCGCCGCGCCGAGAGTGGCTGCCGAGTTGTACACGGGCATCACGACAGACACCAGGGGCACAGCGCTTCTCTCCTTGCTCGGCCAGGAACGACAGTCCATTCAAACACTGGAATCAGTAGGAGCTGCCATGCACGTTGTTGTCGCTGGTCAGGGCTATGTGGGGCTGCCGTTGGCCGTGCGTGCCGCAGAGGTGGGCCACCGTGTCGTCGGCTACGACGTGAACCCGCGTCGCGTTCAGCAGCTCGCCGCCGGCGAGTCGTACGTGGAGGACGTGGCGTCGCCGCGGCTCCGCACAGTGCTGGACTCCGGGGCCTACTCCGTGACCGCAGAAGCCACCGCGCTGACCCCGTTCGACATCGCGGTAATCACCGTGCCGACCCCTCTGCGGGACGGAGTGCCCGACCTGACCTGCATCGAGTCCTGTGCCCACACGTTGGGCGAGCACCTGCGTGCCGGCGCGGCCGTGGTCCTGGAGTCCACGACCTACCCCGGGACCACTGAGGAGGTGGTGTTACCGATCTTGGAGAAGGTGTCCGGTCTGACCGCCGGCGTGGACTTCCACGTCGGCTTCAGTCCCGAGCGCATCGACCCGGGAAACGGGGCGTGGCCGTTCGAGAAGACGCCCAAGGTGGTGTCCGGCACCGACGCCGCATATTCAGAGGCTTCTACGACGGCGTGGTGGAGACCACAGTTCCGGTCTCCGGAACGAAAGTGGCCGAGCTGACCAAGCTGATCGAGAACACCTTCCGGCACGTCAACATCGCGCTGGTCAACGAGATGGCGATGCTCGCCAGGCCGCTCGGCGTGAACATCTGGGATGCGATCGACGCCGCCGCATCCAAGCCCTTCGGCTGCATGCGGTTCGCCCCCGGCCCCGGTGTCGGCGGACATTGCCTGCCGATCGTCGCCTCCGTCGAGGGAGTTCTGACGCCCCTGCCCCGGTATAGCGACGACCCCGGCCTCTGGCCCCAGGTCGAAGAGGCATGGCGGTGGTGGAACGAAGCGGGCCGCCCCTCGCACGACAGGTTCGGCTACACCCGAGAGCCGGCCGGGGCCGTGCGCGTCTGGTACATCCCCGACGGAACCCGGTGGAACATCCCAGCCCGCGTGTAGTCGGTCCCGCGCCGACGACCGCCCCCGTCGCTCGCGTGCGGTGGGCGCGCATGCTCGCTCCGTGAGGAGCCAGGGGCCCATGGCTCCCCATGCGGGTGCCGCTATCGGTCAGCAGCACCGCATGCGCAGGTGGCCCCGGCCGAACACCAACGTCTCAGTGGCCCTACGGCGGGTACGCGGCGAAGGCTTCGTCGAGGAGACCGCAGTAACCGGCGAAGGCCGACGCCTGGCTGCGAGGGCCGGCCGTACGGCTGACCGCCCGTGCCGTGCGACAGCTCGCCCGCGCAGCACGAGGGCTCGCCCTCCCGCCCGGTTCCGCTATCGCCGCCGGGCTTGCCACGCCGCCTGTACCGCGACCGCGTACAGCGCAGACACGAGCCGGCGGTTCGCCGAGCACCACCGTACCCGGGGTACGTGCGCCGAGGGCCGCGTACCGCATCGGCCAGGCCCGTGCCCAGCGCATCCGCGACGCCCTCACGCTGGTCACATCCGGACCACACCCATAACCCGCGACGACGAGGGCCTGGACTCCCACCGGCGGCCTTACGACCGCGCCGACTCGGGGATGGCTCAGGGCGCCGCACAACCCATCGATTACTGTGAGCGACGCCCCGGTCATCGAGCAAGGGTCAGTGCACCACGACGTTGTTGTTGATGTCGCCGACGGTGAAATTGATCAGGCTGCCGCAGACGAGGGCGCACCATCCGAAGGGCGGAGTGGGGGGAGTGGGGGTCGACGACACCACTACGGTGGTCTCGCCGTTCGAGGCAGCGCACACGTCATTGCCGTTGTAGGCGGCGGTGATGGTGTGTGCGCCTTCGGTGGCGAAGGTCGCGGTGTATGCGGCCGTGCCATTGGATCCGACCGGCACAGTGGCGAGAAGGTCAGGGCCGTCGAAGAATGTCACGCCCAGTCCGCCGCTGGGGTCCCCCGGGCAGCTGACCGTGGCAGTCAGCGTCACTGGTGACCCGACGGCCGCGGTGGTGGGCGACGCCACGACCGTGGTGGTCGAGAGGTCTTGGGCCGCCGCCGGGGTCCCCAGCGCGATGACTGCGGCCAGCGCGGCGAAGAGCGCTGTCTTCCAGAATCTCAATCCCTGCCAACGTCTCACCGACATGACTCCTTGGGCTGTGGGCTTTCCGGGGTATTTGAACTCACCGGACAAGACAGGGACCGTAGTCACCGCTGCGCGGAAGGCAGGAAGGCTCTCGGGCAGGCGGTCCGCTTGGACCAAGCGAATCACTCGCCAGGACTGACGCCCCCTTTCCTTTCGACGGGTGCCGTCAATTCCGATATTTCTCCTGTCCGGGATGCCCGGGGCGGGCCGGACGAGGACCTGCGGAACCGGCTCCGCGCTTTTCCTGCGCCGCTGTGCGACGTCCGTCGCCGTCGGACGCCACCCTCACAACTCGCCCCAGATATCCACATATGTCTCATCAGACACATAAACGTAACTCGTTCGAGTGGCGTGTCGTCAGCCTTCTTGCCGCTTCTTACGCCCAAGTGGCTCACTGGCTGATGTCCGATCAGGGGCCGCCCATCCATCCGCTGGGGCATCAGCGGCAGTGCTGCGATTCCCATGACGCCTCGGCTCGGCAACCCCGATCACGGGTGTCCCGGCGGTGCGATCCAATCCACCGCCCGGTGCCTGCTTTCGCAGGCGGCATCGGCCCGGATGTGGCGGTACAGCTCGCCATCCGACCCGACAGGAGGACTCCGATGGCACCCGTCATCACTTCCATCAGCCCCACCCAGGGCACGGCCGGTACCGTCGTGACCATCACCGGTACCGGGTTCGGCGCCCTCTCCAGTACGCCGACCGCCTCCTTCGGCAACACCTCCGTGAGCGGCACGGTCACCGTTGCCAACACCCAGATCACCGTCACCGCCCCGGGCGCGTGCGCGGGGCAGGTCAATGTCACCGTCACCGTGGGCGCCTCCACCAGCAACGGCAAGCCGTTCTTCTACGTCGCCGCCCCCACGATCGGGGGCGTGAGCGCCAACGTCGGCCCCGACACCTCCCCGCCCCCCACCACCCTCTTCGGCAGCGGGCTCGCCGCGGCCACGGCGGTCACCTTCGGTGCGGCCGGCGCCGGCACCCTCGGCCCCGTCGTCAGCGACTCCCAGCGTTCCGCCACGCCGCCCTCCTTCGCGGTCACCGGAGCCCCGGTGACCGTCAACGTCACGGCAACGAATCCGGGCGGGGTCAGCCCCATCACCGGCGCCGCCGACCAGTACACCTACTACGACCAGCCGACGGCCACCGCCATCTCGCCCAGCACGGGATCGCCGGGCGACAGCGGGGTTCTCATCACGGGCACCGGCTTCTTCGGCGTCAGCGCCGTCACATTCACCGACCCCGCCGGACCGACCGACTTCGCCGCCGATTTCGCCGCGCTCAGTGGCACTCAGCTGATCGTGACGGTCCCCTCGGGCGCCCCGACAGGAACGGCGCTCAACGTCACCGTCACCAACCCCGGCGGCACCACCACCCCCGCCCTCGTCTTCTCCACCTGATA
>NZ_JBAGJZ010000089.1:0-9564 GCF_037034285.1 Streptomyces tyrfis | reverse complement strand
CCGCGTTGACGCAGCTGTTGGACTACCGGTACCACGGCCAGGCAGAGCAGCGCGGTTCCTCCGAACGCTGCACCTGCCGAGAGCAGGGCACCGGAAACCGGGGCGCCATCGATGACCTTGAGGAAACCGACGCATACCGCGATGAGAGCAGAGAACAGCACCATGACCAGCAGCCAGGGGACCCAGGCACTGTTCGCGGGCTCGGAGGCCGATGTGGGCGGGGTCGCCGGAGCGGACGGTTGGTGCAGGGTGTTCACAGCGGCGCTTCTTTCTCGAATCGATGACTGGTGACGGCATCAGGGGCGGGTTCGGCAGACGGGTCCAGTAGCGCGCCGGCCAGGGCGATGCGGGCGCGTCGTACGGACGAAGCGACGGCCAGATGCGCTCGGTCCAGCTCGTCAAGGCAGTTCAGCGCGGCCACGACCTCCTGCTGCTCGGCCAGGTCCGGCAGCGGAATCCGCAGCGATCCGAGGGACTCGGACCGGAGAGACGGGGCTGCGGTGGCCGCGGCCCGATCCCGCATCCAGACGACGGACTCGTCCAGGCACAGGTAGTGGAACAGGTACTCCGGCAGCACCCGGTCCTTCTGTCCCTTGGGCACACGGAGACGGATGACATTGGGGCTCATCAGCCAGCCGACCTGATGCTGCTGCACCAGTGCCGGCGGAACGATCGCACCGGAGCGGACACACACGATGTCCCCGTCCTGCAACTCGAAGTTCCTCAGCCGACGGGCCGTCTCCTCCGTCACCCTCTCGTCCGCCTCGTCGCTGATGCGCCGCTCCTTCAGGTGCCGTGGGAACACCACAGGAACTCGGCCGCTGGTACTGCGTTGCTTCTTTCCGAGCTTGGAGTACGACGGTCCGGCCTGGATCTCGCACAGTGAGTCGAGGTTGGCCATGGAGACCGGATGGTTCTTCCGGAGCAGCGGTCCACGGTCCCCGACGAACGGCAGTCGGGCGGCGTCCTGCATGTCCCGTAGGTGCTCCTCGGCGTCACTCAGCCTCTTCCATGTGGACACGAGATCGAGTTCGTGGCCTCCGTCTCTCCGGCGTTCGATATGGTCAAGAGGGTTGAGCGAGTAGTCGCTGCGCCGCAGTTCTTCACGGGATACCAGAGCGGCGGGCACGTGTGGCTCCGCGGTCGTCGTCCCAAGGGGAAGTGCGGCCCCTTCCGTGTTCCTGTGGGTGCGGAAGGCGTCGAGGAGAGATTCGGCATCCTGAGCGTCGAGAACCCGACGCGAGCCGTTCTTCACTCCCATGTGCCGCGCATCGAGGAACAGTGTGCTACCGCAGGGGTTGTCGGGGTGGCGCAGTATCCACACGGAGACTGGTACGGCGGTGCCGGTGAACAACTGGGCCGGCAGGGCGATGACGCAGTCGACGACTCCGCTCTCCACCAGATTCCGCCGGATGGTCCGCTCAGCCTTGTGACCGGAGTTGCCTGCCTTGTTGGGCATGATGATCCCGGCTCGGCCCCGCTCGCCCAGTTTCGCCAGGCAGTGCTGGACCCAGGCAAGGTTGTCGTTGTCGAGGGGCGGAGCCCCGTAGGCCCACTGTCCCTCGCGGCGCTCTTCGCGGCCGGGATCGCTCATGTTGAACGGTGGGTTGGTGAGCACGATGTCGAACGACTCCAGCGGGGTCCGTCCTGGGATGTCGTGCCAGGGGGCTGTGCGCTTGAGGTCGAGAGCCGGGGAAACGCCATGAAGAAGGAGATTCATGGTCGCCAGTCGCCATGTGTCGGCGCGCCGGGTCTCGCCGTACGTCAGCAACGTCTCCTTGCGCGGCAGACCGTCCTTGTCCAAGGCACAGGCGGCCATCGCCTCGATGAGGAACCCGCCGTCGCGGGCGTAAGGGTCGTAGACGGACTCCGGTTCCCCGGGACCGAACTCTGAGCAGGCCAGCCGCGTCATCAGCCGGACCACAGAGCGAGGGGTGAAGAACTCGCCGCTGCCCAGCGCGGCTCGTTGCTCGTACTCGTCGAGGATGAGCCCGAACACGTCCTCGGTGAGGCGGCTCATCGCGTCCACGACGTTGCGAAGGTCACGAGCGGTCCGCGGCTCCAGGCGCCCCAACGCCTCCTGCATGCTCGAATGGACGCCGAGGCCACGCATGTCCTCGTCGGCCGCGCGGCCGATGTCCTGGAGCAACCGGGCTGCATCGTCGAGACTGCTGACGGTGCGGGCGCGGGCGGCCAATGTGCCGAAGCGGTCCGGGGCGGCGCCGCGGAGGAAGTGGAGGCAGAGCAGCAGGTTCAGATAGTCGAGCACGCTGGCCGCCCCTCGTACCCGGTCAACGAGGTTGCCCATGAGATCGGCCACGATCCGCCGGTTCTCGGGGCGGGGCTCATCAACAGCGCCGGTCGGCATGCGGTACGCCGACCCGGCGCCGAGACGGTGCTTCGCCCCGGCGGCCGGGGGCTTCCCGGCTTCTCCCCCCTTCCGGGCCCGGTCTCCGTAGGTGGTGCCGACGGGCTCTCCTGCGACGAGCCGCCCGGACGGCACCGGCCGCCGGTCCAGCCAGTCAATGATTTCCGACCGTCGGAAGTAGTCCTGTCCGTTGGAGCGCCGCGGCGAGGGGAAGTCGGTCTCCTGACTTTCCCAGGCCGTTACGGTCGGTCGGCTTACGCCTGCGAGCGTGGCAATCTGCGCTCGTCCGAGCAGCGGATCCTCACCGGTTGGCGGGTACGACATGAGCGCGGAGCCCCCTTCAACTGCGCTACGAGAAATGGTTGATGGAGAGTGAGCCTAGAAGTGCGCGGCCACGCCGAGCAACTGCGCACCTGGAGTGCGCAAGCCCCTTCAGGGCTGTGAGGGCTACGGGTGCTGGTGGGGCGTTGGCCCTGTGGCGGTGTCCTGTTCGCTATCTCAGAGGACTTGCTCACCGATTACCGTTTGAAGAGGGTGTTGGGGTGAGGCTGTTCGCTCATGTGCGCGTGTGCCACCCTGCCGGGCAAGGCGCTGCCTCGTCCATGCCGGATGACCATGGACGCGTCATACTGCTGCGATGGGATTCGACGGGGCGGTCCAACGGGACGGTGGCGTCATCTGGCTTCAGATCGATCCGCATCTGATCGTCTCCGTCAACAACGCGGAGCGGCCTGCGGGGTAACGGCAGCTCGACCGACTGTCCACGATCCTCGGCGAGGCCGGTGACGGCTGGTTCCGGGCCAGTGACCTCCTGTCCCCGCGGCTTGTGGAGAGCGCGTGGGCCCCTCCGTCCCGGCGGCCGGCTTGACCACACGTAACGGAGGGTCCCATCGGCGTGCGGCCAGCGGTCAGTCGGAGGAGCGGGTGAGTCGTCGGAGTGAGGTGTGGGCGGCGTTTCGTCAGACCTTCTCGACTCGCACGGGGTGTTCCGCGAGGAGTTGAGTCATGTCGTCGGTGTCGGATGTGAAGACGGTTGCCTCGGCTCCCCGCATGGCTTCCCGCCCTGCCACAGCCGCCAGAATGGCGTCGATGGCGTACTTGTGGCCATGCAGACCAGCCGCCTTCAGCATGTCGCGCGCCATGGTGATCACCTGGTCGTCCGTGTGCAGGACGCGGATACGGGACAGCGCCCAGTTCCACGATGCCTGCCTCGACGTTTCGCGAGGGTCCCATGCTTCCAATGTCGTGAGCGCCGACGTGACGATCGGGATGTCGAGCCGCGGAGCCGTTTTGATCAATGCGACGATCTCCCGATCGCCGTGAACCGCCTTGGAGAGGGCCTCGGAGTCGAACACGAAGACGCGCTGTCGCGGCCGGTGCAGTTTCGCTCGGGTGGTGCGGCTCACGCGGCCTCGCCTGAATGCGAGTGCTGCTCGTCGTGCCAGCCGTCAATCGCGGCGATGCGGTCCAGCGCTGCTTGCTGCTCTTCGTCCGTCACGGCGCCGTGCTCTCCTTCGAGGCGTTCAGCCAGCTCGCGCAGTCGGTCCATGGCGTCCTGATGAGCTGCGGCGGCCGCAATGTAACTGGACACCCCGCGCGCATCGACGCGCTCCTTGATCGATTCCACCAGCTCTTCCGGCACGGTGATGGTGATCTTCCGAGTTGCCATACTTCAAGTATGCCATGTCTTGTGTGTTGCGGGTGGGTGCCTCGGCTGTCGCCATCCTCGGTAGCCACTTCACGCTTCGCCCGGGAAGCTCGGAGCCGGGGCGTGAGGGGCGCAGGGACCTTGCGGTGCCCGGCGATCCGCCCGCTCACGCAAACGGCCCCGGACGAGGAGTCCGAGGCCGAGTAGGAGCCCTCCCTGGGCAGGAAATCCCAGGTCAGAG
Organism: Streptomyces tyrfis; assembly: GCF_037034285.1. Taxonomy (NCBI): domain Bacteria; kingdom Bacillati; phylum Actinomycetota; class Actinomycetes; order Kitasatosporales; family Streptomycetaceae; genus Streptomyces; species Streptomyces tyrfis. Next base: position 5,307 of record NZ_JBAGJZ010000089.1, on the reverse strand, counting down.
CGGTAATACGTTGTGCCCCCGGCAGGATTCGAACCTGCGACACCCGCTTTAGGAGAGCGGTGCTCTATCCCCTGAGCTACGAAGGCCGGGATCTGTCGGAAAACGTGTCTAAAACCCCGCGCGAATTGCGATGGGCTTCAGGCCTGCTGTCGACAAGGTTGTGGTGGGCAGGCTGGTGAGGTCTGGGCCACCGCCGACAGTGTAGCGGGTCGGGTGGGATCGGTGCTGGTGTGTGATCACTGGCTCCTGCGTCGTGCTGGCTCGGGGCACCGGAGTGTGTGCTGAGCAGGAGGGTCCGGGCGAGGGCTGGTGTCAGGTGACGAGGGTCGTCTGGTGGTGCATGGCTCGCGTGACGGAGTTGTTCAGCCAGGCGTAGCCGATGTAGATGAGCAGGCCCCCTTTGGCTCCGTAGGCGGGGACCCTCTTATGCGGGTAGCTCTGGTCGAATCGTGAATGTGTGGATTCGCTGTCCTGGCGGAACCCTTTGAGACGGCGGCCTGCGGGTGTGTCGGGTGGGACCTGCCGGAGGTGTTCGGTGCGGTTGAAGCGTTTCTTGCCCGTGGTGGGATCGACCAGGCGGTCGTCTTCGGTTTCATCGACCCGGATGCGGAGCGTGTGGTCTTTGATGCGGCACGGGATGGTGAGGCGGTGGTAGTGGCGGGTCCGCTTTCCCTGGCGGCATTCGAGTTCCTCGACGGGGAGCGGAGTGTAGTGGGTCTGCCCGTCGACGGTGATGTGGCGTTCGCAGACCCGGGCCTCGGCGACGTAGAGATCGTGTTTGCAGGGACCGTCCTGGTAGCGCTCCAGGGACTGCGGTGGGAGCCCTGAGTGCTGGGGGGTGAAGACGAGCAGGCCTTCGGCGATCAAGGGGGCGCGGTGGACGCCGCGGAGGGCTGCGTCGTAGGTGGCGGCCCGTAGGCCGGGGGCGCGGGTGAGGATGTGCTTGACCAGCTGGACGAAGGCGGCGCCTTCGGCTTCCCTTTCTGGGTCTTCTTCTTGGGATCTGTGGCGGATGGATTCCAGCGCCAGAATCACGCGGCTGTGGGCCCTGTTTGCAAGGCGGATGCCCACGGAGAGGAATTTGTTGCCGTAGACCTGCTTGCCGCCGCCTTCGGTTGTGACGCCGGCGTCTTCGTCTACTCGGTGGGTTCGGATCTCCCCGGTGGTTTCGTCTACGGTCTCGTGCTCGGTGCGGGAGGAGGGTGGGGCGGCGACAGTGGCGTCGCCGTGCAGGACCTGGTGGCGTTCGGGGTAGATGCGGCTGATGCGCTTGCCGGACTCCACCATCATTCCGTGGTCGAGGGCCTGCTGAATCCACAGGCCGCGGCTGATGTCGCGGACCGTTCCGTGGGCGGGTTTGAGGTGCTTGTGAAAGTAGTGGTTCCAGTTGCTGCGGGACGGTCCGGTGGGCCGGAGGGCGTTGGCTGCTTCGTTCCCTTGGTGGGCCCGGACTGCTCGGCGTACGGCTTCCCACCACAGGGGACGCTGGAGGTGGCTGGCGGTGGAGCGGGCGGAGCCGAACAGCGAGATTGAGCAGAGGAAGATCAGGTAGACGGCGGGCGGATAGTGGGCGGGGCGCCCGACCTTGTTCGGGCCGGGCAGTGCAGCGGCGGCGGTGTAGAGGTCCGGGTTGTTCACCAGGTACTCGAACCGTTCGTCCTGGGTGAGCGGAGGGGCTTCGGGGCCTTTGGGCGGAGGCCGGTCAATCTTGGCGCCGAAGGCGTCGTCGGGGATGGCGCCGTAGACGTATGTGGGCTGGCCCTTGTGCTGTTTTGCCTCGGCTGTGGTGGGACGTGCGGTCGCCGTGGTTTTGCGTCGACTCATGGGGAGGCCTCCCCGTTCTGCCAGGCGAGGCCTGCCAGACCCGCCGCGGCATCCAGAGAGGACAGGCCCAAGCGGCGGGCAACCTCGGACAGTTGGCCGGTCTCGTACAGGACCCGGCGAGCGACGTAGCGGGTGATGTCTCGGGGTTCGACCTTGCGCTTGCCGGTGGCGAGCCCGGCATTGCGGGCGATGTCGTTGAAGCCGGCGCCGACGCTAGCCTGGGCACCGTACCGTGAGGACTTCGTGCTGGTGACCAGTCGGTACGGGCCGTGCCTGGCGCGCTCGAGGCGAGCGGCGCGCAAGCCCAGGACGTAGACGCCCCACTCGTTGATCGGGCACGTGCGGGGGTGGGTGCGGGTACCGCCAGCGGTGCTGACTTCGGCTGCAGGCAAGTCGAGGTCGGTGGTGGTGGCTGCTGCGGTCTCGGCACTGTTCAGCCCAGCGAGGAGGAGCGCGAGGAGGGCGGCGTGCCGGGTTGTGGGCATACCGCGCTCGGCGTGGAACTGCAGGTTCTCGATGTCCCGTTCGGTGAGGCCGATGCCGGGGCTGCGCGGGTCGCGCTTGATCGGCGGTGAGTCGAGGAACGGTGCGGCCTTGGTCATGCCCAGGGCTCGAGCGTGCGCGAAGAGGGAGACAATCGCGGAGCGTCGCTGGCGGCGGGTGCTGTTCGCAGGGATCAGGGTGATGTTGTTGCGCCGGTCGCGTCCGGGGGCGGTGATGAACGTCTCCGCCAGGTCTCGGGTGACGTCGTCCATACGGCTGATGTGATGGGCGTCGGCGTAGCGGTGGAAGCGCTCGCTGACCTGGATGTAGAGGTCGACAGTCTCGATGCTCATCTCACCTGCGGCGGCCTTGTGTAGCCAGAGTCTGCTGACTTCCAGTAGCGCCTCTTTGATCGTTGCCCTAGTCACGGTGGGCTGCCGGGGTAAGCGAGTTCCGGGCGGGTGAATCACACACGCTGTGGGGCGCGGGCGCGCTACGGTGGACGGCGTTCCTCGCTTTATGTGAGGGCATACCGAAGCCCCTTCCTGCGCGGCCGCGCCGCGCGGGTCGATGGGTGACGGTGGGGGTCCGGCGGCGCCAACCCGGCCAAGGGATGAAGGCGCTGCCGGACCGTTCTATATCTGGGGGTCCTAGACGACGGGGCGGCTCCGGAGTTTCGCGGTGAGTGTGGCCACGGCGCACAAGTGGCCGTGCAGGGCGAGTACTTCCTCTGAGGTGAGGCGTGTCAGATCCGCCAGCAGTACGGGCGGGAGAAGGAGCGAAAGGAGGTCATCGTCACCAAAGCGGCTCTCGACCTGTGAGTTACTGCCAGTCTCGCGGCGCGGAGGCGGGACTCTTGTCACCTCTGGTCCGTCCTCGTTCCATGCTCCGTTCGTCGGTTCGGAGTCGGCCTCGCAGTCGCCCACCGGCCCGGTCGGCGCTGGTTTGTGGGGCTGAGGCTCGTCTGCTGCTTGCTCCTCGAAGAGGGTGTCCTGGGGCTGGCGCTCAACCAACTCTGGAGGGACATCGCCGGCCTGTGAGGCCGATTGCGCGTTGTGGACGTAGCAGGGGCCCTCGTACCAGTTCAGGTATCCGTCCCCGTCCGGGACAACCATGCCCACGGCCACCAAAAGATCCAGAAGAACATGGGCCTGCCGGATGCGGCTCTCCTTGGCCCGCGCTGCCATAAGCAGCTTCACGACCAGGCTCTCGCGGGTCACGGGCCCGTGCCGCAGCCGCTCGCGCATGGCGCGCCCGAACCACTGCCCTTTCCAGCTGCCGCGTAGGGCTTCCAGACCCGCTTCGTCGCTCTTCTTGAATGCCCGGGCGACTGCGCGGCCCTTAGGGCTCGGCAGGTACATCGTGCGCTTGTGCGCCGTAACGAGCAGTCCCGTGTCGACCGCGAAGACTGGAACGAGTCCGCAATTCTTCTTGGAGAAACCGGTGGCCTCAGCCAACTGGACGGCGCCCAACGGCACCGGCGACAAGCAGGCTGCCCTGATTACGGCCACCTGCTGGTCGGCGCGCAGCTTGCGGGTAGGCATCAGCTTCTCGTCAGGCGCCAGCAGGGAACGTCCCGTACTCACAGCCCCTCACCTCCATTTTGCTGAGCAGTCACCTGAGGACCTCGCTGGGTATCTGGATGCGGACATAGCTATGACTCGACGAACCTCTTGCTGTTTTAATAGCAGCCCTGGTCGGGGTACGCATGTCGCTGCCCCGTCCGCCACACTGGTCGCGTGGCTGGAGGAACGAGACGTGGAAAGAAGCCGTGGGAGTACGCCATGGCCGGCGACTGGCCGTACGCGGTGATGGACGGCTACCGCCCTGCCCAGGTTGGCCAGGCGATCGCCCGTGCGCTCGCGGAAGCCATGGAACGCAAGGGGTTGAGCGCGAACGCGCTTGCGACGGCTTCGGGAGTCAACCGGCAGGTCATTTCCAACGTTCTTGCTGGCTCTACATGGCCCGATCTGCTGACAGTGGCCAGCCTTGAGGACACCCTGGGCGAGATGCTCTGGCCCCGTCACGTGGACTGGCCGCACGACGAGAATGGGGTCCGCCAGCAGCCCCTGCCGCCCCAGTTGCACCGCGAAGCGGAGTAGCCCGCTTCTACATCGCGTGTTCCGTGTCGAGGATGAGTATGAAAAGAGCATGCCTGTCCGACCTCCCGATAGGGGGAATCTGGCCGCACAGCCCTCATGCGGGCAGATGTGACCCGCTAACGTGAGGAACGGCGGCTCAGCCGCGCTAAAGACCGCCGCCCTCACCTAGGCGTTGGCCGCGAACCCTTGGCCGGGTGTAGGGCGGCGGTCGCTCATGTGGGTGACGTCTAGGCGGTCTCCCATGGGGCAGCCAGCAGGAACGAACAGCGTTGGCCACTACCGTCACGCGTCTTTTGTAGAACTTTCCGCTTGACCAGGGAGTCGAGCAGGGCCCGGGCGCGGTTGTGGGAGTTCTGTTCCTGCGCCTGGTCCACACCCTCCAGCCGCACAGCGATGTCCTTCGGCGTCCAGCGCCGATCGGGTTCAAGTGCGACGATCCGCATCACTGCGACAGACCGCTCTCCATGGATACGGATCGGTGCCGTGTCCGGTTCCGGATCGGTGGCAGCCTGCGGAGCCGCATCATCTGTCGGGTCCTTTGGCGCAGAGGGACACTCCGGGGGAGGGTCTTCCTCGCGATCCGCAGCAGTGTGGGCGTCATGCGGCCTCGCCTGCGGCTCCTCGGATGTCTGTCGCAGGCCGGTTCCCGCTTCCACGGCAGTGCGGAGTGCTTCGAGAACACGTTCGGCGCCTTCGCGCTTGCCAGCGGCTTCAGCGCGTTCGGCCCTGGTCTGTTCGATCTGCGCCTGGAGCGCTGCGATGCCTGCCGTGAGCCGGGCCAGGTGCTCGTCCTTCGAGGCGACGAGAGCATCGCACTCACGGAGCATCGCCTCCATGTCCAAGGCGACCCAGTCTGCGGACGGCGTGGGACCGTCGATCAGGCTCATGGCATCACCTT
>NZ_JBAGJZ010000088.1:0-12509 GCF_037034285.1 Streptomyces tyrfis | reverse complement strand
ACCGTTCTGGTACGGGGCTTCCCTGCGTTATGGGATGTTCTCCCCCGGTCACTCCCGGGCTCGGCGCGGGTTGTTTCCGCGCCGTCCAGGAAAGTTGTTTGTGCAGGTGGGGCGCGTGGCGGCAGGATCGGGGAATGGAACATGTGACGCGTGTCGTGCGTGCTGATGAGTGGGCCCTGGTCAAGGAGTTGCGGCTGGCCGCGCTGCGGGATCCGGCGGCTCCGATCGCCTTTCTGGAGACGTACGAGCAGGGCGCGGCCCAGTGCGACGCGTTCTGGCAGGACCGGGCGCTCGGCGGGTCCGAGGACGGGGACGGGAGCGTGCGGCAGTTCGTCTCCGTGGCGCCCGACGGGCGGTGGGACGGCGGCGTGACCGTGCTGATCGAACGGCCGGACGGGTCGTCGCGGCTCGGGGAGGCGGCGGAGGTCCCCCAGGCGCAGGTGTGCGCCGTGTTCGTACGGCCCGAGGCGCGGGGCCGGGGCCTGGCCGAGGAACTGTTCCGGGCGGCGCTGGACTGGGCGTGGTCGCTGGACGAACCCCGGATCGAACGGGTGCGGCTGCACGTCCACGAGGACAACGCGCGGGCCGCCGCCTTCTATCGGCGGATCGGGTTCACGCCCACCGGGAAGACGGTGCCGATGCCCGGTGATCCGTCCGCCCAGGAGATCGAGTACGCGGTGGAGCGGCCGGCGTAGCCCGGAGCGGCCGTCCGGGCCGATGCCCGTGGCTGGGGCCTCGGCGTGTGCCCGGGCATGGACCTCGGCGGCCTGGTGCCAGTGCCGGTGCGGGGTGGGTCAGCGGGTGCCGGTGAGCTCCCGGGACCAGCGGGCGCGGGCCTGTTCCCGGGAGCGGAGCAGGGCCAGGGCCGGCAGACCAGCGGTCTCGCCCGTCGCCAGCAGCTCCGGAAGCCCGGGCAGGGGCGCCACGGCGGCGACGTCGTCGAGTACCAGGGTCATTGGTGGGTCGAGCCGACCGTCGGCTGACCGTGCGGCCAGGCGGCGGCCGTGCTCGACCACGTCTGAGACGAGCGCCGTGAGCAGGGGCATCGCTCCGGGGCCCGAGCGGGGATCCTCGATCGGCTCACCCACCACATAGAGAGTGCCCCCTTCGTGCACGAAGGATGCCAGCGCGAGCGAATCGGCCCGGTTCGGGGTGCAGGCGTCGCGGATGTGGACCGTGGAGAGCGCGCCGAGGGCCCGTACCGTCAGTTCCTGCGCCATCTCGCGGCGTTCGGGATGGGCAGTGAGAGCGGACTCCAGCAGTCCGGCGAGTCCGGAGGCCGCCCGGGGGTGGGTGCGCAGCAGCCGTACCGGTTCGTGGGCGCTGCCGCCGACGGCCCAGCGGTGGACCTGGCGGAACGGCCGGCCGTCGACGGCGGCGGCGTGCAGCCAGCACTTCAGGAGCGTCTCCGCGGTGTCGGCCGTGGCCGCGTCCGCACGGGCCTGCGGCCGGACCGGGGCCAGCAGCGCGGCGGAGCGGGCGGCGGCGGTGCCGGGCTCCTCGCAGCCGGCCGTGGGGGACCAGTGGAGGCGGGCCGGGGTGTCGCAGAGGTGGCCGGGGTCGTAGACGAGGACCGGGCCGAGCTTGGCCCGGGCGTCCTTCGTCTCGGCCCAGACCGTGGGGTCCGAGGTCACGACCAGCGCGGGGCCGGCGGCCTCCTGGATCGCCCGGAGCGCGACGGGCCGCCGGACGGCGGGCGGCCCGAGGACGACGGACGGGGGACGGGAGCCGGGCGGCACGGGAGCGGACGGCTCGGACGCCGGATACGCCGCGGCGACGGCCCCGGCGGTGGGCACGGGCGTGGCCTCCGGCCCGGCCGCGGCGGCGGGGGAGGCGGCAGCCCGCGGAGCGGGCGGAGGGAAGGCCCCCTGCGCGGGCGCGGCGGCGGCCTGGTGCGGGGCGGCGGCGACCGGCCCGGCGGGCTCCGAGAGCGGCCCGGCGGGGCCGGGCGCGGGGTGTCCGGGCGTCGCGGGTGCGGGGTCCGGCGGGGCCGGCGGGGGCGGTACGGCGGCGGTCCCGTGCGGGGCCGTGCCCGGGTGGCCGGGGCGTGCGTCGGCGCGGGAGCCGGTACCGGCTGCGGGCCCGCTCTCGAGCGCGGTGCCGGGCGCGTCCACGGCACCGATGCCCGCACCAGCACCAGCACCCGCACCGGCACTGACACCGGCACTGACACCGGCGCCGTTGCCGTCGCCGGGGCCGGCCGCGAGCCGTTCGGCGCGGTGTCGCGCCCGTACCGCGCGCCAGCGGGTCACCACTCCCAGCACGAAGATCGTGAGCACCACCAGCACCATCAGCTCGCCGATGAACAGGCCCCAGAACAGCCCGTATCCGGAGAGTTCGCCCGCCGGGGTCGTGGGCCAGGCGGCCGGGAGGTCGTGCGGTGCGGTGATGAGGCGGCGCATCGCCAGCGGGGTCTCGGTGAGGGTGACCCCGTCCGGCCAGGCGCCGTGGGCGAGCAGCCCGGCCAGGCCGGTGGCCGTCCACGCCAGGAGCGTCAGCCCGAGCAGGGAGGCCAGCAGGCCGAGCAGCAGGCCGTCGGGGATGCCGCCGCCGCGCCCGTTCCCGCCCCGGCCGGCTGTGCCGTACCCGTCGTATCCGCCCCCGGTGCGTGCCCCGCCGTGCCCCGCCATGTCATGCCACCGTTGACTCGGACGACTCGTTCAGCCGCTGCTGCTGGTGCTCGATCCGGGCCGCGCGCGCCTCCGCCTCCAGATCGGCGGCGCGTACGTCGTCGGGGACGTCCCGGACGGGGGAGGACTCGGTCATCGCGCGGTCGGTGAAGACCAGCGGCCGTTCCGCCTCGGTGATCAGGTGCTTGACGACCTGGACGTTGCCGTTGACGTCCCAGACGCCGATGCCGGGGGTGAGCGTCGGGATGATCTCGACGGCCCACCGGGGCAGGCCGAGCACCCGGCCGGTCGCTCTGGCCTCGTCCGCCTTCTGGGCGTAGATCGTGCGCGTGGAGGCCATCTTGAGGATCGCCGCGGCCTCCTTGGCCGCCGCCCCGTCGACGACGTCGCTGAGGTGGTGGACGACCGCCACGAACGACAGGCCGAGCCGTCGCCCGAACTTCAGCAGGCGCTGGAAGAGCTGGGCCACGAAGGGCGAGTTGATGATGTGCCACGCCTCCTCGACCAGGAAGATGCGTTTCTTCCGGTCGGGCCTGATCCAGGTGTGCTCCAGCCAGACGCCGACGATCGCCATCAGGATCGGCATCGCGATCGAGTTCCGGTCGATGTGCGAGAGGTCGAAGACGATCAGCGGGGCGTCGAGGTCGATGCCGACGCTCGTCGGCCCGTCGAACATGCCCCGCAGGTCGCCGTCGACCAGCCGGTCCAGGACGAGGGCGACGTCCAGGCCCCAGGCCCGCACATCGTCTATGTCGACGTTCATCGCCTCGGCGGACTCGGGTTCCGGGTGTCGCAGCTGCTCGACGATGTCGGTCAGGACGGGCTGGCGGTCGGTGATGGTCTCGTTGACGTAGGCGTGCGCGACCTTCAGCGCGAAGCCGGACCGTTCGTCCAGGCCGCGGCCCATCGCCACCTCGATGATCGTGCGGAGCAGGGCGAGCTGCCCGGTCGTGGTGATCGAGGGGTCGAGCGGGTTGAGCCGGATGCCGCCGTTGAGCGCGGCGGTCGGGTCGAGGCGGATCGGGGTGAGGCCGAGCTGCTGCGCGATCAGGTTCCACTCGCCGACGCCGTCCTCGCCCTGCGCGTCCAGGACGACGACCTGGCGGTCGCGGAACCGGAGCTGGCGCAGCACGTACGTCTTCTCCAGCGCGGACTTGCCGTTGCCGGACTCGCCCAGCACCAGCCAGTGCGGGGCGGGCAGCTGCTGACCGTACAGCTGGAACGGGTCGTAGATGTAGCCCTTGCCGGAGTACACCTCGCGGCCGATGATCACCCCGGAGTCGCCGAGGCCGGGAGCGGCGGTGGGCAGGTAGACGGCCTGGGCCTGTCCCGTGGACGTACGGACGGGCAGCCTCGTCGTCTCCACCTTCCCGAAGAGGAAGGCGGTGAAGGCGTCCGACAGCGCGGACAGAGGATCTCGCATGGCGTGACCGACCTCCCTCTCGTTTCTCTCGTCTCTCTCGGCCGGCCCGCGGTCAGCGGCGGATGCCGGTGGCGAACGGCAGCGTGTTCACGAAGGCGCGGTGGTGCTCGCGGTCGCACCACTCCAGCTTGAGGTACGACTTGCCGGCGGAGGCGCGGATCGTCCGCTTGTCCCGGGCGAGGGCCTCGGGGGAGCGCGAGGACACGGTGATGTACCCGACGAGGTTGACGCCGGCCGCCCCGCTGGCGAGGTCCTCGCCCCGCTGGTCGAGCCGGCCGTGCGCGGCGATGTCGCGCGGGTCGACGGTGCGGTTCATCTTGGCCTGGCGGCTGGCCTCCGCCTCGTCGTTGGTCTTCTCGGTGAGCATCCGCTCGATGGCGATCTCGGTGGGCTCCAGGTCCATGCAGACCGCGACCGTGCGGATCACGTCCGGGGTGTGGACGAGGAGCGGGGCCAGGAAGTTGACGCCGACGGGGGTCATCGGCCACTCCTTCACCCAGGCCGTGGCGTGGCACCAGGGGGCGCGGGTCGCCGACTCGCGGGTCTTGGCCTGGAGGAACGTCGGCTCGACCGCGTCCAGTTCGGCCGGCCAGGCGTTGCGCTTGGTCATGGCCTGGATGTGGTCGATGGGGTGGTCGGGGTCGTACATGGAGTGCACGAGGGAGGCGAGCCGGCTCTGGCCCAGCGGCTGGCGCACCCGGATGTCGGCCTCGGCGAGACGGGCGCAGATGTCGGTGAGCTCGCGGGCCATGACGACGGCGAGGCCCGCGTCCCGGTCCAGTCTGCGGCCGGACGCGGGGCGGGCGGCCCGGGCCATGGCGTTGGCCTCGGCGGCGAGCTCGCGGGTGTAGTGCATGCACGCGACGAGGTAGGCGCGGTGCTGCTCGCTGGAGGTGGAGACCATGGACTGGAGCTGGTCGTAGGAGTCCCGCAGCCAGGCCGGGGACGCCTGGTCGCCGCGCTGGGCGACGTCCTTGGCGTGCGCGTCCGGGTCGGCGGGGAGGGTGCGGGCCAGCATCTGGATGCGGGTCACGAAGCCGTCCCCGTTGGCGACGTGCTTCAGCAGCGTGCCGAACCGGTCGACGAGCGCCTCCTGGTCCTCGCTGTCGCGCAGGCCGACGCCGGGGCCCTCGATCTCGATGGCGGCGGTGACGGTGCGGCGGTCGGCGTGCAGCAGCACGGCGATCTCGTCCGGGCCGAAGGGGGCGGCGAGCCAGCTGATCCGGCCGATGCCGGGGGGCGGGCCGATCTCGACCTCGCGGCCGTCGCCGCGCACCCCGGCCTCCATGGCGCCGGAGCGGTAGGCGGTGCCGCGGCGCAGGAGGCGCTTGTAACTGCGGTTGATCTCGAACCACTTGTAGAAGGTGCGGTGCCGGTACGGCACGTACACGATCGCCAGGGCGAGCAGGGGGAAGCCGGCGAGCAGCACGATGCGCGGCGCCAGGTAGGGGACGGCCAGTCCGCTCACCATGCCGAGGAACGCGCCGACGATGATCAGCGCGATCTCGCCGGTCTCGCGGTTCTTGCCGACGATCGCGTTCGGCCGGGCGCGGCCGATGAGATACGTGCGGCGGGGCGCGATCGTGTGGGCCGGAGTCGTCAACGCCCTCCACCTCCCGTGCTGTTGTTACCTGTGCTGCCTGGTCCGCCGCGCGGGGCGCGGCTGCCGTGCGGGGTGCCGGAGGTCGGTCCCGATCCGCTGCGGGGCGAGGGCGCGGCGGTTCCGCCGCGGGAGCCGTGCGCGGCCATGCCGCCGCTGACCGGGTTGGCGGGCCGGGGTCCGGCGCCGTCGCCGCTCTGGCCGCCGCCGCGGCCGCTGTGGGTCTTGATGCCCTGGGAAACGAGGGCGGCGGGGGAGCTGATCAGCGCGGCGGCCTGGGAACCGTCGGTGGCCTGCTTGCGGTTGGTGCGCGCGCCCTGGATCTCGTCGCCGAAGCCCGGTACGAAGCGGTAGATCATCGCGGAGGCGAAGATCGCGAGCAGGATGATGGCGAGCCCGGAGACCACGGAGGAGAACGCGTTCGGCCCGCCGTCGGTGGAGAGGGCGCCGGCCAGTCCGAGGACGATCACGATGATCGGTTTCACCATGATCACCGCGATCATGATGCCCGCCCAGCGGCGTACGTGGCCCCACATGTTCTTGTCGACGAGGCCCGCGTAGACGACGGTGCCGAGGAGTGCGCCGACGTAGAGCAGGGCGGCCCGGATGACGAGTTCCAGGTAGAGGACGCCGGCGGCGAGGATCGAGACCAGCGAGACGACGATCAGCATGATCGGTCCGCCGCCGATGTCGGAGCCCTTCTTGAGGGCCTCGGAGAACGAGCCGAAGAAGACGTCGGCCTTGTTGCCGGTGGCCGAGGCGATCACGTCGCTGACGCCGTCGGTGGCGGACACGACCACGTACAGGACGAGCGGGGTGAAGGCCGACGCGATGACGGTCAGCCAGAGGAAGCCCACGGCCTCGGAGATCGCGGTGGTGAGCGGGACGCCGCGGATGGCGCGCTTGGCGACGGCGAACAGCCACAGGACGAGCGTGAGAACGGCGGAGGCGGCGAAGACGATCGCGTACTGGTTGCGGAAGGTCTCGTTGGTGAAGTCGACGTTGGCGGTCTGCTTCACGGCCTCGCTGAGCTTGCCGATGATCCAGGACGCGGCGTCGGCGCAGCCGCGGGCGAGGGAGGTGAGGGGGTCGAGGGAGTCGTCGACGGAACGGGGCGCGCTGGGCGCGCCGGCGTCGCCCTTCTCGCAGTAGTCCTTGGCGACACCGACGATGAGGTCGCAGGTGTCGTCGCTCGCGCCGGGCGAGGGCGTGGACGACGGTGTGGACGAGGGGCTGGGGTCCGCGAGGGCCGGCGAGGCCAGCAGGAGCGACACCGCCGGCAGCAGCACGGCCACCGCGGGCAGGCCGGCGAGGGCCGTCAGGAGGGTGCGCGCGCGTGGGCGTCGGCTGAGGGCCGCCGCGAGGGAGCGCGCGGGCGGGCGTCGGCTATCGGGCATAGGTGAAGCCTCCGTATCCCTGAACGGCACCGGCGATTTCGTCCGCGGTCGAGGCCCGGTTGTCGCCGTTGACGGGCGTGGGACCTTCCTGCTGGCTCGACGACTCGATCCGCCAGTCGCCGCCGACCCACTTCAGCTTCTCCGTGAGGGTGAACCACCTCGCGGTGACGGGTTTGGTGGAGTCCTGGCCCGCCAGGCCGACGAGGCCGGTGCACCAGACCTCGACGGTGGCGGTGCCGGCGTCGTGCCGGACCACCTTCGTGCCGACGGGAACGGTCCGGGAGACGAAGGTCATGCCGCTGGGCGCGGTGCCGTCCTGGTTGAGGCCGACGTTCTCCAGCAGGCCCGGCGAGTACGCCTTCGCCAGGTCGGTCAGCAGGCTCTCCACGACCGCGGGGTCGTGGGTGGCCTCGACGATGGTCCGGCGGGCGTCCGAGCGGAACATGCCGTCCGAGCCCAGGGCCACCGCGAAGTTGGACGCCGCGCTCTGCGCCCCCTGCTCGTCGTGGGCGAACCCCGAGGGGATCGAGCCGTTCTTCCCCGTCACCGGTCTGGTCCCGGTGGCCGCGGTCGACGACGATTCGGGTCTGCCGCCCGCGTTGCCCGCGCCGCCGTTCCGGTCGTTGTCGCGGCCCCCGCTCCCGGTCATGTTCGCGAACGCGATGGCGGCGATCAGCAGGACGACCACGCCGACGACCATGACGAGGGAACGCGAGGCGCGCGCGGGCCGGCGGGGGGCGCCGTAGCCGTCGTCCTCGTCGTCGTGGAAGCGGGTACGGGTCTGGCGCGTGCCGCCGATGGTGCTGTACGGGTCGTCGGAACGGCCCGAGCCCCGGTAGCCGCGCTCGTCGTCGCTGCTCATGCCTCGTACGCCCCCTCAGCCGTGGGTCCGGCCGCTTCCCGAACCGGGTGATACGACGGTAGCCGCGCTGCTTCCCGCGCGGGCGCGGTGTGGTGACTCGACATCAGGGGGACGCAACCTCTGCCGGTGGGCACGACGGGCGGGTGGTGTGGAAGTGACGGATGGTGGGGGGAGAGGGGACGGACGGTGCGGGAGGGGAACGGAAGGGCGGGCGCGGAACGCCCCTGGCGGGGATGACGCCCGGTCAGACGGCCATCCCGTAGACGATGGTGAACAAGGTCCCCAGGGATCCGATGATGAACACACCGGTGAGGCCCGCCACGATCAGCCCCTTGCCCTGTTCCGCGCTGAAGGTATCGCGCAGTGCGGTGGCGCCGATACGCTGCTTGGCCGCGCCCCAGACCGCGATGCCGAGGCAGAGCAGGATGGCGATGGCCATGACGACCTCGATCATCACGCGGGCCTCGTTGCCCAAGGTCCCGAACGGACCCCAGTTCGGGGCGATTCCGCCGATGATGGTGGTGATGTCGCCCTTTTCAGCTGCCAGGATCATGTAAGTCACCGCCCCTGTCGGGTAGTTCGATGCCCCTGCCACACGACACGGGTCGCCCCCTATCTTCGCTGATGAAACTGCATTCGTACGACGGCTTGGCGGCTCTCTTTACCCGAATCTCGTACGTGTGACCGGTTCGACCATCTGATCCGTGGATCGAATCGGTGTATGAGCGGATAGATATGGTTACTCTGTGTATCACGGGGGGTGACCCCGGGCAATGACTGTCCTCGCGCCACCCTGGCCAGGTCCCCGCCCGGATGCGGCGCTGACCTGGCGTGGACCGGCTGCGGCCCTGGTGGGAGCCCGGACGGAAGGGGGTCGGGCCGGACCCGGTCAGAGCAGAGGGTGACGGGGGACGGGCGGCCGGGGCGGCGTCGTCCAGCTCGCGGGTGGCCGGAAATCGCACCAGGAGCCGTCGAAGGGAAACGTTCCGGCCTCGGCGAGTCGGGTGACGGCGCGCCCCTCTTCCCGGATGGCCGCCGCCTCGGCCGCGGTCCAGTAGGCGGGGTGCCCGGTCTTCTCCGCGAAGGATCGCTCGTCCTTCCACCGCCAGCCGCGGTCCGGCGCCACGACGATGTCGAGCTCGTGGTCGGTGACGTCGATGTCGTCGCCGCGGTGGTCCCGGTGCTCCAGGTTCACGTACCAGCCGCGGAATCTCCGTCGGCGGCCGAAGAGCCAGAGCACCGAGTACGCGCGGCCGGCCGGCTGGTGGAGGAGCGCGCTGCCCAGCGGCCACCGGTCGGCGACCGGCGGATATCCGCCGGTCGGCCGGGCGTGCGGCGCGATGTCCCGCAGGTGCGCCCCGCGCGGTAGGCCGGCGCGCCACATGGGAGTGCCGGTCTCCATCCACACCAGCTGACCGGCCGGGGTGCGTTCGACGAGGCGTACGGGCACCGAGGTGCTCAGGTGACCGCCGATGAAGAGGTTCCAGCGCAGTATCCGGCCCGGGGCGTCGTCCATGCCGTGGATCGTGCCCGCGGCGGGCGGGACGGACACGCGGGCCGGTTGTGCGGGGAAGAGAGCCCTGTGGGGAGAGGGCAGGGAGAGGCGGGCGCCCGCGATGACTTCGGGGGTAATCGCGCGGACGCGCACGCGCCCGTAGAAAGGGTGTCCTCCCCGCGTCGACGGGACGCGGGGGACCGGATGGATCGGAGGCCGTGCCTTGTCGTCAGCCGCACCCATGACCACCCGCGCCGTGGTGGAGGAACTGCTCGCCCGGATCGGCGCGGGCGATCCCGAGCACATCGCGGAGCTGTACGCCGAACGGAGCGACTGGCGGCTGAGCTGGCCGGAGGCGGAGCACGACCGCCCCGCCGTCCCCTGGATCCGCCACCGATCGACCCGGGCCGACGCCGCCGACCACTACCGCGAACTCGCCGAGCGCCATGTGGCCGGGGAGGCGGCCACCGTGATCGAACGCATCCTGGTCGACGGCGACGACGCGGTCGTGCTCGGCGAGATCCGCCAGACCGCCCGCTCCACCGGCCGCGCGTACCGTGCCCGGTTCGCCCTGCACCTCACGGTCGAGGACGGCCTCGTCGTACGGCACCACGTCTACGAGGACAGCCTGACCGTCGCCCAGGCCTTCGGAACCGGCGACGGGTACGCCGCCGAGGCCCCGCGCGAGGAGTGCTGACGCGCCGTCCCCTCGCCGTCCTCACCGTCCTCGGCGTTCTTCGGTGCCCTTCAGCGCCCCTCGGGGTCCTCGACGCCTGTGAGGTCTGTGACGTCTGTGACGTCCGTGACGTCTGCGAAGTCCTCGACGAAGTGGTCGAACTCGCCCGCCTGGACGCCCTGGGTGAAGGCGTCCCACTTGACGCGGGTGGTGGTGACGATGTTGGTGGGGTCGCCGGTCTCGCGGAGGTAGACGAACTCGTCCGGGCCGAAGGCGACCTCGATCCAGGGGCCGGGGCCCTCGTCGCCCTCGGGTGCGGCGCGGAGCCAGGTCAGGTCGGCGGGGATGCCGGTCATGGACGGGACTCTCCTTCGGGGTTCTGCCCTTGGGGATTCTGCGCTCGGGGGTCCTGTGCTCGCGGGTCCTGCGCTCGGGTCTGCGCTTCGGGGACCCGGGCTTCGGGGGCCCGCGCTCCGGGACGGGACGCCTCGGGGGACCGCCCGGCGGGCCGCTGCTTGACGGTGCGTACGAAGGCGGCCCAGGCGCCGGGCGTGGTGCGGAGCACCGGGCCGGCGGGGTCGCCGCTCTCGGTCAGCCAGACGGTGCCGGCGGTGGGGGCCGCCACGTGCACACAGGACTCGCCCTCGCCGCAGTACGAGGACCTCTGCCACGGACGGTTCGGCGATTTCGGCAATGCGGCTCCCTTCAGAGACTCCGGGCGACGGCGCTCACCAGATCGCGCGAGGCGGCGGCGCTCAGCGCGAGCGACTCCAGACGGTCCAGGACCTGCCGGTACTTGAGCAGCTGGGCCTCCGCGTCCAGCAGCGCGATGCCGTGCGCCTGGTCCAGTTGCACGGTGTCCAGCTGCGGCACGGAACCGTGCACGTAGTAGACCGGCTGACCGGCCCCCGGATATCCGCCGGCGGCGAACGGGATCACCCGGACCGTGATCTCGTCGCGTTCGCTCATGGCCAGCAGGTGCGCCAGCTGCCGTCCGGTCACGTCCGGCCCGCCGAACCGCATGTGCAGGGCGGCCTCGTGGATCACCGCCCGGTACGGCAGCGGGTTCTCGCGGAAGATGACGCTCTGGCGCTTGATGCGGAACGACAGGCGGTGCTCGATGTCCGGCGGGGTGAGGGCGGGGACGACCTGCCGGAAGACCTCGCGGGCGTGGTCCGTGGTCTGGAGCAGCCCGGGCAGTCCGGAGGTGTGCGCGGTGCGCAGCGCGGTTCCGTGGTGCTCCAGCTCCGCCAGGTCGAGCAGTTCCGGGGAGAGGATCTCCCGGTACTCCTCCCACCAGCCCCGCCTGCGGTCGCCGGTCATGGCGGCCAGGGCGTTGACGAGGGCGTCGTCCGTGCACGCGTAGTGGCAGGAGAGCGTGCGCACCCGCTCGGCGCTCACGCCGTAACGCCCGGCCTCGATGTTGCTGATCCGGGCCTGATTGCCGCCGAGCAGCCGCGCGGCCTCGGTCGCGGTGATCCCGGCGCGTTCCCGGAGCTTGCGGAGTTCCGCCCCCAGGCGTTGGCGGCGGGCTGTCGGTGTGGTGCTGGGCGGCATCACTCGCTCCCCGGCTCGGTCACCCACACGAGGGTATCTGTCACGTAATCCATGAAAAATGTGGAATGCATTCCATAGAGGGTTCTAGTGTGTGAGCCAGGCCACCGGCCCGGAAGCACCCCGCTCGACGGAGCGGCTTCGTCACCGGGCGACTCGAAGCACACCTGCCGATTCCCCTTCTCCCTCCGTGAACGGAGACTTCCATGGTCAGTGCCACGGTATCCCCGCCCTGGACGTACACCCTCCAACTCCCGCGAGATCCCCGGGCTCCCGGCGTGGCCCGCGCGATACTGCGCACGGCGCTGCGGGCGCATGGCATGCCCGGGCTCGCCGAGACCGCCGAGCTGCTGGCGAGCGAGTTGGTCACCAACGCGTATCTGCACGCGCCGGGTCCGTACTCGTTACGGCTGCGCCAGGCAGGGCCCGATCGGGTCCGGCTGGCCGTCCGCGACACCAGCGCGCACATTCCCGCCCCGTTCCGCTGGAGCGCGGAGGCCCCGGCGGAGCTGGCCGAGCGGGGCCGGGGGCTGTATCTGGTCGTGCTGTACGCGGAGAGCTGGGGCGTGGTCCCCCTGCCGGGGCGCGCCTTGCCGGGGCGAGGTCTGCCAGGGCGAGGCCTGCCGGGACAGGGCGGGAAGCTGCTCTGGGTGGAGTGCGTGTCCAAAGGAGATGAGGTCAGGAGGGAAGAGACCAGGAGGGGAGAAGAGACCCAGGGGGGAGAAGGGATCAAGAGGCGGGAGGCCCAGGGGGGAGCGGTCGCCGGGGAAGGCGAGATCACGTCGGGCCCGGGGTGACGGACGGGCGCGGAGCGTCCGGTCCTCGGCGTCCCGGTCCTCGGCGTCCCGGTCCTCGGCGTCCCGGTCCTCGGC
>NZ_JBAGJZ010000087.1:0-14078 GCF_037034285.1 Streptomyces tyrfis | reverse complement strand
CGTTCCCGCGCCCGGACGGCCGGGGCGGCCGGCCCGTGCGCCGGGTGCGCGCGTGCCGTACGGGGGAGAGGCGCGGGCGTGCGGGAGCCCGGAGCGCGGGCGTGCGCGGCGCTCCCAGTGGTCCAGGCGGTCCAGCCGGAGCCGGGCGCGCGGCGGGTATTCGGGGCGTGGATCCGGGGCGCGGGAAGGCTCACCGCGTGGGCGCGGGCGTGCGCGGCGCTCAGCCGCAGCCGCAGCTCGCGCGGCGGACCACGGAGACCGGCAGCATCAGCGACACCGGTTCGCGCTTGCCGTCGCCCAGTCGCTGTACCAGCAACTCGACGGCCTGCTCGCCCAGTTGGCGGATCGGCTGGCGTACGGTGGTCAGCGCCGGGCGGACGATCCGGCTCAGCGGGATCCCGTCGAAGCCGGTCACCGCGATGTCCTCCGGGATCCGCACCCCGCGCCGCTCCAGGGCGCGCAGTGCGCCCACCGCCATCTGGTCGTTGGCGAACAGCATGGCCTCGGGGCGTTCGGCGTCCCGGTCCAGCAGCGCCTCGGCGGTCCGAGCGCCCTCCGCCTGCGTCATCAGCTCGGCCCGCAGGTCCGGCGCGTCCGGCACCGGGAGCCCGGCGTCGCGGCACGCCTCCCGGAAGCCGCGGAACCTGGCCTCGGCGTCCGGCGACTCGACCCCACCGCCGACGAAGGCGAGCCTGCGCAGCCCGTGGTCCTCGATCAGATGCCGGGCCAGCTCGCGTTCCCCGTCGGCGTTGGCGACGACGACGTGGTCGAGGTGATCGATCTCGCGCGGCCCGGCGAGCATCACCACCGGCAGCCGCCGCGAGATCACTTCGAGGTCCTCGGTCGGCACCGTCCGCGCCAGCACGGCGAAGCCGTCGACCCGGCCCGCCACCTTCGCGACGCTCTCCGGTCCGCCCTCCATCGACGCGGCGATCAGCAGCGCGTACCCGTGCCGGCGCGCCGCCCGTTCCATGCCGCGGATGATCTGGTCGGAGTAGAGCATCACCGCGTCGTCGGCGTCGCTGTCCGCCTCCGCGTCGGCCTCGGCGTCCGGGTCGGCCATGTCGGGGAAGCAGAGCCCGAGCACGCCGGTGGTCCGGCTGGCCAGGCCCCGGGCGTTGCCGCTGGGGACGTAACCGAGCTGGCGGGCGGCTTCGAGGACCCGTTCGCGGGTCTGGGCGCGCACCGAGTCGGGGGTGCGGTAGACCCGGGAGACCGTGGCAATGGAGACGCCCGACCGCTCGGCGACGTCGTACACCGTTGGGGCGCTCACTCGACCGACCGTCCGCTTCTTCTTCCGTTCCCGGACCCCGCCGCAAGCGGGTGTCCGGCCCTCTGCTGAAAGCGCATTCACCCTAGATCGCGGGCCATGTGACGGGCAAGAGCGCCCCAAGAAAAGACAGGTAGCCTTGCAAGGCGGCCTGCACATCTTCTACGTTGCGACCATGTCCGAACCGACCGCGAACCCGCCCGGCGAGCCGATCGGGACCCCGCTCGGCGAACCGGCTGCGAACCCGCCCGGCGAACCGGCCCCGGAGCAGCTCGCGTCGCACCTCACCGCCGTGATCGGCCGGCTGCTGCGGCGACTGCGCACCACGTCCTCCGACAGCCTGCTCACGCCGACGCAGCGAGCGGTGCTGAGCCGGCTGGACCGGGAGGGCCCGGCCACCACGGCCGCGCTGGCCCGGGCGGAGTACGTGCGCCCGCAGTCGATGCGGCTCACCCTCGGCGCGCTGGAGGCCCAGGGGCTGGTCGAGCGGGCGCCGGATCCGGCCGACGGCCGCAAGTCGGTGATGTCGATCACCGACACCGGCCTGGCGGTGCTCGCCGCCGTCCGGGCCGCCAAGAACGACTGGCTCGCCGAGGCCATCGCCGCCGAACTCGACGGCGAGGAGCGCCGCACGGTCGCCGAGGCCGCGGACCTGCTCGACCGGCTGGTCGGGAAGTGAGCGGGGGCGGCATGCCCGCCCGCTCCCGAATCCCGCCCGCTCCCGAATCCCGCCCGCTCGCGAATCCCGCCCCGCCCCGATCCCACCTCACCGCACAAGCGCACAGGAGCGCCCCATGACCGCCACCACCCTGGACCCGAACACCGCACTGGTCGTCGTCGACCTCCAGAAGGGCATCGTCGGCCTGCCCGCCGTCCGGCCCCACCCCGCCGCCGACGTCGTCGCCCGCTCCGCGGCGCTGGCCGACGCCTTCCGGGCCAAGGGGCTGCCGGTCGTCCTGGTCCGGGTCGTCGGCGGCGCCCCCGGCCGTACCGAGGGGCAGGCCGCGCGCGGCGGGCGGCCGCCCGCCGACTGGGCGGAGATCGTGCCCGAACTCGGACCCCATGACGGCGATGTGGTCGTCACCAAGCACACCTGGGGCGCGTTCCACGGCACCGACCTCGACCTCCGGCTCCGCCGTCGGGGCGTCACCCAGGTCGTCCTGACCGGGGTGGCGACCAGCATCGGCGTCGAGTCCACCGCCCGCGCCGCCCATGAGCACGGCTACCACGTCACCATCGCCACGGACGCGGTCACGGACATGGACGCCGACGCCCACCGCAACAGCGTCGAGCGGATCTTCCCGCGCCTGGGCGAGACGGACACCACGGCCGCGATCGTCGGACTGCTCGGCGGCTGACCGCCCCGGGGCCGGGCCCGCTGCGCCGCCCGAGTGAGCTTCGGACGGTCTCGCGCCGTGTCTCCGCCGCCTCCCGGACGTATGCGTTTTCAGTGGATGAACAGAATCAATGTGATCAACTGCATAAGCCACTCAAAACGCATAATCCGGCCCGTCTCGGTGCGGGTGGGTCGGGCCGGCCCCGGAGGTAATCAGCCATGTCCCACGTCGGCGTCCCGCGGGGGACGGCCCGAAAGCGCCGCTCGCTCGCGTTCCTCACGACGGGCCTGCTGACGCTCCCCGTACTGGCCGGCTGTACCTCCGACGACGGCGGAACGCCGGCGCCCGGCGCACCCCAGGACATCGCGGCGACGAGCCGCGGCGCGGTCGCCGCGGGCGGCACGGTCCACTGGGCGATCGACGCCGTGCCCACCACCTTCAACGCCTTCCAGGCCGACGCCGACGGCTCCACCAGCCGGATCACCGGGGCCCTGCTGCCCACCCTCTTCCCGCTGGACGCCCAGGGCAGGCCGCAGCTGAACCGCGACTACCTGGAGTCAGCGAAGGTGGTCGCGCGCGAGCCCCGGCAGGTGGTGGAGTACCGGCTCGTCAAGCGGGCGGTGTGGAGCAACGGCCGGAAGATCGGCGCGCCCGACTTCATCGCCCAGTGGCGGGCCCTCAACGGCGCGAACTCGGCGTTCTGGACCGCGCGCAACGCCGGCTACGACCGGATCTCCAAGATCGAGCGCGGCAGCGGCGACCACGAGGTCCGGGTCACCTTCGCCAAGCCGTACGCGGACTGGCGCTCGCTCTTCTCGCCGCTGTACCCCAAGGAGGTGACCGGCTCCCCGAACGCCTTCAACGACGGGGCGCGGCTCTCCCTCAAGGCGACGGCCGGCCCGTTCCGGCTGCGCGACGTGGACAAGGCGGCGGGCGAGGTCACCCTGGTCCGCGAACCGCGCTGGTGGGGCTCGCCGGCCAAGCTCGAATCACTGGTCTTCCGCGCCGTCAAGCCGCAGGACCGGGCCCAGGCGCTGACCGAGCACAAGGTCGAGATCGCCGAGATCGACGCCGCCACCGCCCACCGGATCGCGCAGGCCCGGGACGGCGGCAGCCAGGGACAGCCCCCCGCCCACGGGCCCGCCACCGACAGCGACCCGGCCGCCGCGATGCGTTCCTGGGCCGTGGCGCACGGCTCGAACGAGACGGAGGCGGCGGGCGCGCGGGCGGCCAGGGAGCGGGCCCGGACCGCCGCCGAGACCTACGCGGCCGAGCAGAGCAGGCTGCGCGCCTTCGTGGTCCGCAAGTCGCTGGAGCCCGCGTACACCCAGCTCGCGCTGAACGGCTCGTCCGGGCCGCTGTCCGACGACCGGGTGCGCCGGGCGGT
Source organism: Streptomyces tyrfis (assembly GCF_037034285.1). NCBI lineage: Bacteria > Bacillati > Actinomycetota > Actinomycetes > Kitasatosporales > Streptomycetaceae > Streptomyces > Streptomyces tyrfis. Next base: position 10,084 of record NZ_JBAGJZ010000087.1, on the reverse strand, counting down.
CGCCCGGGCCCTGAACCGCCAGGAACTCGCCGACACCGTGCTGAAGCCGCTCGGCCTGCCCGCCGCACCGCTGGGCAGCCATCTGGCCCTGATGGGGCAGCCCGGGTACCAGGACGGCAGCGGCGCGCTCGGCAGCGCGGACCCGGAGGAGGCGCGGGCCCTGCTGGCCGACGCGGGCTGGACCCGTGAGGGCGCGGTCAGGAAGCCGGGCGGCGCGAAGGCGGGCAGCGAGGCCGAGAAGGCCGAGAAGAAGGACAAGGACGGCAAGGACGAGAAGAACGGCGAGCACGCCCACGGCGTGGCCGACGGGAACGCCGGGAACCCCGCCGCCGGGCCCAACCGCCGGGGCGACTCCGGCCGGGCCGACGAGGTGCGGACGGACGAGGGCGCGCCCGGCTCCGACGAGGGCCTGTACGCCGTCAGGGACGGCGACGGATCCGGCGGGGCGGACGGGTCCGGCGCGGCCCGCCAGATCCTCGCTCCCGCCCCCGCCGCCTCGGCCCACGGCGCCGCGCTGCTGCGGCAGGCCGGTCACCTGGCCCGTACCGGCGCCTCCGAGGAGGCCGCCGCCGGAGCCGCCGTCCACGACAGGCGCACCGGCGGCGCGGCCGGCGCGTACGCCCCCGCCGGCACCGCGGCCCCCGCCCCGGGCACCGCCCGCGGCCCGCTCGGCAAGGACGGCCAGACGCTGAACCTCCGGTTCGTCCTGCCGTCCGGGCCCGGGTCGGAGCCGCTGCGGGCCGTCGGCAACAAGATCGCGGCGATGCTCGACGCCATCGGCATCGGCACCTCGATCACCAAGGTCTCCGACGACACCTACTTCCGGGACCACATCGCCTCCGGCGACTACGACCTGGCGCTCTACTCCTGGCCCGCCACCGCCTATCCGGCGACCGACGACCGGCCGATCTTCGCCAAGCCGGTGCCCGCCGGGGACGGTTCGCTGACGGTCGAGCAGAACTACACCCGGGTCGGCACGGACCACATCGACCAGCTCTTCGACCAGGCGGCCGCCGAGCTCGACGAGGGCGCCGCCCGGGACCTGATGGCGCAGGCGGACGCCAGGATCTGGGCCGCCGCGGCGTCGATCCCGCTCTACCAGCGGCCGCAGCTCGTGGCGACCGACAAGAAGCTGGTGAACGTCGGCGCCTTCGGCTTCGGGACGCCGCACTACCAGGACATCGGCTTCAAGCAGGCGCAGCCCGCCGGGGCCCCGCCGAACCAGAAGCGGCAGCCGCCCGCCCCGGCCCCCTCGGGCTCCCCGGCCTCCCCGGCGCCCTCGGCCTCCCCGGACGCCTCGGACTCCCCGGCCCCCTCGGACGCCTCGGCCTCTTCCGACACCTCGGACACCTCGGACACCTCGGATACCTCGGATACCTCGGATACCTCGGATTCCGCGGACTCTTCGGAGTAGGCGCCCCCGAAAGCTCAGAACTGGCTCAATTCCCTTGCCCGCCGGATTCCCGGCGGGCAAGGTCGTGATCACCCGCTGACCCGGGTGGCCGCTCATTCCCCCCACCTCTGAGCCCCGCCCCGGAGCCCCGGCTCCCGGCCGGGCACAGGGTCCCCGCCGCTCCGGAGCCCCACCTCCGGGGTCGCCCAAGCCCCGTGTCAGACGTCCCACCGGGGACCGTGGCCGTGTCCTTCGTGAATTCCGTCGGAAGACATGGCCACGGTGTGACGAACGCGAGGCCGGCGCCGCGGCGGGGGCGGTCGCGCCCGCCGCGCGACCGCTGGGCAGAGGGGTGGGGCGCCCGCTCCGCCGGGGCGCGGCGCCGGTCCCGGAACCGGCGGTGATTCGCCGGGGAAGCCGTCGCCGCGTCGGCCCTTTACGATGGTGGGTAGCCGTGGCGCGTACGCCCGGCGGGCGTACGAGGCCCCGAGAGCGACTGAGACGCCTGGTCCCACGAACCGAGAGAAGCTCAAGCCACCCATGCCCACGCGCCATGACATCCGCAACGTAGCCATCGTCGCCCACGTCGACCACGGCAAGACCACCATCGTCGACGGCATGCTCAAGCAGGCCGGCGCCTTCGCCGCGCACCAGCTCGACTCCGTGGACGACCGCGTCATGGACTCGAACGACCTGGAGCGTGAGAAGGGCATCACGATCCTCGCCAAGAACACGGCGGTGAAGTACCACCCCAAGGACGGCGGGGACCCGATCACGATCAACATCATCGACACCCCCGGCCACGCCGACTTCGGCGGCGAGGTCGAGCGCGGTCTGTCGATGGTCGACGGCGTGGTGCTGCTGGTGGACTCCTCCGAGGGCCCGCTCCCGCAGACGCGTTTCGTGCTGCGCAAGGCCCTGCAGGCCCGGCTGCCCGTCATCCTGTGCATCAACAAGACGGACCGTCCCGACTCCCGCATCGACGAGGTCGTGAACGAGACGTACGACCTCTTCCTCGACCTGGACGCGGACGAGGAGCAGATCGAGTTCCCGATCGTCTACGCCTGCGGCCGCGACGGCATCGCCTCGCTGACCAAGCCGGAGGACGGCACCGTCCCGACCGACTCCACCAGCCTGGAGCCGTTCTTCTCGACGATCCTGCAGCACATCCCGGCCCCGCGGTACGACGAGGAGGCCCCGCTCCAGGCCCACGTCACCAACCTGGACGCCGACAACTTCCTCGGCCGCATCGCGCTCTGCCGCGTCGAGCAGGGCGAGCTGCGCAAGGGCCAGACCGTCACCTGGATCAAGCGCGACGGCACGATGGCCAATGTCCGCATCTCCGAGCTGCTGATGACCGAGGCGCTCACCCGCAAGCCGGCCGAGGTGGCGGGCCCCGGCGACATCTGCGCCATCGCCGGCATCCCCGACATCATGATCGGCGAGACGCTGGCCGACCCGGAGAACCCGATCGCGCTGCCGCTGATCACGGTCGACGAGCCCGCCATCTCGATGACCATCGGCACCAACACCTCCCCGCTGGTCGGCCGCGGCGGCACCGGCAAGGGCGCCGACAACAAGGCGGCCGTCAAGGACCGCAAGGTCACCGCCCGCCAGGTCAAGGACCGCCTCGACCGCGAGCTGATCGGCAACGTCTCGCTCCGCGTCCTCGACACCGAGCGCCCCGACGCCTGGGAGGTGCAGGGCCGCGGCGAGCTGGCGCTGGCCATCCTCGTCGAGCAGATGCGCCGCGAGGGGTTCGAGCTGACCGTCGGGAAGCCGCAGGTCGTCACCCGGGAGGTCGACGGCAAGGTCCACGAGCCCGTCGAGCGCCTGACCGTCGACGTCCCCGAGGAGCACATGGGCGCGGTCACGCAGCTCATGGGCGTCCGCAAGGGCCGCATGGACAACATGTCGAACCACGGCTCCGGCTGGGTCCGCATGGAGTTCGTCGTCCCCTCCCGCGGTCTGATCGGCTTCCGCACCGAGTTCCTGACGCAGACCCGCGGCACCGGCATCGCGCACTCCATCCACGAGGGCCACGAGCCGTGGTTCGGCACGCTGACCACGCGCAACAACGGTTCCCTCGTCGCGGACCGGTCCGGCTCCGTCACCGGCTTCGCGATGACCAACCTCCAGGAGCGCGGCGTCCTCTTCGTCGAGCCGGGCACCGAGGTGTACGAGGGCATGATCGTCGGTGAGAACTCCCGCTCCGACGACATGGACGTCAACATCACCAAGGAGAAGAAGCTCACCAACATGCGCTCCTCCACGGCCGATGTCGCCGAGTCGATCGTGCCGCCGCGCAAGCTCTCCCTGGAGCAGTCGCTGGAGTTCTGCCGCGACGACGAGTGCGTCGAGGTGACCCCGGAGGCCGTCCGCATCCGCAAGGTCAACCTGGACGCCCGCGAGCGCGCCCGGGCCGCCTCGCGCGCCAAGCGCTGACCGCCGCCCTCGGACGTCTCCGCCGGACTCGCCCGCCGGACCGGCCCCTTCGCGAACACCGCGGAGGGGCCGGTCCCTTTCGCGGCCGCGATCCGGCCCCGTCAGGCCCTTGACCCCGGCGTTTCCGTCACCCGTGGTTCCGGCCGCGTCGGGCGCACGCGGTCCTGCATTGGTGACTGGAAGTAAACGGCGCCGGCTGGAGGAGGGAAGGGAAGCGCATCTTCCGCAAGGTCACAACTCGATTTCTTCGATCAGGCGTCCGTATATCGACCGTCGCTCTCCGGAACATGTATTAACGGTCCGTTTCGGGGGTGTCTGTCTAGGATCGCTTTGTCCGTATTTCGGGTCTACGCGTGCGATTGATGTTGTCAAAACGAGACCCTTTAGGTGTGGTTTACGGCCCGGCGGTCCTTAATAGTTGGCTCGATGAGCTCGGGTCAATGGGTCACGCACTGTGGGGAGTGCCGACTCACGAGCACACTCGGGGCACTGAACGATCACCGTCAGGGGTGTCGGTGTATCACTCCAGTGCCCTTCTTGTAGTCAAAAGTGGACTCATGAGGAGGAAACCCATGCGTGGTGCCAAGAGCGCCAAGTGGGTCGCGGGAGCGGCAATCATCGCCCTGGCCGCGACCGCCTGTGGCGGCGGGGACGACAAGAAGGACAGCGCCGGTAAGGGGGGCGACGGCGGTACGTTCCGGCTCGGCATCACCGAGCCCGTTTCCATCGACCCGGTGAACTCCCAGGAGTCCGAGGGCATGCTCGTCGCCCGGGCTCTCTTCACCCAGCTGTACGACGTGGCCACGGACGGCAAGCTCGTTCCGAAGCTCGCCGAGTCCGGCACGTCCGAGGACGGCAAGACCTGGACGTTCAAGATCAAGGCCGGCACGAAGTTCACCAACGGTGAGCCCGTCGACGCCGAGGCGTTCATCCGCGGCTGGACCCGTGTCGCCGCGAAGGCGTCGGCCTCCGACGTCTCGTACCACATGGCCGGCATCAAGGGCTACGACGACCTCAAGGGCGGCAAGACCGACAAGTTCGCCGGTCTGTCCGCTCCGGACGCCAACACCCTCAAGGTCGAACTGACCGAGGTCGACTTCGAGTTCGACAAGAAGACCGCCCACGCGGCCTTCAGCCCGGTCCCGAAGGTCGCCGGCGCCGGTGACAACAAGAAGTACAACGACGCCCCGATCGGCAACGGCCCCTTCAAGATGGAGGGCAACTGGGAGCACAACAAGTCGATCACGCTCGTCCGCAACGACGACTACGGCCTGAACAAGGCCAAGCTCGACAAGGTCGAGATCAAGATCCTGAACCCGGCCAACAGCTCCCAGCTGGAGTACACGGGCTTCCAGTCGGGTCAGTTCGACTTCGCGCGTATGCCCACGCCGCAGCTCTCGGTCGCCAAGGCCAAGTACGAGCCGCAGGGCGAGTGGTACTCGGCCGAGTTCTCCGGCATCAACTACCTGGTCGTGTTCAACGAGAACAAGCCGCTGAACAACGCCGACGCGCGCAAGGCGATCTCGTACGCGATCGACCGCGAGGCCATCGCCAAGTCCGTCTTCCAGGGCATGCAGAAGCCGGCCACCGCGTTCCTGCCGCCGTCCTTCGCCGACACCTACCAGGCCGGTGTCTGCACCTCCTGCGTCAAGCAGGACAAGGCCAAGGCCAAGGAGCTCGCCGAGAAGGGCGGCCTGAAGCCGGGCACGACCATCAACTTCGGCTACAACACCGGCGCCGGCCACGAGGAGTGGGTCCAGGCCATCGCCGCGCAGCTGAAGGACGTCCTCGGCCTCAACGTCAAGCTGGACGGCAAGCCGTTCAAGGAGGCCCTGGCCGCGCAGCAGGAGAAGAAGGCCGACGGTCTGTGGCGTTCGGCGTGGACCGCCGACTACCCGACCGCCGACAACTTCCTCGCCCCGCTGCTGAGCACCGCCGGCATCGGTGAGGACAAGGCGACCGGCAAGGCGCAGGGCGACAACCGCGGTCGCTACTCGAACCCCAAGTTCGACAAGCTGCTCGACCAGGCCCGTTCCGAGAAGGACGCCGCCAAGCGCGCCGACCTGTACAAGCAGGCCGAGAAGATCGCGCTCGACGAGGACCAGGGTGTCATCCCGCTCTGGCAGCGTTCGCAGTACCGTCTGGTGAACACCAAGAAGTTCAGCAACTTCAAGATGAACTTCTTCGAGGACCCGGACCTCGCGGAGATCACGCTCAAGTAAGAGCCTTCTTCAGCAGGTAGGCGAAGGCCGTGGAGTCGGAGTAACTTCTTCGGCTTCCACGGCCTTCGCCCAGTACCGGGCGCACCCCTCTGACGGCGCCCGGCGGCGGCCGCTCTCCCGATCGGATGATGCCGCCCATCCCCACACTCAGTATGTGAAGGAGGCATCGTGGGCAGATATGTGATCCGCCGGCTCGGGCAGATGATCGTCGTCCTCTTCGGTGCGACCGTTGTTCTCTTCTGCTGTCTGTTCATCCTGCCCGGCGACCCCGTGGGTTCGCTCGGTGGCGACAAGGCCCGTGACCCGGCCGTCGTGGCCGAGCTCCGAGAACGTTACGGACTCAACGACCCGCTGCCGGTGCAGTACGGGCACTTCGTCCAGAAGCTGGCCAAGGGCGACCTCGGCGAGGACTTCACCCAGCGCCGCCCGGTGACCGAGATCCTGAAGCCGAAGCTCGCGAACACCGCCGAGCTGGCTATCGCGGCCATCGCCATCGACATCGCGATCGGCGTCTTCGCCGGCCTGATCGCCGCGCTGTTCAGATACTCGTTCTGGGACGTGTTGATCACACTGCTGACCACGTTGGCCGTCGGATTCCCATCCTTCATCATCGGTATGGTCCTGCAGAAGTTCTTCGTGGTGGACCTCCAATGGTTCCCGCTGATCTCCGACGGCTCCTTCAACTCCCTCGTCCTGCCTGCCTTCACGCTCGCGATCCTCGACGCGGCGCTGGTGGCGAGACTCATGCGCGGCACCATGCTGGAGGTGCTGCGGGCCGACTACGTCAAGACGGCCGTCGCCAAGGGCCTGCCCCGGCGCACGGTTCTCGTCAAGCACGTGATGCGCAACTCGATCATCCCGGTCGTCACCTACCTGGGCATCTCCTTCGGCAGCCTGCTCGGTGGTGCGCTCATCACCGAGGCGATCTTCAACTGGGACGGCATCGGGCTCGCGCTGGTGCAGGCGGTCCAGCAGCAGAACAACCCGATCATCATCGGCGTGGTGACCTTCGGCGTCGCCGTGTTCGTCCTGCTCAACCTGATCGTCGACCTCTTGTACGCGGTCCTCGACCCGCGCATCCGTCTCGCCTGATCCCAGGCAGCCCGTTCTAGGAGTCACACCCATGACTGAGCTCACCAAGAGCACAGCGGAGGCGGGGACCGCTCAGAAGGCGGCCGCTCCGGCCGAGGCCGAGCCGGCGATCGCCCGCGTCACCCAGTGGGGCGAGATCCGCCACCGCTTCATGGCCAACAAGCTGGCCGTGGTCGGCCTGGTGCTGGTCGTCCTGCTGTTCCTGACCGCGGCGCTGGCCCCGGTGCTGGCGCCGTTCGACCCGCTGGCGCAGAACCTCAACAACACTCTCCAGGCGCCGGGCGGCGACCACCTGCTGGGCACCGACGCGCTCGGCCGCGACCAGCTGTCGCGCATCATCTACGGCGCCCGCATCGCCGTCGTGATCGGTCTCGCCTCGATCTTCCTGGCCTGCCTCATCGGCATCGTCATCGGCGCCCTCGCCGGTTACTTCGGCAAGGCCGTCGACTCGGTGCTCATGCGCATCGCGGACGTCTTCTTCGCCTTCCCGCTGCTGATCGGCGCCATCGTCATCATCATCGCGATGGGCCGCGGCGTCGCCCCGGTGATCATCTCACTGGCGATCTTCTCCTGGCCGACCGTGTCGCGACTGCTGCGCAGCTCGATCCTGTCGGTCCGTGAGGCCGACTACGTGCTCGCCGCCCGGGCCCTGGGCGCCAGCACCACCCGGATCATCGTCCGGCACATCATCCCCAACTCCATCGCCGCCGTGATGGCGTACGCCGCCTTCAGCGTCGGCAGCGCGATCGTGGCCGAGGCCGCCCTGTCCTTCCTGGGCGTCGGCGTCAGCCCCGAGGTCGCGGAGTGGGGCAACATGCTGTCGGCCGCCAAGGACTTCCTCGGTGTGAAGGACTACCTGTGGGTGTACCCCTCCATCGCCATCGTCCTGACCGTCCTTGGTTTCGTTTTCGTCGGTGACGGGCTGCGCGACGCCCTTGATCCGAAGCTGCGCTGAGAGGGCGGCACCACGACATGACTACTTCACACGTCACCGCACAGGCACCGGACCGGCGCTCCGGCGACGCCGACGCCCCGGTCCTCGAAGTGCGCGACCTGCACGTCGAGTTCAAGACCCGCGAAGGCATCGTCAAGGCCGTCAACGGCGTCAACTACAGCGTTCGCGCCGGTGAGACGCTCGCCGTCCTCGGCGAGTCCGGCTCCGGCAAGTCCGTGACCGCGCAGGCGATCATGGGCATCCTCGACTCGCCCCCCGGACGGGTCGCCAAGGGCGAGATCCTCTTCCAGGGGCAGGACATCCTCCAGCTCCCGGAGAACGAGCGGCGCAAGCTGCGAGGCCCGAAGATGGCGATGATCTTCCAGGACGCGCTCTCCGCGCTGAACCCGGTCTACTCGGTCGGCAACCAGCTCGGCGAGATGTTCCGGGTCCACCAGGGCATGTCCAAGAAGGACGCCAAGGCCAAGGCCATCGAGCTGATGGACCGGGTGAAGATCCCGGCCGCCGGCAGCCGTGTCAACGACTACCCGCACCAGTTCTCCGGCGGTATGCGCCAGCGCATCATGATCGCCATGGCGCTGGCCCTGGAGCCCGACCTGATCATCGCGGACGAGCCCACCACGGCGCTCGACGTGACGGTCCAGGCCCAGGTCATGGACCTGCTGGCGGACCTCCAGCGCGAGTACAACATGGGCCTGATCCTGATCACCCACGACCTCGGCGTGGTCGCCGACGTCGCGGACAAGATCGCGGTCATGTACGCGGGCCGGATCGTCGAGCAGTCCCCGATCCACGAGCTGTACAAGCGCCCCGCGCACCCGTACACCCGCGGCCTGCTCGACTCGATCCCGCGCCTGGACCAGAAGGGCCACGAGCTCTACGCGATCAAGGGCCTGCCGCCCAACCTGCTGAAGGCGCCGTCCGGTTGTGCCTTCAACCCGCGCTGCCCCAAGGCGCAGGACATCTGCCGCACCGAGTCCCCGGCCCTGCTGCCGGTGACCGAGACGGACGGCACCGAGCTGGCCGGCCGCAGCAGCGCCTGCCACTTCTGGAAGGAGCAGATCCATGGCTGAGGACAGCAAGAAGGCCGACGCCGTGGACGCCACCCCCAACGTCACCGAGGTGGACACGGCCGACGTCGCCACCGAGGCGGAGGCGGTCGCCGCCCTCGACGCCAAGGTGGACCGGGGCGAGCCGATCCTTCAGGTGCGCAACCTGGTCAAGCACTTCCCGCTGACCCAGGGCATCCTGTTCAAGAAGCAGATCGGCGCGGTCAAGGCCGTCGACGGGGTCTCCTTCGACCTGTACCAGGGCGAGACGCTCGGCATCGTGGGCGAGTCCGGCTGCGGCAAGTCCACCGTCGCCAAGCTCCTGATGCTCCTGGAGACCGCCACCTCCGGCGAGATCTTCTACAAGGGCCAGGACATCACCAAGCTGTCCGGCAAGGCCCTCAAGGCCGTCCGCCGGAACATCCAGATGGTGTTCCAGGACCCGTACACCTCGCTGAACCCCCGCATGACGGTGGGCGACATCATCGGCGAGACGTACGAGATCCACCCCGAGGTGGCGCCGAAGGGCGACCGCCGCCGCAAGGTCCAGGAACTCCTGGACGTGGTGGGCCTGAACCCGGAGTACATCAACCGCTACCCGCACCAGTTCTCCGGCGGTCAGCGCCAGCGCATCGGCATCGCCCGCGGCCTCGCGCTCAACCCGGAGATCATCATCTGCGACGAGCCGGTCTCCGCGCTCGACGTGTCGGTGCAGGCGCAGGTCATCAACCTGATGGAGAAGCTCCAGGACGAGTTCAACCTCTCCTACCTCTTCATCGCGCACGACCTGTCGATCGTCCGGCACATCTCGGACCGGGTCGGCGTGATGTACCTCGGCAGGATGGCCGAGATCGGCACCGACGCGCAGATCTACGACCACCCGACGCACCCGTACACCCAGGCGCTGCTGTCCGCCGTGCCGGTGCCG
>NZ_JBAGJZ010000086.1:0-14169 GCF_037034285.1 Streptomyces tyrfis | reverse complement strand
AACACCGGCCTGGAGCGAGGCGCCGATCGCGACGACCTCGTCCGGGTTCACACCCTTGTTGGCCTCGCGGCCGCCGGTCAGCTCCTTGACGAGCTCGGCGACGGCCGGCATGCGGGTCGAGCCGCCGACGAGAACGACGTGGTCGATCTCGGACAGCTGGATGCCCGCGTCCTTGACGACGTTGTGGAACGGCGTCTTGCAGCGCTCCAGCAGGTCGGCGGTCAGCTGCTGGAACTGCGAGCGCGTGAGCTTCTCGTCCAGGTGCAGCGGACCCTCGGCGGACGCCGTGATGTAGGGCAGGTTGATCGTGGTCTCGGTCGAGGAGGAGAGCTCGATCTTGGCCTTCTCCGCGGCCTCGCGCAGACGCTGGAGCGCCATCTTGTCCTTGGACAGGTCCACGCCGTGCCCGTTGGCGAACTGCTTCACCAGGTAGTCGACGACGCGCTGGTCCCAGTCGTCGCCGCCGAGGTGGTTGTCGCCGTTGGTGGCCTTCACCTCGACGACGCCGTCGCCGATCTCCAGCAGCGAGACGTCGAAGGTGCCGCCGCCGAGGTCGAAGACGAGGATCGTCTGGTCGTCCTTGTCGAGGCCGTAGGCCAGCGCGGCGGCCGTCGGCTCGTTGACGATGCGCAGGACGTTCAGACCCGCGATCTCGCCGGCCTCCTTGGTGGCCTGACGCTCGGAGTCGTTGAAGTACGCGGGGACGGTGATGACCGCGTCGGTCACCTTCTCGCCCAGGTACGCCTCGGCGTCGCGCTTCAGCTTCTGCAGGATGAACGCGCTCATCTGCTGCGGGTTGAAGTTCTTCCCGTCGAGCTCGATCTTCCAGTCGGTGCCCATGTGGCGCTTGACCGAACGGATGGTCCTGTCGACGTTGGTCACCGCCTGGCGCTTGGCGACCTCGCCGACGAGCACCTCGCCGTTCTTCGCGAAGGCGACGACGGACGGCGTGGTCCTGGCGCCCTCTGCGTTGGTGATGACGGTGGGCTCGCCGCCTTCCAGAACGCTGACGACGGAGTTAGTCGTGCCCAGGTCGATGCCGACCGCACGTGCCATTTCGATTCCTCCAGATACCTACTTGAGTGGAACTGGCTCAAGGATGCACGACACCCACCCCACTGTCAACAGACCTGAGTCGACCTGACTCAACTATCGTGCGGGGACTTCGCGCGCGCCGCCGCCCGCCCCGCCTCGCGCACCGCACACCGCCTCCCCATCATCACGCCATGGGATCGTTCTGTCATAAAATGCCGCGAGTCGCTCAAATCCGGCACTCCGGCCCGCCCCACGCCAGGCAGGTGCGAACGATGCAGAGACGAACGCAGCAGAGGCAGCAGAGACAACAGAGACGGCGGGGACCCCGTGAACGCCGGGCCCCCGGGAGACAGGAACGGCAGCGGAAGCGGGACCGGACCGGCCGGCCGTCGGCCAAGCGCGCCCTGGACCTGGCCCTGGGCTCGGCCCTGCTGGTCCTGACCGCCCCGCTGCTGGCCGGGGGCGCCCTCGTCCTCGCGGTGCGGCGGCCGCCGGGCGGCGTCGTCAATCGGTCGCCCCGGGTCGGCCTGGGCGGTCGCGTGTTCGTCCTGCGCTCGCTGCACACCCGGCGGTTGGGGCTGGACGTGCTCTCCCGCCTGCCGCACGTCGTTCGCGGGGACCTCTCCCTCGTCGGACCGGAACCGCTGCCGCCGGACGCCCCCGGAGCCCGTACCGCCGAAGCGCGCCCCGCCGGCCCCACCACCCCCGCCGGAGCGCCCGCCGCGCGACACTGGCGGCAGGAGCTGAGGCCGGGCCTGACCGGCCTGGCACAGGTCCGCTCCCGTTCCGGGATGCCCTGGGACGAACCGGCCCTGCTCGACCAGCACTACGCCGAGCACCACCGGCTGGCGCTGGACCTGGCCGTGCTGGCGGAAGCCGTGCGGATTCCGCTGCTCCGGACGCTCCGGCCGGGTACGGGCCCGGCCGGGCGGGCCTGAGCGACACAGATCACCGCCGGTGCGGCTACAGCCCCGCGGGATAAGTGGATAGTGTCAGCACAGACCCATTAAGTTACTGCTTAGTAGATGCCAGTATTCCGCCCGTAGACGCTGGATCCCACCCTCGCAGGCCCGAGGAGCCCCCAAATGCAACTCGCCGCGATCATCGTGTCGCTGGTGCTGACTGTGGTCGGCGTCGCGCTCATCGCCCGAGCCGTCGCGCAGATCTACCGGTTCGTCACGCTCGGGCAGCCGGTCCCGGCCGGCAGCCGCACCGACCATCCGAAGCAGCGCACGATCACCCTGGTCAAGGAGTTCCTCGGCCACACCCGGATGAACCGGTGGGGCATCGTCGGCTTCGCGCACTGGTTCGTCGCCATCGGCTTCCTGACGCTGCCGCCGACGCTGCTCCAGGCGTACGGGCAGCTCTTCAAGGCCGACTGGGTCCTGCCGGTCGTCGGCGACTGGGCCCCGTTCGAGATGTACACCGAGTTCATCGGCCTGATGACGGTGGTCGGCATCCTCGTGCTGATCGTCATCCGGCTGCTGAGCCTGCCCTCCCGGGCCGGCCGCAAGTCCCGCTTCGCCGGTTCCAAGGCGTGGCAGGCGTACTTCGTCGAGTACGTCATCCTCGTCATCGGCCTGGCGATCCTGACCCTGCGCGGTCTCGAGGGCGCGATCCACCACATCGAGGGCTACGAGGCCGGGTACTTCATCTCGTACCCCCTGGTCCTCGCGTTCCAGGGCCTCACGCTCGGCACGCTGCAGAACCTCATCTACCTCGTCGCGATGATCAAGATCGGCACCTCGCTGATCTGGATGATCACGGTCTCGCTCAACACCAACATGGGCGTCGCCTGGCACCGCTTCCTCGGCTTCCCGAACATCTGGTTCAAGCGGAACGCGGACGGCGAGCCGGCCCTGGGCGCGCTGCGGCCGATGACGTCCGGCGGCAAGGAGATCGACTTCGAGGACCCGGGCGAGGACGACGTCTTCGGCGTCTCGCAGGTCGAGCAGTTCTCCTGGAAGGGCATCCTCGACTTCTCCACCTGCACGGAGTGCGGCCGCTGCCAGTCGCAGTGCCCCGCCTGGAACACGGGCAAGCCCCTCTCCCCCAAGCTCCTGATCATGTCCCTGCGCGACCACGCGCACGCCAAGGCCCCGTACCTGCTGGCCGGCGGCGGCAAGACGATGGAGGGCGAGGAGAAGGCGTCCGAGGAGCAGCTGAAGGACGTCCCGGCCGCGGCGCTGGCGGAGGCCGAGCGTCCGCTGATCGGCACGGTCGAGGAGAACGGCGTCATCGACCCGGACGTGCTGTGGTCCTGCACCACCTGCGGTGCGTGCGTGGAGCAGTGCCCGGTCGACATCGAGCACATCGACCACATCGTCGACATGCGCCGCTACCAGGTGATGATCGAGTCCGCGTTCCCGTCCGAGGCGGGCACGATGCTCAAGAACCTGGAGAAGAAGGGCAACCCCTGGGGGCTCGCGAAGAAGCAGCGCGTCGAGTGGACCAAGGAGGTCGACTTCGAGGTCCCGGTCGTCGGCAAGGACGTCGAGGACCTCACCGAGGTCGACTACCTGTACTGGGTCGGCTGCGCGGGCGCCCTGGAGGACCGGGCCAAGAAGACCACCAAGGCGTTCGCGGAACTCCTCCACATCGCGGGCGTGAAGTTCGCGATCATGGGCGGCGATGAGAAGTGCACCGGTGACTCCGCCCGCCGCCTCGGCAACGAGCCGCTGTTCCAGCAGCTGGGCCAGGAGAACGTGGCCATGCTGAACATGGCGTTCGGCGAGGACGACGAGGACGACTCGACGAAGAAGGCCAAGTCGGCGAAGAAGATCGTCGCGACCTGCCCGCACTGCTTCAACACCATCGCCAACGAGTACCCGCAGCTCGGCGGCGAGTACGAGGTCATCCACCACACCCAGCTGCTCCAGCACCTCATCGACGAGGGCCGGCTGATCCCGGTGACCCCGGTCGAGGGCCTGATCACATACCACGACCCGTGCTACCTGGGCCGTCACAACAAGATCTACACCCCGCCGCGCGAGATCATGGACAAGGTCCCCGGTCTGCGCCAGCAGGAGATGCACCGCCACAAGGAGCGCGGCTTCTGCTGCGGCGCGGGCGGCGCCCGGATGTGGATGGAGGAGCGGATCGGCAAGCGGATCAACGACGAGCGCGTCGACGAGGCCCTGTCCCTGAACCCGGACATCGTCTCCACCGCCTGCCCGTTCTGCCTGGTCATGCTGACCGACTCGGTCAACGGCAAGAAGAACGACGGCAAGGCGAAGGAGTCGGTCCAGGTGGTCGACGTCTCGCAGCTGCTGCTGGACTCCGTGAAGACCCCGGCCGACCCGGCGGGCGACGCCGAGTCGGCGGACGAGCCGGAACCGGAACCGGTGAAGTAGACCGCCGGAACCGAACCCGGAACCGGAACCGGAACCGGAACGGGAACCGGTGAAGTGGACCGCCGGAACGCGTGACGCGCGGAAGCGGCCGGACCTGCCTCGGGGGCGGGCCCGGCCGCTTCTTCCTTCCCGCGCCCTCCTCCGCCCTGTCCCCGCCCCCGAGATCCCTCCGGGACAGGCCTTAGGGGATGTCACAGCTCGGCCGCAATGGCCATCCGGTTTCCCCGGCCCTCTCACCGCGTCCGCGCGGACCAGGTACGTTCGACGCGTGGCTGGATTCAGGATCGGACGCGGCCGGGACAACCGCACCCCGCAGCAGGCGCAGCAGCAACCACGGCAGCAGCCGTACGGCACACAGGCACCGCCGCCGTACGGTCAGCAGCCATGGCCGCCCGCGGGCGGCACCGGTGCCCCGCCCCCGTACGGCAACGGCGGCGGCCACCCCGGCGACGGCTACCCCGGCGGCAACGGCTACCAGGGCAACCCCGGCTATCAGGGCGGCCCCGGTTACCAAAGCGGCGGCCCCGGTTACCAGGGTGGCGGCCACGGCGGCGCTCCCCATGGCGGCCCCCACGCCGGGGGACACGGCGAACCGGAGTACTTCGGCGACCCGTACCAGCAGCCCCACCCCCATGGCGGCCCGCGGCCGGGCGACCCGTACGCCGATTCGCCGGGCCACACCCAGGCGTTCAGCCTCGGCGAGGACCCGTACGGCGACGGCAGCACCTACCGTGCCGGCCAGGCCCCCGCCCAGCCCGCAGGCCCGCGGCTGCACTGGAAGGACCTGCTGACCGGCATCGTGCTGCGCCCGAACCCGACGTTCTGGCAGATGCGCGACTACCCCGTCTGGGGCCCGGCGCTGATCGTCACGTTCCTGTACGGCCTGCTCGCCCTCTTCGGCTTCGACCAGGCCCGCGAAGACGCGATCAACGCGACGATCTCCACGGCGGTGCCGTACGTCGTCATCACGGGCGTCTGCTTCGTCATCGGCGGCCTGGTCCTGGGCGCTGTCACGCACACCCTCGCCCGCCAGCTCGGCGGCGACGGCGCCTGGCAGCCGACCGTGGGCCTCTCCATGCTGATCATGTCGATCACGGACGCGCCCAGGCTGATCTTCGCCCTCTTCCTCGGCGGCGAGAACTCCCTGGTCCAGATCCTCGGCTGGGTCACCTGGCTGGCCTCGGCCGCGCTCTTCACCTCGATGGTGAGCAAGTCGCACGACCTGCCCTGGCCGAAGGCCCTGGCCGCGTCCGGAATCCAGCTGGTCGCGCTGCTGTCGATCATCAAGCTCGGCACGCTCTGAGCCGCACCGCACAAGCTCCGCACGAGCCCCGCACAAGCCCACGCGACGGCCCCGGCGCCCACGAGGACGCCGGGGCCGTCGGCGTACGGGACCGGGACCGTCCGTCGCACGTACGGGACCGGGACTGTCGCACGCACGGGAACCGGCAGCCCGAGCGGCCTACGCCGAGGCCGGAGAGACGTTCGCCGAGGCCGACGGGAGCAGCGTCCGGTCCGCCCCGACCCGGAGGGTGTGGCCCTTCGGGATCTCCTCGTCCGGCTTCCCGCTGACCGCGACCGCGGTCGCCCGGGCGGAGAAGTCGTCCTCGACGACGAGCATCGGCGGGTACTTGGTCTGCCCGGTCCGCACGGACGCGGACTGTCGCTGCGAGGGCGTGGTGTTGATCGTGACCGTGTCGCCGGGCTGTGCGCCGGTCGGCTTGCCCCACACCGTCGCGCACCGCTCGCTGTACCGGATCTCCAGGTGCATCGTGCCGATCCAGTCCCCCTTCAGCGTCCGCGCGTCCACCCCGCACCCGGTCCTCTCCGGGGCCGGCCCCAGGCACGTCTCCGCCGCGCAGGAGGGCGAGGCGGCGGGAACGGGCGTCGCCGCGCCCGGCGCTCCGGACGCGGCGGGCGGCGAACCCTTCGCGTTCTCGTCGTCATTCGCGGTCCTCACCTCGGTGTTCGAGGGGACGACCAGCGCGCCGATCAGTGTCCCGGGTCCGTGGTGGCGCCCTGCCCAGCCGCGCCGGCGGGCCATGGAGCCGCGCCAAGGGGACGCGAGGCCCGGGCCGCGCCGCCGGCATGTGGAGGGGCCACCGGCCCCGCCAGGACGAGGCCCCCCGGGCCGCGGAATCCGCCGCGTGCCGGCCCGGGAACTCAACGGGCAGACCTCAGAGCCTCAGGACCCAGGGGACTCCTCGGGGAACTCCTCAGGCAGGGGCTCAGGCGGGCTCAGGCGTCGAGAACCTGTCCGCCGCGCCGCACGACGGGCTTCTGCACGCTCCACGGGAAGTTGATCCAGCGATCGGTCTTCTTCCACACGTACTCGCACTTCACGAGCGAATGCGGCTTCTCGTAGATGACCGCGCTGCGCACCTCGGCCACGTGATCGATGCAGAAATCACGCACCAGCTTCAGCGTCTTCCCGGTGTCGGCGACGTCGTCGGCGATCAGCACCTTCTTGTCCGAGAAGTCGATCGCATTCGGAACGGGCGCCAGCATGACCGGCATTTCAAGGGTGGTGCCCACGCCGGTGTAGAACTCGACGTTCACCAGGTGAATGTTCTTGCAGTCCAGCGCGTAGGCGAGGCCGCCCGCGACGAACACCCCGCCGCGCGCGATGCTCAGCACGATATCGGGCTCGAATCCGTCGTCGGCCACGGTCTGCGCCAGCTCGCGCACGGCATGACCGAATGCCTCGTACGTCAAGTTCTCCCGCACGTCATCACTCATCCGGCATCACACCTGGGTCCGGTGGAAATTCAAGTACGAACGCGACGCGGTCGGCCCGCGCTGGCCCTGGTACCGGGACCCGTACCGCTCGGAGCCGTACGGGAACTCGGCCGGCGAACTCAGCCGGAACATGCACAGCTGCCCGATCTTCATGCCGGGCCACAGCTTGATCGGCAGGGTCGCCAGATTCGACAGCTCCAGCGTCACGTGCCCGGAGAAACCCGGATCGATGAACCCGGCGGTGGAATGCGTCACGAGGCCGAGCCGCCCCAGCGAACTCTTCCCCTCCAACCGCGACGCGAGATCGTCGGGAAGCGAGATGACCTCATACGTCGAGGCGAGCACGAATTCGCCCGGGTGCAGGATGAACGCTTCGTCCCCGTCCGGCTCGACCATGCGCGTCAGATCGGTCTGTTCGACGGCCGGGTCGATGTGCGGGTAACGGTGGTTCTCGAACACCCGGAAATAGCGGTCGAGGCGCACGTCGATACTCGATGGCTGCACCATCGACGCATCGAACGGATCAATGCGTACACGTCCGGCGTCGATCTCGGCCCGGATGTCCTTGTCTGAGAGAAGCACGTCCCGAGGATACGCAGAACGCGCGGGCCCGCCCCAACCAGGGACCGCCCCGCGCGCCTGTCACCGCTCCTGCCGCGTCACCGCGGCCGCCCGGCTACCGCTGTTCGAACGCCACCCGCACGGCGTGCCGAAGCCGCGCGCAACGGGGGCAGCGAATGAGCCGCCCGGGCCCGATCCGTCCGGCCCCGAGCTGCTGCATCGGGAACGAGGCGGTAGCGAAAACGTGCCCTTCGGCACAGCGGACGACGGTGCGCTCCATGGAGTCCATCAAGTCCCTTCCCCATCAAGACGTGGACGAGAACGCCACATTAGGGGATGAAGGGGACGCCACTCCAGGCGGCGCTCCGAGGACCTACGCTACGCCCCCAACTCCCGTGCCCAGCACCCGCGTCCACCCGCCCACGACCACTTCCGCACACCGAAAAGGACCCGCGGCGCCGCCGGGGTCCGGGCATGAGGTAGAGTGTGGGACGTTGCACAACCGGTCGATTGATCACCTAGGGTCGATCGCTCGGTAGCTGTGTTACGCGGGTGTAGTTTAATGGTAGAACATGAGCTTCCCAAGCTCAGAGCGCGAGTTCGATTCTCGTCACCCGCTCCACGATGAAGGCCCTGGTCAATGACCGGGGTCTTTTTGTGTCCGGACGGCACTCACGCTCCGGAAGGGGCGGCGATCTCACCCTCCAGCAGTTCCAACGCGTCCTCCCACGAAACCGGTCCGCTCCGCCGCCCGTCTTCGGCCGGTGGGGCTCGTGGGATCCGACGAGTACGCCCATCTCCCGGAGCTGGTTCAGGCTCCGGCCGTACGCCGGGTGGGCGGCCATGGCCGTGTTCACGTACGGGAGGACGGCGGTCGGGATACCCATCCCGTACGCCTCGCACAGAATGCCGAGGGCCAGGGTGTCGGCGATGCCGGCCGCCCACTTGTTGATCGTGTCGAAGGTGGCGGGCGCGACGGCGATGGCGTCGGCAGGCGGCAGCGGAAGCGGGGCGCCGGGGCTTCGCCAGGCGGAGCGGATCGGATAGCCGGTCTGCGCCTCGATCGCTTCCGTGTCGAGGAGGCCGAGCCCCTGGGGTGTGGCTACAACCCCGACTCCCCAACCTTTGTCCTGCGCGGCGGTGATCAGCTTGTGGGCGTCGCCCGCGATGCCTGCGGCGCAGACCCCGATGGACAGGAAGGGCGGTGTCGTCACGCGGGGCTCCCAGTCGACGGGCTGAGGCAGTGAAGCCTGGCAGCGGACGAAGACGATCACATCAAGGCTTGCGGTCGACGCCCCGAGCCAACGCATGCATACTCCAGTATGCTTGGGCTTATGTCCTCGACGACTCGCATCACCGTCACGCTCCCCAGCGACCAGGTGGCGGAGCTCCGCAAGCTCACGGACAACGTCTCCGGCTATGTGGCGGAAGCCGTAGCCCGCCAGATCCGGCACCAGCTGCTGGGCGAAGACCTCCGCCGCCATGAGGAAGAGCACGGCCCCTTCAGCGACGAGGAACTCGCCGAGGCCCGCGCGAAGATCTTCGGCTCCGCCGGCACCACCAAAGGCGCGGACGCCGCGTGAGCGAGCGCATCGAAACCGTCGTCCTGGACTCGGAAGGGCTCTCCGCCTGGATCACGCAGGACCGCAAGCTCCTCGCGATGCTTCAGGTCTTCCACGACATGGGAGCCGACCTGGTAATCGGGGCGAACACCATCGTGGAAGTCAGCCACTCCCGCACCAACATGCCCCGTCTGAACTGGGCCCTGTCCCGCGTCAAGGTGGAGCCGGTCACCGAAAAAGCGGCGAAGGCGGCGGCGGAACTCCTCAAAACCGCCGGGCTGCACGGGCACAGGTACGCCATCGACGCCACGGTCGCCGAGGTCGCCCTGCGCCAGCCGAAACCCGTCGCCCTCCTGACCTCCGACAGCGACGACATGACCAAGCTCTGCGGCAACCAGGTCCGCATCATTTCTCTTTGATCAGTCGGCCTACGCGGAGCACGTACCTCGCAGGACTCGTTGCACCGCCGGCCTTCGTGCCCCATCCGTGCCCAGCAGAGCCGACAGCAGCGGTCAGGTACGGCTTCCACAGACCCTGGCCATTCACGCCGACCGACGCAAAAGCGCAGTTCAGATCCTCTCCTGCGGCCCAAGAACCGTTGATTCCCAAGCTCAGAGCGCGATTCGATTCTCGTCACCCGCTCTTTGATGAAGCCCCAGGCCAGCACCCGGGGCTTCTTGGTTGTCTGGAGCGGATCAGGCGTCGTGGTTTTCTCCCGATCGGCAGGGACGCAAGTGTCGGTCGTCCAATCCCGTCGGCCACTGCCTGCCAGCGTTCCAGGGTCGAGGGGCTCGGGGGTAGATCCCCTCGATCGAGGGGACGGCTGCCGGTCGTGGGCTGGTGCGCCGGCTCCGCCGCACCCGGCGTCCGGCGTCACTCGGCCGGCGCGCTCAGCCCACGACCCGGTGCGGCACGACTCAAACCGGTTCGAGTCGCGATTCCGGTTGTCGCGCCGGCTCGGTCCCCCGTTCCCACGACGCGATGGTCCTCACATAGCCGTAGATCACCGAGGCCATCGCCAGCACGAGAAGCGGCCCGGACGCCCACGGGTGCTTCGCCATCTCCAGCGGCAGACAGCGATAGGACACCAGGAGCGCGGCGAAGACGGTTGCGCCGTAGGCGACCAGCCGGATTCCCGATCGATCCCAGCCGCGGTCGAACGTGCGCAGAGCTGCCTCGACCGTGAGCGTGAAGACCACTCCGGCGATGAGATCCGCGCCGTAGTGGTAGCCGAATCCCAGCGTCGCGGCGAGCGTGGCCACCAGCCAGAACGTGCCCGCGAATCGCAGAATCCGCGGGCCCTTCCGGGAGTGGATGAAGATCGCGGTGGCCCATGCCGTGTGCAGGCTGGGCATGCAGTTCCGTGGGGTGATTCCGTCGAATGGCATGTGGTGCGGGGCATCGATCGGCGGCGGCGTCTTCGGCCACAGGTCGGCCACCGCCCACTGCTCGCTGGACGGCGTGTCCGACCACAGGCTGACTGTCGCCCAGTGCTCGGCGCCGGTGCCGTAGGCGAAGATCGGTCCGACCACCGGGAAGATCATGTAGATGGCGGGCCCGAGGAGGCCGATCACCAGAAAGGTGCGCACCAGATGATGGCCCGGGAAGCGGCGCTCGACCGCCACGTTGCGCAGTTGATACAGCGCGACGACGACCGCGGCCACCGCGAGTTGGCCGTAGACGATGTCGAGGAAATTGAAGCCGATCGGGCCGGTGGCCGTGACGATTCGGCCTACCAGCCAGGACGGGTTGCCCAGCGCGTGATCGGCGGTTGCCACGTACTGGTCGAGCACCATCGGGCGGGTCTTGGAGGTGATGAGCAACCAGGTGTCGCCGGTCTTGCGGCCGGCCACCAGCAGCAGGCCCAGCCCGACGCCCTTCAGCAGCAGGACGCGTTCCCGGCCGGTACGACGAGTGAGAGCGATGACCGCGCAGCCCAGAATCACCCACAACGCACCGTTGCCGAAGGGATGTCCGTCGGTCACCTTGGCGTCGACCGCCCACCGGACCACCAGGAAGGCGACGTCGATGCCGATCGCGGCGCCGACCGCGATGAACCGTTGCCGCCAGGTGAGCACCACCATCATCAACGCCATACCCGCGTACAGCAGGAAGCCTGATTTGGGGGCGAACACCACCTCTCGCGCCTGGCCGGCGATCGGCCCCGGAAGGCCGTAGCCACGTGCGGCGATCTCCAGCGCGATGAGGAATCCGAGAGCCGCGACGCCCGCCACACACCAGAGCCTCGCCCGCGGTTGACGCCACACGGAGGACGCGATTCTGCGGTTTATTCGCGAAAAATCCCGCCACGTTATATGTCTCAATTTTCGGCCGATTTTCTATATTTTTGTTTAATTTATGGGCTGTTCTCGATCGCCACCTTCCGATCCGGGCCGCGCTCTCCTTCACTCAAGGGCGCGCAGAACATCAAGTCGCGTGGCGAAGCTCTTGGCATCCCTGCTCGGTCAAGGTTTTCGACAGCAAGTCGATCGTCCGCGCGCCCCAGGCCGGGGGAAGAAAGAAAGGCTACAGTCCGGGTTCCACCCCGTTCCCGGCGCGGTGCGCGGGCTGGGAGGCGGACCCGGTTGAAGCACCGCGGTGCCCGTGCCGTGCCCCGGAACGCCGAGGACGGACAGTGCCGGCCCGTCGGGCCCCGCTCTCCCCTGTCGGCCCCGTCGCGCCCCGCTGGCCCCCGTCGATCCCGTCGGTCCCGTCAATCCTCCGTCGGTCCCCGTCGATCCCCGTCGATCCTCCGAGGGGGCGACACTGGAGACAGGGCCTCGTAAACGGTGAACCGAGTTGTGAGGTGGCCGATGAGCACTCTCGAAGAACAGATCGACGTCGATGTTCCGATCGCTCTGGCCTGGGAGCGCCTCCATCAGGTGGAGACCTATCCGCGATTCGTCGAAGGGGTACGCCAGGCCCGTCCGGAGGAAGCGCACCGGGCGCGCCTGGACGTCGACGCGGGCGGCCGGGCTCAGGAGTTCGAGGCCGAGATCACCGACCGCGGCAAGGAACACACGATGGCGTGGCAGACCACGAGCGGTCCCGACCTGGCGGGAACCTTCTCACTGCTGCCCATCGACCGGGAGCACACCCGAGTCCAGGCCCGGGTCGAATACGACCCCGGCACCGTCAAGGAGGCGTTCGGCGGGCCGAAGGGGTTCGCCCAGGCAACCGCGATCGAACGGCTTGTACGGGACGACCTCGAACACTTCAAGGAGTTGGTGGAACGGGAACGGTAGGCGCCCCCGCCGAGACCTGTCCCCCACTCCTGTCCCCCGCGTGGGGGGCGGCCGGGCCGGGGCCGAGTGCCTGGCGGGCGAAGCGCAGGGCGTAGGGCAGTGCGGCGCGGGTGAACGGGCCGGCGCCCGCGGCCACGGCGGCGGCCGAGAGGACGGGCTCGACGCACACGGCGGTGCACAGGCGGCCGGCGTGGCGCAGGGCGGGCAGGCCGGGGAGTACGAGGGTGAGGGTCCGGCCGTCGGTGTCGGGACGCGGCCAAGTGAGTTCGATGCGCATGGGGCGGGCCTCCGCGGTGTGGGGCTCGCCGCCTGCGGCCCGGGCGGCGAGCCCTCGCACGCGGCGGGACGGCCCGGTCCGGCGGAGAGGCGCGGGCCGGCCGGCGTGCGCGGGGTCGGGGGCCGCGGTCAGGCCGGTACGGCGGTGAGGGGGATGACGGTGGTGAGGATCGGCTTTCTGGAATACGGGTCGGGACTGGACCGGGCGCTCATGCCGTCACCTCCTCACGGCCATGACATGCGCGGGTATTCGGTCTGTGGTCCGTAGCGGTCGGGTCTTCTTCGGGATCGCCCGGCGGGGGTGGGCGGGCGGCGTGGCGGCCGCTCGTCGGCTCCGTCGTCCGGCGGCTCCGTCGTCCGGCGGCTCCGTCGTCCGGCGGCTCCGTCGTCCGGCGGCATACGGATATCTCCAGAGTTGCCGAAATTGTCGGATCTGGTCAAGGTTGTCGAGAAGGTGAGCTGTGTCACGCCTTTGCTGTGTGTCTCAGCCGCCCTACGGAGGGAGAGCAACCATGACTGACAGTTCCCATACGCGTGGCGCGGGGGACACGAAGGCACGGCATCCCGTCCAGGAGACGCTGGCGCACCCCGTGCAGATGGTGACGACGGCGGTGGAGAAGGTTCCGGGCGCCGACCGGGCGAAGGAGTTCGTCGACGGAGTGCTGGACTCCGTCGGAATCGTCTCGCCCCAGGCGCGGCGCGTCGTGGCGTACACCGGCGCCGGGCTGCTCGGCGTGGCCGGTGTGGTCGAGTGGCCGGTGGCCGCGGCGGGCGCCGCCGCGGTATGGCTCACCCAGCAGCGTCCCAAGGAGGCCGCCACGACGGGGCGAGCGGCCGACGAGGCCGGCGCCGGGGAATCGCGGACGAAGACCTCCCGGGCGAAGGCCTCGCGGGCGACGAAGCGCGCCGCCACCTCGGCCAAGACGTCGGCCGGCGGCAAGGCGAAGTCCCGCCCGGGCAAGGCCGGTTCGGGGACGACGAAGAGCCGGGCGCCCAAGTCGGCGGGCGCCTCGGGCACGACGAAGGCCCGTGCGTCGTCCCGGCGTACGACGTCCAGGAGCACCGCGGCCAAGAGCACCGCGGCGGGCGGGCGGAAGAAGTGAAGGGGCCCTGACGGGTTCCGGGCCGGGCCGTGCAGGGCCCGGATCGTTCCCGGTCCTCTTCGGAGAGGGCGGTCCGGGGCGCGCCCGCTTCGGTTCCCGGCCTCTCCCCAGACCCCGTCCGCCCCGACGACCGCTCGTTCCGTCCGGCCCGTGCGGCAGGCCCGCGAAGGTGAGACATGCTGCTCCGCTTGCTGACCGGGCTGCCCGCCGCGGTCCTCCAGAACGCCCTGGCGGCCCCCGTCGGGGCGACCCGCCGGCTGGCCCCGCCCGCCGTCGGCACGGCCCGGATGGCCGC
>NZ_JBAGJZ010000085.1:0-14499 GCF_037034285.1 Streptomyces tyrfis | reverse complement strand
ACTTGTTGCGCGGGGTGATTCCCAGCGACATGCCGGACAGGCCGCGGCTTCGGCTGCCGAGCTTGTCGGCGATGGTGCGCAGCGCCTTGCCCGCCGGGGAGTCGGGGTCGGACAGGACGACCGGCCTGCCCTCGTCGCCGCCCTCGCGCAGCCGCACGTCGATCGGGATGGAGCCCAGCACCGGCACCTCCGCGCCGACCGTCCGGGTCAGGCCCTCCGCGACCTTCGCGCCGCCGCCCGTGCCGAACACGTCGACCATCTCGCCGCAGTGCGGGCACGGCAGGCCCGACATGTTCTCCACCACACCGGCGATCTTCTGGTGCGTCTGCACGGCGATCGAGCCGGCCCGCTCGGCCACCTCGGCCGCGGCCTGCTGCGGGGTGGTGACGACCAGGATCTCCGCGTTCGGCACGAGCTGCGCGACCGAGATCGCGATGTCGCCCGTCCCCGGCGGCAGGTCGAGCAGCAGGACGTCCAGGTCGCCCCAGTACACGTCGGCGAGGAACTGCTGGAGTGCGCGGTGCAGCATCGGGCCGCGCCACACCACCGGGGCGTTGCCCGGGGTGAACATGCCGATGGAGATGACCTTCACGCCATGCGCCGACGGCGGCATGATCATGTTCTCGACCTGGGTCGGCTTCCCGTCCGCGCCCAGCATCCGGGGCACGCTGTGCCCGTAGATGTCGGCGTCCACGACACCGACCTTCAGACCGTCCGCCGCCATCGCGGCCGCGAGGTTCACCGTGACCGACGACTTGCCGACGCCGCCCTTGCCGGACGCGACCGCGTAGACCCGGGTGAGCGAGCCGGGCCTGGCGAACGGCACCTCGCGCTCCGCTGTGCCGCCGCGCAGCGAGGCGGCCAGCTCCTTGCGCTGCTCGTCGCTCATCACGTCGAGCGAGACGTCGACCCGGGAGATGCCCTCGACGCGGGAGACCGCCTCGGTCACGCTCCTGGTGATCGTCTCGCGCATCGGACAGCCCGAGACCGTGAGATAGACCGTGACCGCGACCACGCCGTCAGCGCCGATCTCGACCGACTTCACCATGCCGAGCTCGGTGATCGGGCGGTGGATCTCCGGGTCGTTCACCGTCGCCAGTGCTTCACGCACCGCGTCTTCCGTAGCCATACCTCGATAGTAAGGGTGCGCGGGCCGCTTCTTGAGGGCGGTGGCACCGGTCGCTACGCGCGAGTAGCCTCCCGTCAGCCCTCTTCCCCGCCCTCGGCCCGCCACAGGGCGCGCCGCTCGTCCAGGTCCCGTACGAGGTCCTCCAGCTCGGAACGGATCCAGTCACGGGTCGCGACCTCGCCCAGGCCCATCCGCAGCGCCGCGATCTCCCGGGTGAGGAACTCGGTGTCCGCGATGGAGCGCTCGTTCTGCTTGCGGTCCTGCTCATGGGTGACCCGGTCGCGGTCGTCCTGCCGGTTCTGCGCGAGCAGGATCAGCGGCGCCGCGTACGACGCCTGGAGCGACAGCATCAGCGTCAGAAAGATGAACGGGTACGGGTCGAACTGCCAGGTGGCGGGCGTGAAGATGTTCCACATCAGCCAGGCGAAGATGAACAGCGTCATCCAGGCGATGAACCGCCAGGTGCCCAGGAAGCGGGCGATCCGCTCGGAGAACCGGCCGAACGTCTCGGCGTCGTAGTCGGGCAGCAGCCGCGGCCGGGGCGCCTTCGGCTGGTCCAGCCGGTAGCGCGGTGGGCGCACGATGCCCGAGGCGCCCGTGGACGCCGCCCTCGCGCGGTCCTCACCGGCCATGGACCGCCCCCTCCTCGCCGTGGAAGTCGGCCTCCCGCCAGTCCTCCGGCAGCAGGTGGTCCAGTACGTCGTCGACGGTCACCGCGCCCAGCAGCGAGCCGCTCTCGTCCACGACCGGCGCCGAGACCAGGTTGTACGCGGCCAGATAGCTCGTCACGGCGGGCAGCGGGGTGTCCGGGGCCAGCGGCCCGAGATCGCTGTCGACGATCGAGCCGACCAGGGCGTACGGCGGATCCCGCAGCAGCCGCTGGAAGTGGACCGTGCCCAGGTACTTGCCGGTCGGGGTCTCGTCCGGCGAGCGGCACACGTACACCTGCGCGGCGAGCGCCGGGGACAGGTCCGCCTGCCGTACCCGGGCCAGCGCGTCGGCGACCGTGGCGTCCGGCCGCAGGATGATCGGCTCGGTGGTCATCAGACCGCCCGCGGTCCGCTCCTCGTACGACATCAGCCGCCGCACGTCCGCCGCGTCGCCCGGGCGCATCAGGGTCAGCAGCCGTTCCTTGTCCTCCTCGGGCAGCTCGGACAGCAGGTCCGCCGCGTCGTCCGGGTCCATGGCCTCCAGGACGTCGGCCGCGCGCTCCTCCTGGAGATGGCCGAGGATCTCCACCTGGTCGTCCCCGGGCAGCTCCTCCAGGACGTCGGCGAGCCGGTCGTCGTCGAGCGCGGCGGCGACCTCCGCCCGCCGCTTCGGCGACAGGTGGTGCAGCGCGTTGGCGACATCGGTCGGGCGCAGCCGCTCGAACGTGGCGACCAGCGACTCCGCGCCCTGCCCCACCTCCTCCAGCGAGAACCCGCTGACCGCCGACCACTCGACCGTCAGCGTCTCGCCCTTGCGCCGCAGCGCCCCGCCCCGGCCCTTGCGCACGAAGTACTTGTCGATCTCCCAGTCCCGGCGGGCCGGCAGCTGCTGGATCGCGACGTCGAGGACGGTGACCTCCTCGCCGGTCTCCACCAGCCGGACCCGCCGGTCCAGGAACTCGCCCAGCACCAGGCGTTCGGTCGGGCGCTGTTCGAAGCGCCGCATGTTCACCACGCCGGTGGTGATGACCTGGCCGGACTCGATCCCGGTCACCCGGGTCATCGGGAGGAAGATCCGGCGCCGGCTCACCACCTCGACGACCAGGCCCAGCAGCCGGGGCGGCCGGCCGCCGACCCGCAGCATCGCGACCAGATCGCGTACCCGGCCCACCTGGTCGCCGTTCGGATCGAAGACCGGGACGCCCGCGAGGTGCGAGACGAAGACCCTGGGGGCGCCTGCCGCCATGGTGCGCCTCCTTCTTCCAAGCAGTGCCTCTCCCGGTACCCAGCACGCCGCCCGGGCCCCCGTACGGCGTCACCGGCCGGTCCGTTTGACTGCCGATCAACCGATATGACGGAAACAGGCTAGCCCGTACCGCTCCGCGCCGCCCCGGCGGAGCGGTCCGTACGGCTCTCCGCCGGGGCGCGTGATCGGCACGGGTACGCTGCGGTCTGCCACCCCGCAACGCAGCAGAGAGGCAGTGCGACAAGTGACCTCTTCCGTCCCGCAGGTCCCGCAGCTCCCGCCCGCCCCGGGTCCGGCGCGGACCCGGCGCCGGGCCGCCCTCGCCGTCGTGCTCTGCGCGGGGCTGGCGGCCTCGCTCACGGCCTGCGCGGGCGAGGACCCGGACAAGGGGACCAACGGCGTCGGCAAGCTCGAAGCCGCGCAGATCGAGAAGAAGGCGCAGCGGGCCGCGGACGCCGCCGACGCGGTGCACCTCTCCGGGACCCTGGTCAGCAAGGGCGGCACGTACAAGCTGAACATGCGGCTCAGGGACCAGGGCGGCACGGGATCCGTCGCCTCCAAGCACACCACCTTCGAGCTGCTGCGGATCGGCGACGAGCTCTACCTCAAGGCGGACGCCGGGTTCTGGGGCCACGACGACGAGTCCGCCCCCGGGGCGGCCGGCACCGCGGGCGAGGTCGCCGCGGACAAACTCCAGGACAAGTACGTCAAGGTGCCGGAGGACGACCCCGCGTACAAGCAGCTGCGCGGCTTCACGGACAAGAAGACCCTGCTCGACGGCCTGCTCACCCTGCACGGCCCGCTCAACAAGGGCGACCGGGACACGGTCGGGCCGACCCGGACCGTCCAGATCACGGGCGGCAAGGGCGAGGGCGGCACCCTCGACGTCGCGCTGGAGGGCACGCCGTACCCGCTGCGGTTCGCGCGCGGCGGCGGTGGCGGGGCCGTGACGTTGTCGGAGTGGGACAGGGACTTCCCGCTGGAGGCCCCGGCGAAGGAGGACACGGTCGACTACGGGAAGCAGCTGCCCAGGACGTCGGGCTGAGCGAAGGCTGAGCGGGGCCGCCATGGACGCGTGAGGCGTGGACGCCCGAGGGGCGGGGCCGGGGCGCGGACGGCTGAGGGCCGGTCCGTACGCGGTGACGTGCGGGGAGGGGCGCGGCCGGCCGGTTGCGTACGTCACCGGGCACGAGGCCGGCCGGTCGCGTACGGCCTCGTCCAGGCGCCGCCGAGGCGTCCGACCCGGCGCGGTGGCCCGGGTGCGGGGCCCGCTCAGCCCTTGCGGCCGCGCTTCAGCAGCCGGGGCAGCCCGGCCGGGACCGGCTGCCGGGTGGTCGCGGGCGTCGGCAGCGGCGCGGCCGCCAGCGAGCCGTCCGGCAGCCGGGTACGGACGTCGTCGGGCGTCAGCCGCAGCACCCGGCACTCGCGCGCCCAGCGTTCCGGAATCCGTTCCGCGTCGGGCGCGTTCAGCCGCTTGTTCTTCAGCTCGCCGACCGCCGCCTCCCACTCCTCGGAGTGCGGCGCGAGCTCCGTCACGGCGGCCGTCCAGGCGACCAGCCGGCCGCCCTTGTCCTTGCTGCGCACGGTCACCTCGGCGGTGGCCCCGTCGGTGAGCCCGGCCGGGAACGGCTGCTCGCCGGGGCCGTCGCCGACCAGATGCGCCGCGCCCTCGTGCCACACGTGCCACAGGGCCCGGGCGGGCCCGGTGCCCCGCACCCAGATCAGGCCGGACTTCTTGGTGGCCTCCTCGACCAGGGCCCGGCCCAGCGGCTCGTCAGCGGCAGCAGCAGTCATGTTCCGCAGTCTATGAGCAACCGGGACGACGGCCCGGAGCGGTCCGCCCGGGGGAGCGGTCCGGGCCGGGGCGGCCCCGGGCGGGGCTGCCCTCGGAGCGTGCCGTTCTCGGTGCCGGTCTTCGGCCCGGACCCCGGCCGTGGCCCGAAACCGGCCGTCGCCCGGAGCGTGCCGCCCTCAGAGCCAGCCGTTGCGCTTGAGTATGCGGTGGATCGAGAAGCAGACCACCCCGATGGCGCCCAGCACCAGCGGATAGCCGTACTTCCAGTCCAGCTCGGGCATGTACTTGAAGTTCATGCCGTAGACGCCGCAGATCATCGTCGGCACGGCCACGATGGCCGCCCAGGAGGTGATCTTGCGCATGTCCTCGTTCTGCGCGACGGTCGCCTGCGCCAGGCTGGCCTGGAGGATCGAGTTCAGCAGCTCGTCGAAGCCGATGACCTCCTCGTGCACCCGCGCCATGTGGTCGGCCACGTCGCGGAAGTACTTCTGGATGTCGGGGTCGATCAGCCGCATCGGCCGCTCGCTCAGCAGCTGCATCGGCCGCAGCAGCGGCGAGACGGCCCGCTTGAACTCCAGGACCTCGCGCTTCAGCTGGTAGATCCGGCCGGCCTCCGAGCCGCTCGGGCTGCCCTTCGTGGGGGTGGAGAAGACCTCGGTCTCCACCTCGTCGATGTCCTCCTGCACGGCGCCCGCCACCGCGATGTAGCCGTCGACGACATGGTCCGCGATGGCGTGCAGGACCGCGGAGGGCCCCTTGGCCAGCAGCTCGGGGTCGTCCTGGAGCCGGTGGCGCAGCGCGCGCAGCGACCCGTGGCCGCCGTGCCGCACGGTGATGACGAAGTCCCGTCCGGTGAAGCACATCACCTCGCCGGTCTCGACGACCTCGCTGGTCGCCGTGCGCTCGGCGTGCTCGACGTAGTGGATCGTCTTGAAGACCGTGAACAGCGTGTCGTCGTAGCGCTCCAGCTTCGGCCGCTGGTGGGCGTGGACCGCGTCCTCGACCGCGAGCGGGTGGAGGCCGAACTCCCGGGCGATCCCGGCGAATTCCTCCTCGGTCGGCTCGTGCAGGCCGATCCAGGCGAAGCCGCCCTCCTCGCGCACCCGGAGCATCGCCTGGTGCGGGGTGAGGGAGGAGTCGTACTCCACCCGGCGGCCGTCGCGGTAGACCGCGCAGTCGACGACCGCGCTGGACGCGGACGGGTCGCGGGTGGCGTCGTAGGAGGGACTGATGGGGTTGTTCCTGCGCAGGGAGGGACGTACTGCGGCACGCAGGTCGCGGATCATCGACAAGGCTGGCTCCTTCACGGAGGGCCGTCTTCGGGCGCGTGGAACAGCCCGGAACGAGGACGTGGACCCACGTCCGCAAAGCGGGCGGCACCGGGGCGACGCGAAAAACGGCGATCGCTACGGACAGACGGAGAGGTGTTCTTGCGTCGTACGCGATGCCCTGGACCCAGACCGTGAAGGCGCTCAGATCGCCGAGGTGAGGGTGTGGGGCGGAAGAGCGGTCGTACTGCACGATCGACTTCGATCCATGGCAGCCCCACCTCCTCCGGCCGGTCCCCCGTGGGGGATGACGTGTCGTCGGGACCGAGAGCGACGCTTCTGCGCGCTGTCCCGACCAGCGGCCAGGTTATCAGCCGCTTCAAGGGCCAATCCCTTACTTTGCCCATTCCATACGCGTCCTATGCTCGCCGGATGGGAGAAATTCTTGCTCTGGTCGAGGCCCGGCTGCTGACGGCCCTCGGCGAACCGGACGCGCGGGCCGCGGTGACCTTTCTCGGCACCGACCGGATCGAGGTGCTCCGCTTCATCGACGGCGATGTGGTGCGCTACGCCACACTCGGCATGTCCGCACACCCCATGACCGACCCGACCGCCACCCTCGTGGACCCGGCGAAGGGCCCGCGGGCCGAGCTGCTGCTCTCCGTACGCCACGGCGTCGCTGACACCGACAAGGTGCTGCGCCCGCTGGCCGTGCTGGCGGCCTCCCCGCAGGTCGAGGGGGTGATCGTGGCTCCCGGCGCCTCGCTGGAGACCGGTGAGCCGCTCTGGCCCGGGGCGCCGTTCAGCTCCGTACTGGTCGCGGAGCCGGGCGGGCTGGTCGAGGACCTGGACCTGGGCGAGGAGGCGGGGGCGGATCCGGTGCGGTTCCTTCCGCTGCTGCCGATGACGTCCAACGAGGCGGCGTGGAAGCGGGTCAGGGGAGCGCGGGAGCTCCAGGAACGCTGGCTCTCGCACGGCACGGACCTGCGGGACCCGCGGCGCGCGTCGGTGCCGCTGGACTGAGACACGGCCGCCGGACCGACAGGAACGGGACGTACGCGGCGGCCGGGGAGCCGGGCGGGGCCGGAGGCGTGAGCCCGGGCATGGCCGCGCGCCGGGTCCGGGAGCGTGCACCGGGCCCGGCGCGGGGCGTGCGGCCGATCGGCCGGCGACGGCCGTGACCGTTCCTCAGTCGGCGAAGACCGCGACGCCGTCCTCGGAGGCGTGCCGGGGCTCCAGCTCCTCCGCCTCGTGCGTCAGCGCCGTACGCCGGACCCCCACGACGACCGCGCCGATCACGGCCGTGGCGGCGGCGACCACGAACGGCATGTGGATGTCGCTCCACTCCTCGATCTTCGGGGCGAGGTACGGGGCGGCGGCCGCGGCGAACCAGCGGACGAAGTTGTAACCGGCGCTCGCCACCGGGCGCGGCGCGCCCGAGACGCCGAGCGCCAGTTCCGTGTAGACGGTGTTGTTCACGCCGATGAAGGCGCCGGAGACGATCGTGCCGACGATGGCCGCGGTGTGGCCGCCGTACCCGAGGACCAGCAGGTCGACCGCGAGCAGCACCAGCGAGGCGCCGAGCACCCTCAGCGAGCCGAAGCGTTCCTGCAACCGAGGGGCCACGAGCACCGAGAAGACCGCGAGCAGCAGCCCCCAGGCGAAGAAGACCGCGCCCGACTTGTACGGCGTCATGTCCAGCACGAACGGCGTGAACGCCAGGATCGTGAAGAACGCGTAGTTGTAGAAGAACGCCGAGGCGGCGACGGAGGCCAGGCCGCCGTGGCCGAGTGCCTTGAGCGGATCGAGCAGCGAGGTCTTCCGGGCCGGCTTGGGCTGTTCCTTCAGGAACGCCGTGATGCAGAGGAAGCCGATCGCCATCAGCGCGGCCGTGCCGAAGAACGGGTAGCGCCAGCTGGCGTCGCCGAGCAGTGCGCCCAGCAGCGGCCCGCAGGCCATGCCGAGACCGAGCGCCGACTCGTAGAGCAGGATCGCCGCCGCGCTGCCGCCCGCCGCCGCGCCGACGATCACGGCGAGCGAGGTCGACACGAAGAGCGCGTTGCCCAGGCCCCAGCCGGCCCGGAAGCCGACGAGCTCGCCGACGGACGACGAGGTGCCGGACAGCGCCGCGAAGACCACCACGAGCGCCAGACCGGCCAGCAGCGTCTTGCGGCCGCCGATCCGGCTGGACACGAAGCCGGTGACGAGCATCGCCACGGCGGTGATCAGGAAGTACGAGGTGAAGAGGAGCGAGACCTGACTCGGCGTCGCCTCCAGGCCCTTGGCGATGGACGGCAGGATCGGGTCCACCAGCCCGATGCCCATGAACGCGACGACCGACGCGCCGGCGGTGGCCCAGACGGCCTTCGGCTGGCGCAGCACGCCGCCTGCTCCCTGATCGAACGGATCCTCTCCCTGCACGGGCTTCTCCCTACTCACTCCACTCGGCCACGGGTTCGTTGCACCACGCACAGAGTAAGTTAGAGAGACTAATGAATGCAAGTTACATCTATTTTTCCTGGTGAGGCCCGCAGGGCGGTGGGGCCGGTGGGTGGGCGATGTGTCGATGGGGGAACGAGGGGACCGGTGGGACCGTGTGGCGATCTGATGATCGCCTTGACGCGGCGGCGGTCCTGGAGGACCGTTGGTCGCTATGAGGGGCGAACCCAGTTGCCCGAAGTGCGGAGGCCGGGTCAGGGCGCCCGGTCTTTTCGCCGACACCTGGCAGTGCTCCGTGCACGGCGGCGTATATCCGCTGCAGCCGGTCGTCCCGCCCAGCGTCGAAGCACTGGGCGTGGTCGTGCGCCGGGCCCGGGTGCCGGTGTGGATGCCGTGGCCGCTGCCGGTGGGCTGGCTGTACACCGGCGCGGTGAGCGCGGGCGACGAACGCAGCGGCGGCCGGGCGACCGCCGTCGCCTGCTCGGGCCCCGGCCCCGTCGGCGGCATGGGCGAACTGCTGCTGGTCACCGAGGAACTCGGCGTGGGTCTGGGCGCGCGCTACGCGGGCATCGGCGGGCCCGACCCCGGCCCGTATCTGGACGTCGGGGGCCCGCCGGACGTCAAGATGCTCGCCGCCGGCCGCCCCACCCCGCTCTGGCACGTCAAGGGCGCCCCCGACGACCGCGCGGTCTTCGCGGGCGAGGCGCGCGGGCTCTGGCTCTGGGCGATCGTCTGGCCCCAGCAGTCGGGACTGCTGATGTACGACGAGCTGGTGCTCGCCGATCTGCGCGAGGCCGGGGGAGAGATGGACCTGGTGCCCTGCGGGGCGCTCACGCCCCGGCTGCTCGACTAGGGGTGTCTGACACATACCTGCGGCGTCGCGGGGTCCGGTACGCACGCTCGCGGGGAGGCGGGCCGGTGGCGCGCGCCCGCGCATGCGGTACGGCGTACGCCCGCGCGAACGTCGCGGTCGCACCGTCCCGCTCGGGAGCCGGTGGCCCGCCCCGGGGCCGGTGCGTCCGGGTGCTGTTCGAATGCCGGTTATCCTGTGAATGTCCCCCATGAGGGTGCTGAAGACCCTGGCCGGCCCGACGGCTTCCGCTTCGCACCTGCGGCCTCACCGGAGCGGCGCACGCCCGCTGTGAGGCCGTTTCGGTGCCCGCGGTCGCGCGTCCCGGGCCTCCCTCACCGGTCCGGCCAGGATATTGAGCACCCTTTCCGCGCGCCCCCGGGCGCCTGCCGTCCGCCCCGAGCATTGGAGTACGCGTCGTGCGCATCGACCTGCACACCCACTCCACCGCGTCGGACGGCACCGACACCCCCGCCGAGCTGGTGCGGAACGCCGCCGCGGAGGGCCTCGACGTCGTCGCGCTGACCGACCACGACACCGTCGGCGGATACGCCGAGGCGATCGCCGCCCTTCCCGAGGGGCTCACCCTCGTCACCGGCGCCGAGCTCTCCTGCCGCATCGACGGGGTGAGCCTGCACATGCTGGCGTACCTCTTCGACCCCCATGAGCCCGAGCTGGCCCGGGAACGCGAGCTGGTGCGGGACGACCGCGTGCCGCGCGCCCGGACCATGGTGGGCAGGCTCCAGGAGCTCGGGGTCCCGATCGAGTGGGAGCGGGTCGCGAGGATCGCCGGGGAGGGGTCCGTCGGCCGGCCGCACATCGCCACGGCACTCGTCGAACTCGGCGTCGTCGAGACCGTCTCCGACGCCTTCACGCCCGAATGGCTCGCCAACGGCGGCCGCGCGTACGCCGAGAAGCACGAACTCGACCCCTTCGACGCGATCCGGCTGGTCAAGGCCGCGGGCGGGGTCACCGTCTTCGCCCACCCGCTCGCCGTGAAGCGTGGCGAGGTGGTGCCCGAGTCGTCGATCGCGCGGCTCGCCGCCGCCGGGCTCGACGGCATCGAGGTCGACCACATGGACCACGACGAGCCGACCAGGGCAAGGCTGCGCGGGCTCGCCCGGGAACTGGGCCTGCTGACGACCGGCTCCAGCGACTACCACGGCACCCGCAAGTCCGTCCGGCTCGGCCAGTACACCACCGACCCCGAGATCTACGGCGAGATCACCCGGCGCGCCACGGGAGCCTTCCCGGTGCCGGGCGCCGGCGGAGCCCGCCCCGCCTGACGGCCCGCAGGCCGGAGCTCCGAAGCCCCAGGGCCTTGAGGTCCCGGAGTCCTGAGCCCCCAGGGCCTTGAGGTCCCGGAGTCCTGAGCCCCCAGGGCCTTGAGGTCCCGGAGTCCTGAGCCCCCAGGGCCTTGAGGTCCCGGAGTCCTAAGCCCCCAGGGCCTTGAGGTCCCGGAGTCCTGAGCCCCCAGGGCCTTGAGGTCCCGGGTCCCGTGGCGGCCGGTGCCGGGACGCGTCCGTCGGCGTACGGCACGAGCCGCGCCCGCGCGCCTCAACCGCTCGCCCGGCCCGATCCGCCCGGCCCGATCCGTCCACCGTGCCCGCCCGGCCGGGCCACGCCCTCCCGCTCTCCCGACCTCCCGACCTCCACCCCGTCCCGTTCCGCTCCCGCACGTCTCCAGGTCGTCCCGGCCGGCCGGCCGCCGACCGCCTCACGGCTCCCGGGGTGTGCCACCCCAAGCCGATCCACCCTCTTCTCTTCGCGCAAGGCTCATCGTGTTCGACTTCGCTGTCTTCGGATCCCTTTTTCTCACTCTTTTTGTGATTATGGATCCCCCGGGCATCACCCCGATCTTTCTGGCCCTCACCGCGGGCCGCCCCGCCAAGACCCAGCGCAAGATGGCGCTCCAGGCGGTCACCGTCGCCTTCGGCGTGATCGCCGTCTTCGGTGTGCTCGGCCAGCAGATCCTCGACTATCTGCACGTCTCCGTGCCCGCCCTGATGATCGCGGGCGGGCTGCTCCTGCTGCTCATCGCGCTCGACCTGCTGACCGGCAAGACCGACGAGCCGACACAGACCAAGGACGTCAACGTCGCGCTCGTACCGCTGGGCATGCCGCTGCTCGCCGGCCCCGGCGCGATCGTGTCGGTGATCCTGGCGGTGCAGCACGCCGACAGCGTGGGAACCCAGATATCGGTCTGGTCGGCGATCATCGCCATGCACATCGTGCTCTGGCTGACCATGCGCTACTCGCTGCTGATCATCCGGGTCATCAAGGACGGCGGCGTCGTCCTGGTGACCCGGCTCGCCGGAATGATGCTCTCGGCCATCGCCGTGCAGCAGATCATCAACGGCGTCACCCAGGTCATCCAGAAGGCGTGACGGCGGGCCCGGACACCGCGACGCCCCCGCACGGACCGTCCGTGCGGGGGCGCTTCGTCCGCGTGAGCCGTCGCGCTTCCGCGCGAGTCGTCGAGCGTCGTCGAATGTGTCGTGGTGTCGTGCGTCGCGGAGCGTCGTCGAACGTTACGAGGCCGGGGATTCGGCCGGGCGGATGTAGATGCGCTGGCCCGTGGCCGCGGCCTGCTGCACGATCCGGTTGACGGAGGCGGCGTCCACGACGGTGCTGTCCACGGCGGTACCGTCGACGTCGTCGAGGCGCATGATCTCGAAGCGCATAAGGCTTCCCTTCGTCTGATCCTCCTGCTGGAGAACTGATGGGAGGACGGGTGGCCCCGTCCGAGAGGATGGGAGCGCCGGACGCCTGTGTCCGCGCTCCACCACATCCACAACGTCTTGCACACCACAAACATTCCCTACGCTAAGGAAATTTTTTGGATGTCTAAGTATCGGCAGGTCATCGGGCGGGAACGGCGGACGGACGGTTGTGCGCCGGTGACCGGGGACACGGCGCGGCGCACAAGCGCGCGTACGACGACACGGACGGCCGGGCGCACGACCGGGCGCACGGCGGGGCGGGCATGAACGAGGCAGAGATCCACGAGCGCCTGGACCGGACGAACGAGCTGCTCCAGCGCGTGCTCGCCGAAGTGTCGAAGACCCCCTCGACCCATGCGATCTTCGTCGACGCGGGCTATGTGTACGCCGCGGCCGGCCTGCTGGTCACCGGCACCGAGGACCGCCGGGCCTTCGATCTGGACGCGGAGGGGCTGATCGAGGCGTTCATCGACAAGGCCCGCACGATCTTCGCGGACAGCCGGCTGCTCCGGGTGTACTGGTACGACGGCGCCCGGCGCCGCATTCACACCGCCGAGCAGCAGTCCATCGCGGAACTCCCCGACGTCAAGGTCAGGCTCGGCAACCTCAACGCCAACAACCAGCAGAAGGGCGTCGACTCCCTGATCCGCAGCGATCTGGAGTCGCTCGCCCGGCACCGCGCCATCAGCGACGCGGCGCTGGTCGGCGGCGACGAGGACCTGGTCTCCGCGGTCGAGGCGGCCCAGGGGTACGGGGCCCGGGTGCACCTGTGGGGCATCGAGGCGGGGGAGGGGCGCAACCAGGCCGAACCGCTGCTCTGGGAGGTCGACAGCCAGCGCACCTTCGACCTGGACTTCTGCCGCCCGTACGTCACCCGGCGTCCCGTCACCTTCTTCGAGGACGACACCCCCGCGCCCTCGCGCGAGGACGTCCGCTTCATCGGCGCGCAGATCGCCGCCGCCTGGCTGGCCGCCCGGGGCCGCGAATCGCTGGCCGACCTGCTGCCCGGACACCCGTATCTGCCGGGCTCCGTGGACCAGGACCTGCTGATCGAGGCCGAACGGCTGCTCCAGCACTCGCTGCGCGGCCACGCCCACCTGCGGCGTTCCCTGCGCGACGGCTTCTGGCAGCACATGCAGGCGCAGTACTGAGCGGACGGGTCGGACGGCGGTCCGGACGGCGAGGCGGACGAACGGCCGAACCACGGTCCGGGAGGCGAGGCGGACGAACGGCCGAACCACGGTCCGGGAGGCGAGGCGGACGAACGGCCGAACCACGGTCCGGGAGGCGAGGCGGACGAAGGGCCGGTCGGACGGCTAGGCGGCCCGAAGGGCTGGACCACGGTCCGGACGACGGATCGGGCCGGGAGCTCCAAGGGGCCTTCGGGAGCCGCCTCAGGGAGCGGCCGTCGCCCCGAGGCCGTCCCAGAAGGCGGCGAGCGCGAGCGCCGTCTGCTCCGGGCGGTCCGTGTTCGGCGAGTGCTCGGCGCCGTCGATCCTGGTGCGGCGCGCGCCCAGCCGCCAGGCCATCTCGTCCAGCAGCGGCACCGGCCAGGTGTCGTCGCGCACCCCGGAGAGCACATGGACGGGGAGCCCCGTGGCGGCGAGCTCGTCCACCCGGTCCGGCTCGGTCGCCAGCTGGCGGCCGGTGGCGATCAGCTGGGCGGGCCGGTGGCACAGCCAGCGCCGGCGCAGCGCCTCGCCGTTCGACGCCACCTCCTCGGGCGGGTCGAAGGCGCGCACCGCCTCCCACACCTCGGCCATGGTCATGGTCGCGAGCGCGTCGGAGAGCAGCTTCACCTTGACCTGCTGGGCCTCGGTCACCTGGGCGGGGCCCGACGACATCAGCGTCAGCGAACGGAACGGCGAGGCGTCGAGCAGGACGGCGGCGCGGGCGATCTGCCCGCCGAGCGAGTGCCCGACCAGGTGCACCCCGCCCCCGTCGCCCTCGCCGCCGCCGAGGGCGGACGCCTGCGCGAGCACGTCACGGGCCAGCTCGTCCTGCGCGTAGTCGTCCTCGCGGTCCGCGCCGCCGGTCTCGTACTGCCCCCGGCCGTCCACGGCGACGATCCGGTACCCGGCGGCGCCGAGCGGTCCGAGGAGAGCGATGAAGTCCTCCTTGCTGCCCGTGTAACCGGGCAGCAGAAGGGCGGTGCCGCGCGGGGTCCCCTGCGGGGCGGCGTCCAGCACGGCGAACTCGCCGCGCACGGTACGAAGCCGGTGGGCGCGGGTGCGGGGCGGCGGGGTGAAGGTGTGCGGCCGACTCATGGGACGAGGCTATGTCCTGGGACCGGCCCCGTGGGCAGGACGCGGGAGACGCGTCACGAGGCCTCGCGGCCTCGCGGCGGGGGGGGCCCCCGGGCCCCCCCCCCCCCCGCCCGGCCCCCCCCCCGCGGGACC
>NZ_JBAGJZ010000084.1:0-15327 GCF_037034285.1 Streptomyces tyrfis | reverse complement strand
TGGTGACGGGGCGGTCGCCTTCGGCGCGGCCCTGGTTGAGGTAGCGGACCAGCAGGTTGGCGCTGCCGGTGTAGCCCAGCTCTCGGATTTCCTGCAGCAGGTGGGTGACGGGCACGGCGGGGTCGGCCTGGCGCCGTTCACGCAGGTGGTCGCGGTAGGGGTCGACGAGGGTGGGCCGGTAGGCGGGGGCGATGCGCAGGGCCTGTGGTTCGGGCATGCGGGCGTAGCGTTTGACGGTGTTCAGGGCCACGCCCAGGCGGCAGGCGCAGTCGAGCAGCCCGACGCCCTGACCGAGGAGATCGTGGACCTTGTTCCAGCGTTCGCGAGTGGTCTGCTCGCGTACTCCGCCAGGGCGGGGCGGGTTGATCGTGGCCCAGCAGCCAGCGTGCGCGCGGACCTCGAGCTGGACCTTGTCGCAGAGATTGCGCCAGAGGTGCCATCGGTCGCTGACCTGCACCGCATGGGGCAGGGAACGGCGGATGGCCTCGGCGTAAGTGGCCGAGCCGTCCCGGCACACGACCTCGACCCCGGGATGCTCGCACAGCCAGGACTCCAACGTCGCGGCCTCGCGGTCGGGCAGCACCTCGACGCGCCTGCCGGTCTCGGCATCGATGATGATCGTGGCGTAGCGGTGGCGGCGGCGCAGGGCGAAATCGTCCACGCCGATCACCCGCGGAACCGCCTGCTGAGGCAGCGGCTGGCGCCGCAGATGGCGCAGCGCGGTGCTGCGGGAAACCGGTACGGCCAGCAGGTTGGCGAGGCGTGCGGCCGCCCGGCCGCATAACTCCCTTGCCACCTGGGATATCTGCCAGGCATGGCGCGCCGTGCGGCGCTGATGGCGCTCCAGCAGTCCGGGAATCTGCTCGCGGAAGGTCTGCCGCCGACAGCCCAGGACCGGACAGACCAACCGCCGTACGCGCAGGTCGACGACGACCGGACGGCCGTCCACCGGCACGTCCGACACCGTCCGGCGGTGATAGCCGTGCACCTTCGCAGTCGGCGTCCCGCACACCGGACACGGCACTGCCACATCCCCAGTGCGGGCCGTGAGCACCACCGCGTCACCGCCGTCCGCCACGTCCTCGATGACCAGCACCGACAACCCTGAAAACAGCGTCCCTACAAGGGAGTTGACAGCCATCACAAGATCATGATCACGGACGGCTACTCGACGCCACCACCGACTACGGGCCAAAGCCGCTCGTTTGACAGTCCCGCCCTCGATCAACGTCACCCGCTCCCGCCTGGGACGACTCGCCCGTCAGGGATTCCTCGAGCAACCCGGACGCGGCCGCTACCATAAACGGACTTAACGCCCTCTCAGAGGCCAAGGCGTCCACCATGCCATGCTCGGCATCGCACGCCTGTACAACCTCACCGTCACCGGATGACAGGCAAACGAGCAGGTCAACCAGCATGCCCCAGAGGATTTACGGGACTACCTCTAGACCGCTTGGAGGTCCTCGTCCGCAACCGGCTCAAACGCCCCCAGTACCGGCCCGAAACCCTCAACGGCTTCATAGCCGGCACCGGCCTCACCGTCGGCAACCCGACCTCACCCTGACGAGCCGAAGTCAGTAAGAACGCGGTCGGCGGCCGGTTCGGCAGTTGGATCGCACCTGACGTTCCGGTGGTGAACGCGGTGAGCTCGCGGTTCGCCAGCGGCGTAAGCGAAATCAGATGACTTCCAGGCCCAGCCAACCGAAGGACGGTAGGGGTGTCCGCCCCTCAGGGACAGGTCCCATCCACAGGACCGGGACGGGCTTGCGCATGCCGCCCACCCGCGCGAAGCCGGCCGGCTCGCCGGAAAGCAGTCGCGTTGAACCTCTTG
Source organism: Streptomyces tyrfis (assembly GCF_037034285.1). NCBI lineage: Bacteria > Bacillati > Actinomycetota > Actinomycetes > Kitasatosporales > Streptomycetaceae > Streptomyces > Streptomyces tyrfis. The sequence continues at coordinate 13,496 of NZ_JBAGJZ010000084.1, read as the reverse complement.
CCGGGTCGACCCGATCTCCCTAATGTGAACCTTCAAATTACAGAAAGTGCATGCATCAGGATCCGTTAGGGCAAAATTTTGAACGATCAAACTCATTGGGTGCCTGAAGCCGCCACCCCCGCGGCCTCCGGTCCGGATCCCGCCAGCGGCCCGAGGGCGGGCTACCTCGACTACGCCAGGGTCGGCCCGCTCTCCCGCCCGGCCGCCGCCGCGCTCGCCGCCACGACCGCGCTCGCCGCCCGCGTCGACCCCGCCGACCTCGACCGGCTGTTCGTCCTCAGCGACGCCTCCCGGGCCGCGGCGGCCCGGCTGCTGGACGCCCGCCCGCACGAAATCGCCCTCGCCCCGTCCACCAGCAACGGCCTGTTCACCGTGGCCGCCGCGCTCCACGGCCCCGGTACCGTCCTGGTGCCCCGCGGCGAGTTCCCCGCCAATCTCTACCCCTGGCTCCGCTTCGCCGACCGCGGCGGCCCCGCGGTCCGCCTCGTCGACCCGGCCGGGCAGCGGCACATCACCCCCGACCTCCTGCGCCGCCACCTCACTCCCGACGTCACCGCCCTCACCGTCAGCGCCGTCGACTCGCTCACCGGCCACCTGGCGCCGCTCGCCGCCCTCAAGGAGCTCCTCGGGCCCGATCGGCTGCTGATCGTCGACGCCATCCAGGGCCTGGGCGCCGTCGCACTCGAAGCGGACGCCGCCGACATCCTCGTCAGCGGCGGCCAGAAGTGGCTCCGTGCCGGCTGGGGAGCCGCACTGCTACTGATCCGCGACCGGTGCGCCGACCGCCTGACTCCCGGGCTCGGAGGATGGGCCGGCGTCGCGGAGCCATTCGCGCCCCGGCACCCCGCTCCGCCGCTGCCCGGGGCCGCCGCCCACCTCGCCACGAACCCGGACTTCCCGGCCGCCGCGGCCATCGGCGCGGCCATCGATGACCTGTTCGACCAGGGCGGCCCCGCCGCTGTCGGCGCCCGTATCCGCGCCAACCTTGCCGACCTGCTCGACCGCGTACGACGGGTCGGCGCCGACATCCTGCTGGACGGACTCGGCCCCCACGAGCGCGCCGGCATCGGCACCTTCCGCCTGCCCGGCCACGACCCCGCCACCGTCCACCACGCCCTCGAAGCGGCCGGCCTGATCACCACCCGTCGCGACGAGTGGATCCGGCTGTCTCCCCACGCCTCCACCCCGGGCGCCGCTGCGGACCTGCTCGCGGAGGCGCTGCACACCCTCACTCACCGCACAACCCACTATCCCCAGGAGCCGACATGCCCCATCAATTGAGCCGCCGCCAACTGCTCCAGCTCGCCACCGCCTCCGCCGCCGCGCTCGGCCTGTCCGCCTGCGGCGGCAGCGGATCGGGCGGCAACGCCGGCGCCGACGGCGACAGCGGCCGGATCACCGTCTGGAGCTGGACCACCGCGGCCGAAGCCCTGCGCGGCATCGTTCCCTCCTTCGAGCAGGACAACCCCGGCATCAAGGTCGACATCCAGGACGTCGGCAACCCGGCCATCTGGGACAAGATCACCGTTGGTCTCGCCTCCAGCGGTAAGGGACTCGCCGATGTTCTGCACATCGGTGTCGACTACCTGCCCGGCTACCTGGAGAAGTTCCCCGACGGCCTCGCCGACCTGTCCAAGCTCGGCGCCGACCTGCACAAGGACGCTTTCGCCAAGGGCCTGTGGCCGACCGTCATAGGCAAGGACAAGGCTGCCCACGCCCTCCCGTGGGAGGTCAACCCGCTCGGGCTGTTCTACCGGCAGGACTACTTCGAGAAGGCTGGTGTCGACCCCGCCGCCATCAGCAGCTGGGACGACCTGATCGCCGCCGGACCGAAGATCCACGCCGCCACCGGCGCCCAACTGCTCGGGCTCGACAAGCCCGGCACCATCCCGGACATGGACTTCTTCCAGAACCTGATGCAGCTCCAGGGCTCCTTCTACTTCGACCGGGCAGGCAAGATCACGCTCGCCTCCCAGGAAGCCGTCCAGGCCCTCACCATCATCAAGCGGCTCGACGACGGCGGCCTGCTCGCCGATACCGCGGGCCAGGGCACCAGGAAACGCCTGCTCGGCCAGGGGAAGCTCGCCACCTCCCCGGACCCCGCCTGGGCCGTAGAGTACCTGGCCACCAAGTTCCCCGACCAGAAGGGGAAATGGCGCGTCATGCAGCCTCCCGCCGCCGTTCCCGGGGGCGGGCGCAGCGCCATCGTCAACTCCACCTACCTGGCCGTCGCCGCCTCCAGCAAGCGCCGCCGGGCCGCCTGGCGATTCATCGAGTACGCGCTCACCAAGCCCGCCGAGATCAACCGGATGTTCACCTCCGGCGGCGTCTTCCCCGCTCTCGGCACGGCGTACGCCGACCCGAGGTTCAGCGCGCCCCACCCGTTCTACGGCGGCCAGAAGGTGCTGAAGACCTTCGTCGACACGCTCTCCTCCGGCTCTGAAGCCACCAACTTCACCGGCGACTACACCCGAGCACTCAAGCTCGCCAGCGACGCCCAGAGCCGGGTGCTGCTCAAGGACGCCGACCCGGCCGACGCCCTCAAGGACGCCGCCGAGCGGCTCGCCCAGCAGACCGGCCGGCAGCAGGCGGCCTGACCACCATGTCCCTCGCCCCGTTCGAACGCGTTCCCGCCACCCTGGCCCGCCCCGGCACCCCCGCGCGCACCGGCCGTGCCCGTCCGGGCCGACGCCGGCTGCTGACCCGCGGCTCCATTCCCTACCTGCTGATCATGCCCGCCGTCCTGGGGTTCGCGATCTTCAAGGCGTACCCCATAGCTTCCTCGCTCTGGATCAGCCTCACCACCGGCAGCGGGGACGACAGGACCTTCGCCGGACTCGCCAACTACCGGCGCCTGCTGGAAGATCCGCTGTTCTGGACCGCGCTGAAGAACACCGCGCTGATCCTGGTCGTCCAGGTGCCGCTGATGCTCGGCCTGGCCCTGCTCGTCGCCCTCGCCCTCAACTCCACCAAGGTCTGGCTGCGCCCGCTCTGGCGACTCGGCGTCTTCGTACCCTCGCTGACCGGCCTGGTCGCCGCGGGCGTGATGTTCTCCGTGATCCTCAACCGCGACGCCGGGCTGCTGAACTGGGTCCTCTCCCTGTTCGGCGTCGACCGGGTGAACTGGCTCGGCAGCCCCTTCTGGGCCCGTGTGGGCGTCGTCCTCGTCATCACCTGGCACTACACCGGCTACAACGCGGTGATGTACCTCGCAGGCCTGCAGGGCATTCCCAAGGAGTTGTACGAGGCCGCGATGGTCGACGGTGCGGGACCGATCCGCCGCTTCTTCTCCATCACCCTTCCCCAGCTGCGGCCGATCCTGCTTCTCACCGTGGTGCTCTCCACCATCGGCACCCTGCAGCTCTTCGACGAGCCGTACGTCCTCACCGGCGGCGGCCCCGACAACGCCACCTTGACGGTCACCATGTACCTCTACAACAACGGCTTCAAGTACTTCGACTTCGGTTACGCCTCTGCCATCGCCTACGCGCTCGCGCTGATCGTATCCGTGCTCGGCATCGTGCAGGTCCGCCTGATGGGAGAGCGCCGGTGAAGCCCCGTGGCCCCCTGCTCACCCTGCTGCTCGCGGGCGCCTTCGCGCTCTGCGTCGGCCCGTTCTACTGGCTCGCCATCGCCGCGACCCAGGAGGACAAGGACGTGTTCTCCTGGCCGCCGAAACTGCTGCCCGGTGGCCACCTCATGGAGAACCTCCGCGGGCTGGAGGAGTCCATCGGACTCGTCCGGGTCCTGCTCAACACCCTGCTGGTGGCAGGCGTCCAGACGATCGGTGCGGTCGCCGTCTCGGTGCTGGCCGGATACGCCTTCGCCAAGTTCGAGTTCCGCGGGCGCAATCTCTTCTTCGTCCTGCTGCTCAGCACCCTGGTCATCCCGGACACGGTCATGCTGATCCCGATCTTCCAGATGATGACGGAACTGGGCCTGATCGACTCCTACCAGTCCATCATCCTGCCCGGCCTGGTCACCCCGTTCGGCATCTTCCTGATGCGGCAGGCACTGCGCTCCATGCCCGACGAACTCCTCGACGCGGCCCGCGTCGACGGCGCCGGTGAACTACGTGTGCTGTGGCGGATCGTCATCCCGGTCAACCGGCCGATCATCGCGGCACTCGCGCTGTTCGTCTTCCTTGGCGGCTGGAACCAGTTCGTCTGGCCGCTGATCGCGCTGCGCAGCCCCGAGATGTACACGCTGCCCGTGGCCACCGCCACCCTGCAGGGGCTGTCGACCACCAACTACGCGCAGGTCCTGCTCGCCGCAGGCATCGCCGCCATCCCCGTGATGGCCCTCTTCCTCGTCCTGCAACGCCAATTCATCTCCGGCCTGCTGGCCGGGGCCACCAAGGAGTGACCACCGTGACCCCCGAACCGCGCCCCGTCGACGAGCTCACCGAGAGCCCGCAGGCGCTCACCGAGCCGGGTACCGCCTCGCAGGACGCCACCCCGCAGCAGCCCGTCCCGGCCTGGCGCCCGAACACGCCGGCCGTGGCCACCCCCGACACCGTCGTCCACCGGCAGCTCGCCACCGGCCTGCTCCACTCCACCGACGACCCGCTCACCGTCCAACTCACCGGGCTCGGCTGCGACCGGCTGGAGACCACCGTCACCCCGGTCGGCGACAACGTGATCCTGATCGAGGTCATGGCGTCGGCCGCGGCCACCGTCCGCGCCGAATGGAGGGTCCCCTGCGTCGCGGCCACCGCCTACTGGACCCCGGACACCAACGCCTCCCGCTGGCTGCCGCCGTCCTGGATCGCCCCCCGGACCGTCTCGCTCGCCCTGGGCGCCCCCCTCGCCAGTCTGATCGGCGCCGACGACCGCGCTCTGTGCACCGCAGCAGCCGACGAGACCTCCGCACCCGTACGCGTCGGTGCCGGCGTAGTGGAGGAGAGCGGCGAGTTCGCCTTTGCCGTCGAACAGGACCTCACTCCGGACGGGCCGCCACTGCGGCTGCGGATCGACCTCAGCGGCCGCCACTTCGCCGCCACCCTGCAGGCCGTCACCGCCTGGTGGGCCGAGGGCCTGCACCACCCCGGTATCCCTCCCGCCGCCCGGATGCCCGCCTACTCCACCTGGTACAGCCTCCACCAGAACGTCGACACCGCCGCCGTCGAACGCCAGGCCGCCCTCGCCGTGACCGTGGGCTGCGAGAGCATCGTCGTCGACGACGGCTGGCAGACCACCGACCGCGCCCGCGGCTACGGCCACTGCGGCGACTGGGAGCCCAACCCGGCGGCCTTTCCCGACCCTGCGGCCCACGTCGCCGAGGTCCACCGGCTCGGCCTCGCCTACCTCCTGTGGTACGCACTGCCGTTCATCGGCCAGCACAACGACGCCTGGGACCGCTTCAAGGACCTGATCCTTCGGGAGGAGCCCCACCTGGAAGCGGCCGTGCTCGACCCCCGCCACCCCAAGGTCCGAGCCTACTTGGTCGAGAAGGTCTCCCGCGCCGTCGAGCAGTGGGACATGGACGGTCTGAAGCTCGACTTCATCGACCGCTTCGCCGTCACCGACCCCCCGCCCGCCCCGGCCGGCGCCGACCACACCGACGTCCACGAGGGCGTACTCCAACTGCTCGCCGATCTCGACGCGCGCCTGCGCCGCACCCGGCCGGACATAATCGTCGAGCACCGCCAGCCCTACGTCAGCCCCGGGCTGTGGCCGTACGCCACCATGATCCGCGCCACCGACTGCCCGCTCAGCCCCGCCGAGAACCGCCAGCGCACCGTCGACTGCCGGCTCACCGCGGGCCCGCTCGCCGTCCACGCCGACATGATCATGTGGAACTCCGCCGAGATGCCCGAGGCCATCGCCGTCCACCTCGTCAACGCCCTGTTCTCGGTGCCCCAGATCTCCGTCGACCTCGCCGCCCAGAGCCCCGACCAGCTCGCTGCCCTGCGCTTCTGGCTCGGCGTCTTCCGCCAGTACGCCGACGTCCTCCAACTCGGTGTCCTGGAACCCACGCGACCGGACCTCGGCTACCCCCTGGTCCGCGCCCACGACCACCACACCACCGTGGTCGCACGCTACGCGCCGCTGCCCGTCGCCCTCCCCGACCGGCACGCCGCGGACGGCCCGCAGACCCTGCTCGTCGCCAACGCGGACGGCGACCCTGCGGTGCTCCTGACCGCCACCCGAGCGGAACAGGCCCTCGCGCGCGTCCAGGACTGCCGTGGTGAGATCCTGTCCGAGACCGTGCTCGACCTCGTCGCCGGAGCGAACCCGGTGACCGTGCCGACCGGTGGCCTGCTCACCCTGATCCGCGAGCACTGAAAACCGCAGGCTGGGGGAACCACCCGTTGCTCCCAGCCCGCCGACCACAGAGGAACGATGACCGCTCGACAGGTGACCATCGAGGACGTCGCACACGCGGCCGGAGTCTCCCGCCAGACCGTCTCGAACGCCCTCAACGCACCGCACCGGCTGCGCGCCACCACCCTTGCCCGGGTCACCGCCGCTATCGACGAACTCGGTTACCAGCCCGACCAGTCCGCCCGCAGCCTTCGCACCGGCACCCGCAAGGTCATCGGCTATCCCGCCCCCGCCGACAATCCCGCCGACCCCAACCCTCTGATGGGCGGCTTCCTCCAGGCGCTGGTGACCGCCGCCGACGCGGTCGGCCACCGCATCCTGGTATTCCGCTCCGACCCCCAGCAGGGCGCCGGAGCGGTCGCCAGGTCCTTCAACGGACTGATCGCGGCCCGCCAGGTCGACGGGTTCGTCCTCTCCGACGTCGTCCACGACGACCCCCGCGTCGACGTGCTCACCGAGGCCGGCTTCCCGTTCACCGCCTTCGGCCGCACCGCCCCCGGCCGCCCGCAGAACTGGGTGGACATCGACTCCACCGCCGCCACCGCCGCTCTGGTCGGACTCCTGCTCGACCAGGGCCACCGCCGGATCTGCTACCTCAACTCCGCCGCGTCCCTGCCCTGGCTCGCCGACCGCAGAGCCGGTTTCCTGCAAGCCGCGGCCGCCGCCCCCGACGGCGCCTTCGAGGTCGGCGTCCCCGACGACAACCCGGCCGCGCTATCCCACGCCGTCCAGCGCCTGCTCATCGGCCCCGACCGCCCGACCGCCCTGGTATGCGCAAGCGACTGGCTCGCCCTGACCGCCTACCAGGCCATCCGTGCCGCAAACCTCACCGTCGGCGGCGATATCGCCGTCACCGGTTTCAACGACATCCCGCTCTGCACGTTGCTCCAGCCAGCCCTCACCAGCGCGCGCCTGCCCCTGGCCGCCATCGCCCACGCCCTCGTCGACCGGCTGATCACCGCCGTCGAGGATCCCGCCGCCGCCCCGGCGAGCGGGCTGCTGCTCCCTGCGGAGCCGGTCGTGCGCGACAGCACACCGGGACGGTAGCGGCGGCCGGCCGTCACACGGGCTCGGCGGCCGTGCCCCCCATGTGTCGTGGCTGAGTGATCTCGGGTGAGAGTGGGGCTGTGAACTGCGGGTTGCTCAGTTTGGCTGGGTAGCGGGTGAGGCTTTCTCTGCACGGGCCTTGACCCCGGATCTTGAACACGTCTATGCGGCTCGGGTCAGGGTAGTTGCTGTTGAGTGGAAGGTATTCTCGTAGGTGATCGGGGATCGCTGGCCGAGCCGGGAATGCCAGCGTTGCGCGTTGTAGCGGGACAGCCGTCGGAAGGGTGCTGTCACGTTTGTTGAGTGTGTGTGCCTGATGGTGTGTCGGGGGTGGTGGGGCCGGGTTCCGGTTCCGTGCTCAGGCCGCAGCAGGCAGGCCGGCGACGCCGGTGATCTGGTCCCAGATGGCGAAGCGGGTGGTCATCTCGGTGCGGTAGTGGGCGGCGGTCATCAGGTGGCGGCGGGGTCTGAAGTGGCGTGAGACACCGCTGAACACGGCCGGGAACTGCTGGGCTCCGCCGACGCTACGGAAGCCTTTCATGGCGCGTTCGCGCTGCCGGGTGGGCTGATGACTGTTCTCGGCCCGATTGTTCAGGCCCTTGTGGGAACGGTGCTCGACGGAGGGCATGACCTCGCGGTGGGCCGCGCCGTAGGAGCGGAGCCTGTCGGTGACGATCACCCGCGTCACCGAGCAGGTATTCCTGAGCAGTTTGCGGAAGAAGCGCCGGGCTGAGGCCTTGTCCCTTCGGCCCTGGACCAGGATGTCGAGCACGTTGCCGTCGGCGTCGACGGCCCGCCACAAGTACTTCAGCTCACCGTTGATCTTCACGAAGACCTCGTCCAGGCGCCAATTGGCCCCGGGACGGGGCCGCCTCCCGCGCAGGAAGTCGGCATAGGCCTGCCCGAACCTCGCGCACCAGCGGCGGACCGTCTCGTGAGAGACGAGCACACCGCGCTCGAGCATCAGCTCCTCGACCTCCCGGAAGCTGAGCGGGAAGCGGAAGTACAGCCACACGCAGTGGGAGATGATCTCTACCGGGTATCGGTGCCCCTCGTACGACGGAGACGCGGACGACACGAGCGAACCCCTCCCGGCACGATCAACCACAAGATCATCTCAGGCGGTCAGCCAACGTGACAATGCCCTTCGCCGATGTCTGCCAACGCCATGGCATCCGCCGCAGCACGGGACGGATGGGATCGAGTTATGACAATGCCCTCGCGGAGTCGTTCCGGTCCTCCCCGCCCGACGCGTCCCAGCCGCTCAGGAAGGCGGCCAGGGCGCGGCGTTGTTCTTCCTCGCGGGTGATCTGGCGGGCGAGGACGGTGTGGTCGATGTACGGGTCGACGGCGGCGAGGACCAGGCGTTGGAGTTCGGCCGGGTCCAGTGCCTCAAGCTCCCACTGCGCGGGGTGGGTGGGGTCGAGCCCGTGGCGGCCGGCGAAGGTCGGCCATCTCGGATCGCCGTGCTTGCCCTCGGCCGACGGCAGCTCGTACTCGATGGTCTGCTCACGGGTCAGGACCACCCGGCGGACCTCGCCCCAGCAGTCCACGGTGCGCCGCACCCAGTCCCGTTCGATGTCCGCGCTGCTCGCGTCGAAATCGCCGCACCAAAGCAAGGTGGCGCGGCCGTGCAGGGCGGTGCGGCGGCGTACGACTTCGGCGTAGGACTGGGAGGCGAAGCCGCGGACGACCAGGACCGGGATGCCGTACTCGGCCAGCCAGCCGGTGAGGAGCTGTCGGAGGGGGGGTCCTTCTCCGCAGGAACGCGGCCACGTCCAGCCTTCAGGTCCGGGAAGGTGCCCTCGCGGCGTGCCGCACTCCTTTGGGCCACCCCAGAACTTCGTCACTACGATCCCGACATCGCGCCGGAGCACCGGCGACGCACCGGGCTCCTCGTTCGTCGGGCCTGCGACCTTTGCAGTCGGCGGTCCGGGAGCGACGGCGAGCCCATCCACGTGCACATACGCGGGTTCCACGACAACGTCTGCATCCGACACCGACGCTGGCTGGGCTGCGGCAAGGTGAACCCCGAAGGACGGATCAGTCTGGAGCACGCTCCCGAGTCGTCCGGGCCCAGATCGTCCTCAACCGACTGGAGATGAAATACAAGGGCCGGCCCTTTGGTCTGTGTTACCAGCTCTGCGAACGCTTCTGGAGCGAGATAGACCACCGGGCGCTCTTCCGAAAGGAAAGCGAAAGCATCGAGCGAATTTACCGTCCGGACCCGAAAGACCTCCCGAACAGATTCGGCCCCGTCCAGCGATTTCGGAGAGCCGCGGCCTACCCCTGCATCGCCCTGCTCATCCAGCTCGCCATGGAACTGGCACTGCAACCAGAAATTGACCGCAAAGCCGAACAGATCACCGGAGGCACCTTCGCCGCCTTCGAACGGTCTTTCCGTCTGGACTACAAGCCCCGCACCACCACAGGCCCGTGGATCCGCGGCAAGTTCAACTCGCTCGTCGAAGCCACGGCCAAATACGCCGCTGCCTCGGGTTGAGGACATACAAGGGTGGGCTCGCCCATAAGGCAGGCGGGCAGCGGGAGCGCAATTAGCGATATTCGGAACGGCGGAATATTGATACGCCATACGGCCAGCCGTCATGGATTCAGCCGTAGGGGCATGGCTTCACCAAGCAAGTCAAGACTTATCTTTAGGGAACTTTGACCGTATGGTGTGGCTCGAATCGAAGGAGCCCCCTGTTGTCGAAAATGAATGATCCCGCTGTGCGTGCGGTTGCATCGGAGCAGGATTATGTGTCCTCCTTGTATGAGTTGCTCACCGAGCGGCTTTCCGAGGCGCGAGTACACCGAGCGAGCGTGCTGAAGGCCACGGCGGACAGCGCCGGTGAGGCATACGAGAGAGAAATCGCCGCCGAGCGTCTGGCCAAGGAAATCGGCCGGCTGGAGGGCGCCGAAAAGGGGCTGGTCTTCGGGCGCATCGACTGGACGGATGGCACGGCCCTGCACATCGGGCGGATCGGACTGCAGACGGAGGAGGATGACCTGCCTCTGCTCGTGGACTGGCGCGCGAACGCGGCGCGGCCCTTCTACGAGGCGACACCGGTCCACCCGATGGACCTGCGGCGGCGCCGGCACCTGCGCCTTGAGGAGTGCACGGTCATCTCGGTGAGCGACGAACTGCTGGACGGGACCGCCCCGACCGACGAGGACGTCGTGGGGGACGGCCCGTTGACCGAGGCTCTGTCGGCACGGCGTACGGGCAGGATGCACGCGGCCGTCGCGACGCTGCAGGCCGAGCAGGACGCGATCGTCCGCTCCGCCCACCGCGGGGTGACCGTGGTGCAGGGCGGGCCCGGCACCGGCAAGACGGTGGTCGCCCTGCACCGGGCGGCCTATGTCCTGTACGCGTTCCCGCGCGCCGCGGAAGAGGGTGTCCTGGTGGTGGGCCCGAACGCCCGATTCCTCGACTACATCTCCCAGGTCCTTCCCTCGCTCGGCGAGAACGACGTCGTCCTGGCGACCTGCCAGGAACTGGCCGGAGTGTCCACGGACACCGTGGACCCGCTCGATACGGCGCGTCTGAAGGGCAGCTCCGGCCTCGCCGACGCCCTGGCCGGCCTGCTGCACGTCCACCAAGCCCCCGCCGGTGACTTCACCGTGCGGGTCGGACAGGAACTGGTTCACCTCTCCGGCGAGGAAGTCGCCACGGCACGCGACGCCGCCGTGACCGCCGTACCGGGGCACAACCCCGCGCGCCAGGTGTTCAAAGAGCTCTTGGTCGACGCCGTCACCGACGCGATGCAACGAGACATGGGCGACCTCCTGGAGCAGATCGACGCCGATGCCGAAAGGATGACGGGCCTGAACCTCGACCGGTTCACGGGAGTCGCCCAGCGCCGCGCCGAAGGTGCGGCCGACTCAGGTCCGGTCCACGAGCTGGACCTGGACGCCATCCGAACCGATCTCCTCGACGACGCCGGCGTCGACCGAGCGGTCGAGGTGTTGTGGCCGCGGCTAGTACCCGGTGACCTCGTGAAGGCGCTCCTGACGAACGTCGATGCTCTCGCCGAGCGCCTGCCCCGCCTGACCCCGCAGGAGCGGTCCCTTCTGCTGCTCGGTCCGGAGGACCCGTGGACCGATGCCGATGTGCCGTTGCTGGACGAGGCGGCGAGCCTGGTCGACGGCCCTCCCAAGCGGACGTACGGGCACGTCGTGGTCGACGAGGCGCAGGAACTGACCGCCATGCAGTGGCGGATGATCGTCCGCCGCTGTCCGGCACGGTCGATGACGCTAGTGGGTGACTTCGCCCAGGCAGGCCCGGTCGCGACAGCACGCGACTGGAAGGAAGCACTGAGCCCCCACGTGGGACCGCGGTTCAAACTGCACAACCTGACCGCCAGCTACCGCACCACGCAGGAGATCCTGGAGAGCGTCCGGGACCTGCTCACGCGGATCGCTCCGGACCAGAAACCCACACGGTCACTGCGAAGCGGTGAGAGCCCTCGCACCGTGACCACACCTGCGGACGGGTTGTTCACCGCCGTCGTCCAGGAACTCCGCGCTCAGAGCACCGCGCACCCGGGCGAGCTTCTGGGAGTGATCTGCGCGGACACCAGGGTGAGTGAGCTGACGGCCCAGGGCGTCGCTCACCACGCACGCATCGTGCCGGCGTCCGAAGCACGCGGCCTGGAATTCGACGGGGTCGTCGTCATGAATCCCGAGGAAATCATCACGAACCGTCCCGGTGGGGAAAGGGACTTGTACGTAGCCCTGACCCGGGCCACCAAGCGCCTCTGCACCATCACCGTCCAACCCGCCTGACGACTCGCCGCGGGCGCACGATGGGACAGCAGGTGGGTTTCGGCTGAATGCCTCAGATTGAGCGAGACCGGAAGCATCTCTGCGTCTCGCTCAATCTGAGGCACCGCAGGTCAGAGCTTTGTCATGCCTCACTTTGAGCGAGACGGGACACACGCCGTCCGTGCCCCGGTCCTCACGGCGTCCCGACGGGGTGTCCCATCCCGTGCGCGGGCGCAGTTCCGCGATCGGCTTCCATCCGGGATGCGGCGCCCCGGGCCGCCCCGTACACGGCGCTGCACGCGTTCGGGTGCCGTCTGTGGCGACGCGGGTCACCTCGACAGTGAGCCGATTGTCGAAAGAGCGGGCCACGGGGCGGCCGACGATGGCCACCCCGCAGAGCGCACCGTTCGGGCGCCGCACGCCGAGACTGAACCTGTGGCCCCGCGTCTTCTTGTGGTGATGGTGGAGCCGGTTGACGACCTCGCACTCGTCGTCGAGTGTCAACGGGACGATCGTCAGCCGCTCCTGCGGCGTCCCTCGGAGTGTGAACACAGGGGCTCATGCCGTGATTGAGAGTTTAAAGCAACGGCATTGTCATCTGTTCGACAGGGGGCAAAAGCCATGCCGGGCCCGGAGGCCAGGGGCCCGCTTGCAGGACCGCGAAAAACACGACGGGGCGCGCGGGTCGGCCGGCCGCGCCCCGGACAGCGGCCTCTCCCGGGCGTCCGGACGGGCCCGGCGGAAGAGGCTTGGGACGGCGATCGTCACTCCTCGGCCTCTCGGCGGTGTACGAAGCCCCGGTCCAGGAGGCGGGGTTCGGGATCCGGCCGGGACGACTGCTCCTCGGTGAGACGTCCGGCGTCGGCGACCGGCGCATACCGACGGCCAGACGAAGTCCCTTGCACGGGCCGCGAGTTCTTCTGAAGAGCAACGTATGCGAGAGGGGTTCCTAAGGCCATGTGACATGTGCCATTGTACAGCGCGCGAGGTGAAGCGCCGTGCTCATGTCACCCAGTGGGCCCCGCTCCCTCGTACCCCCCACCCGCGCCGTGGCGCGGTCAACGCACCGCTGGGAGGCGGAACGTGAAGAATCGAACGGTTCGACAGAGATTCACCGGATTGTCCACTGTGGTCCTGGCGGCATGCCTGGGTGTGGGCCTGTTCTCCGCGCCGGGGCAGGCCGCCGAGCAGCGCTCCGCCGTATCGGCGGCGACCGCTCACCCCCGGACCGCCGACGCCGAGAAGCCGGGACGCGGCGTCCCCGAGCCCGGCGGCCCGTCCGCCGAGTCGCCGGCCGCGCCCGCGGACGACGCCGACCACTTCGGTCGCAATGCCCTCAAGGCCGCCGACCGCCCC
>NZ_JBAGJZ010000083.1:0-15602 GCF_037034285.1 Streptomyces tyrfis | reverse complement strand
CCACTCCCCCCGCCCAGTCCGTCACCGACCGTTCCGCGTCCGCCCTGGAGGCGCTCGCGCACGGCGCGGTGATCCCCGCCCACCCGCTGGCCCTGCACGACGACGGCTCCTTCGACGAGCGCCGCCAGCGGGCGCTGACCCGCTACTACCTGGCCTCGGGCGCGGGCGGTGTCGCCGTCGCCGTGCACACCACCCAGTTCGAGATCCGCGAACCGGCCATCGGCCTGTTCCGGCCGGTGCTGGAACTGGCCGCCGAGACGATCGACGCCGAGGCCGGCCGTCCGTTCGTCAAGGTCGCCGGGGCCTGCGGGTACACCGCGCAGGCCGTCGCCGAGGCCGAGACCGCAGCCGCGCTGGGCTACGACGCGGTGCTGCTCAGCCCGGCCGTGCCCGGCGCGGACGAGAAGGGCCTGCTGGACCGGGCGCGGGCGGTCGGGGAGGTGCTGCCGGTGATCGGCTTCTACCTCCAGGAGGCCGTCGGAGGGCGGTATCTGTCGCCGGAGTTCTGGTCGGCCTTCACCGACCTGCCGAACACGGCCGCGGTGAAGATCGCCCCGTTCGACCGCTACCGCACCGCCGACGTCGTACGGGCCGTCGCCGCCGCCGACCGCGCCGGCGAGGTGGCGCTGTACACCGGCAACGACGACGACATCATCGGCGACCTGCTCACCCCGTACGAGACCGCGGGCGGCGAACGGCGCTGGTTCGCGGGCGGGCTGCTCGGGCAGTGGGCGGTGTGGACCACGTCCGCGGTCGCGCTCCTGGAGGACGTCCGCCGGGCGCGCGCGGGCGACCACGAGGCCATGGTGCGCTGCCTGGCCCGCCGCCCCGAGCTGACCGACGCCAACAGCGCGGTCTTCGACGTGCGCGGCGCGTTCCGGGGCTGCATCGCCGGGGTGCACGAGGTGCTGCACCGGCAGGGCCTGCTGGCGAACATCCGCTGCCTGGACCCGGCCGAGACGCTCTCCCCCGGGCAGGCCGAGGAGATCGGCCGGGTGGCCGCCGCCTACCCGTGGCTGACCGACGACGCGTTCGTCGCGGAGCACCTCGATGACTGGCTGTCCTGAACCCGCCGGCGCCGCCCGCGACCGGGTGGTCGTCGCCGTGCCGCCCCGGCTGCGGGAGGAGTTCTTCACCGCCGAGGTGTGGCGGGAGCTGGAGCGGGCTGCGGAGCCGGTGGTTCTGGACGACCACACCGACCGGGCGGCGCTCGCCGCCGCGCTGCCGGGCGCCCGGGCGCTGATCACCTCGTGGGGCGCGCCCCGGGTGGACGCCGGGCTGCTGGCCTCGGCGGACCGGCTGGAGCTGGTGGCGCACACCGGATCGGCGGTGGCCCCGTACGTCACCGAGGACGTGTTCCGGCGGGGCGTCGCGGTCACCCAGGCCGGTGACGCGATGGCCCGCCCGGTCGCCGAGGTGGCCCTGGCGTTCACCCTCGCCCTGCTGCACCGCATCCACCGCTTCGACCACGCCCTGCGCGGCGGAGCCGACTGGGACGAGGCCGGCCAGGCCCCGCCGCGCCACGAGATCCACGGCAGCGACGTCGGGGTCGTCGGCGCCTCCCGCACCGGCCGCGCCTACATCGCCCTGGCCCGGGCGATGGGCGCGCGGGTGAGCGTCACCGACCCGTATCTGTCCGAGGCGGACGCCGAGGCGCTCGGCGTGGACCCGGTCCCGCTGGAGACGCTGCTGACGCGCAGCCGGATCGTGGCCGTGCACGCGCCGGTCACCGAGGAGACGCACCGGATGATCGGCGCCGCGCAGCTGGCGCTGATGCCGGACGGGGCGGGCCTGGTCAACACCGCGCGGTCGTGGCTGGTCGACGAGGAAGCGCTGCTGGCGGAGGTGTCCTCGGGGCGGCTGGACGCGGCGATCGACGTCTTCGACGCCGAGCCGCTGCCCGTGGACCACCCGCTGCGCTCCCTGCCGAACGTGCTGCTCACCCCGCACCAGGCGGCGGGCACCGTCGAGTGCCGCCGACGGCTCGGCGCGAGCGCCGTCGACGAGGTGCTGCGGCTGCTCGCCGGCCGTCCCCCGGCGCACGCCGTCACCGCCGACGCCCTGGCCCGCCTGCACTGACGGGCCCGGCGCGAAGCTCCCCTCCCGTACCCCCGAACACCCCGAAAGACCAGGAGAGTTCACCTCCATGCGATTCATGCGCATCGGCCTGCCCGGCCACGAGCGCCCCGTCCTCGCCGGCCCCGAGGGCCGTCACTACGACCTCTCCGGGATCACCGGCGACATCGACGGCGCGTTCCTCGCCGCGCTGGCCGAGGACCCGGACCTGGTGCCGGACCCGTCGGCGCTCCCCGCGACCGACATCACCGGCGAGCGGATCGGCGCCCCGGTGGCCCGCCCCTCCGCGCTGCTCTGCATCGGCCAGAACTACGCGGCGCACGCGGCGGAGTCCGGCAGCGAGCCGCCCGAACAGCCCATCCTCTTCTACAAGTCGCCGAACACGGTCGTGGGTCCCCACGACGACGTGCTGATCCCGCGCGGCTCGAAGAAGACCGACTGGGAGGTGGAGCTGGCCGTCGTCATCGGCCGCCGCGCGTCGTACCTGGACTCCCCCGCCGACGCCGCCGCGCACATCGCGGGCTACGCCGTCAGCAACGACGTCTCCGAACGCGCCTTCCAGCTGGAGGAGTCGGGCGGCCAGTGGTCCAAGGGCAAGAGCTGCGCCACGTTCAACCCGCTGGGCCCGGTGCTGGTGACCGCCGACGAGGTCGGCGACCCACAGGGGCTGCGGCTGCGCAGCTTCGTCAACGGCGAGCCCCGGCAGGACTCGAGCACCGCGGACATGATCTTCGGCGTGGCGCATCTGGTGCACCATCTGTCGCAGTACCTGGTGCTGGAGCCCGGTGACATCGTCAACACCGGCACCCCGCAGGGCGTGGCGCTGTCCGGCCGCTTCCCGTATCTGGGGCCGGACGACGTGATGGAGGTCGAGATCTCGGGCCTGGGCCGTCAGCGCAGCCTCTGCCGGCCGGCCTGACGCGGACCGGGCACGGCGCGGCCCCGCTCCCCCGGAATGCGCCGCCGGGGGGCGGGGCCGCGCCGTTCTGTACGCCCCTCAGTCCTCCGGGAGTTCGACCGGGGCGATGTCGTCGAAGACGTCACCGGGGCCGGGGTTGGTCGGGTCGGTCGCGCCGCCGAACCGGGTCATCACGCCCCAGACGGCGTTGAGCGCGGTCTGCACGGCGCCCTCGGCCCACCCGGCCGTCCAGGAGATGTCGTCCCCGGCGAGGAAGACGTTCCGCCGGTCGGCGGGCAGCCGGTCCTGCATGAAGTGGGTGAACAGCCGCCGCTGGTAGCGGTAGTGGCCCGGCAGGTTGGCCTTGAACGCGCCCATGAAGTAGGGCTCGTTCTCCCACGAGACGGTGACCGGGCTGCCGATGATGTGCTTCCTGATGTCGACGTCCGGGTAGATCTCGCCCAGCGACTTCAGCATGACCTCCATCCGCTCGTTCGCGGAGAGCGGCAGCCACTTCAGGCTGTCGTCGCACCAGGTGTACGAGAGGCAGATGACGGCGGGCCGGTCGGGGCCGTCGTCCAGCAGGTAGGTGCCCCGGGTCATGCGGTCGGTGAGCGTCATCGACATGCGGTCCCGCCCGGTCGGGACCCCCCTGTCGTCGACGGCCTCGTCCCGCCAGAACGGCCGGTCGACGGGGACGAACAGCTTGGACGACTCCATGTAGTGGGTGCGCTCCATCGCCGTCCAGTGGTCGATCGGGAAGAGCGCCTCGTCGCAGTCGATCTTCGAGAGCAGCAGCCAGGACTGTCCGGTGAAGACGGCCGCCGGGTAGGTGCGGATGTCGCCGCTCGCGTCGGTGACGGTGATCCGGTTCCCGGCGGTGCGGGTCAGCCGGGTCACCGCGGGGCGCGGTTCGCCGTCGTGCAGCGAGGACAGCGAGGTGCCGAGCGGCCAGTGGACGATCTTGCGCGGCTCGCGTTCCCAGAGGCGCAGCGGGAGCTGCTGGCTGCCGCCGACGATGGAGCGGTGGTGGTCGTCCGCCTCGGTGTAGACGACGCGCAGGATCTCCAGGATGGAGTTGGGGAAGTCGGTGTCCCAGCCGCCGGTGCCGAAGCCGACCTGGCCGAAGATCTCCCGGTGCCGGAACGAACGGAACGCGTCGGAGTCGCAGAGGAACCCGTAGAAGGTCTGGTTGTCGAGCTCGCGGACGAGCCTCGACCACAGCTCCCGGATGCGCGGCACGTCGCGTTCGCGCATCGCCCGGTTCATGTCGGAGAAGTCGGCGTCCTCCTCCAGGCACCGGTTCCAGGCGTTCATCACGTCCCGGTACACCTGAGGCAGGTCGTCGATGGTGCGCGCGTAGTGGGACTCGCCCTTGAGGTCGACGACGGTCGACGGGGTGGCCGGGGAGAGCGGGTTGGGGAACGGCCTGGTCTCCAGGCCCACCAGGTCGATGTAGTGCTGGAGCGCGGTGGAGGACGGCGGGAAACGCATCGCGCCCATCTCCGCGGTGAGTCCGGGGTCGCAGCCGTCGAAGCCGACGGTGCGCAGCCGTCCGCCGATCCGGTCGGCCTCGTAGACCACGGGCCGCAGGCCCATCTTCATCAGCTCGTACGCGGCGACGATGCCGGAGAGCCCGCCGCCGACGACGGCGACCTCGGAGCCGTGCTCGGTCGCCGGAATCTGCCCGAGCCCCGCGGGGTGGGCCAGATAGTCGTCGTACGCGTACGGGAAGTCCGGCCCGAACATGGTGATCGGCCCGTCGGCGTCGGTGTGCTGGGCGGCGTTGGGCACCGTGGACGTCATGGGGTGCGGACTCCTTGCGCGGAAACGGGTACGGCGGAACGGGAACGGTGGAACGGTGAGGGAGGAGGCGGGCCCGGGGCTCAGACGAGGGAGCCGTACAGGCCGGGGCGGCGGTCGCGCAGATACGGGTTGACCGCGCGCGAGTCGCCGAGGAGGGCGGGGTCGACGTCGCCGACGACCAGTTCCTCGCCGCGTCCGGCGCGGGCGCGGACGGCGCCGTCGGGGCCGGCCAGGCAGCTCAGTCCGAGGAACTCGAACTCGCCCTCCGGGCCGGTCCGGTTGGCGTACGCCACGTACATCTGGCTCTCGAAGGCCCGGACCGGTACGAGCGATTCGGCGACGAACGGGAAGGGGTGCATCAGCGCGGTCGGCACCAGCAGCAGGTCGGTGCCGGCGAGGGCGTGCGCGCGGACGTTCTCCGGGAACTCGACGTCGTAGCAGATCAGGACGCCGACGCGGACGCCGTCCAGTTCGGCCTGGACGACGGGCTGCTCGCCGGGGGTGAACCACTCCTGCTCGAAGGGGCCGAAGAGGTGGGTCTTGCGGTAGTTCGCCAGGGCGGCGCCGTCCGCGCCGACGAGCCGTGCGGCGTTGAAGAGCCGCCCGCCCGCGCGCTCCGGGTAGCCGTAGAGGACCGCCAGTCCGTGCCGGGCGGCGGTCGCGGCGACGGCCTCGGCGGAGGGCCCGTCGGCCGGTTCGGCCAGCCGGGACACGTCGGCGCCGATGGCGTACCCGGTCAGGAAGAGCTCGGGGGCGACCAGGAGCCGGGCCCCGGCGTCCGCCGCCCGCCGCGCCGCGTCGTCGAGGGCCGCCAGGTTTCCGGCCACGTGTCCGGGACGTCCGGAGCTCTGGAGCAGGGCGGTGCGCAACGACGGCATGGCTGACCTCGGGCGATGGGGCGGCGGGGACGTAACGACGGTACGGTTCGCCGCTCGGGGCGGACAAGGCGCGAGCGTTGCGCATCCACCGTCGATCCATTGCGTCGCACGGGCCCGTCGCGGCGATTCGTTGCGCGAGGCGTCTTCCCAGGTCAGGCGGGTGACGCGGGTCTCATTCCGCGGTCCGGGCCGACGTCGTGCCGCGCTCCGGCTCCGGCGGCCCCGAGGAGTACCGCCGCAGCAGCGGCGACAGCACCAGCACGGACTTCGTCCGCTCCACGTACGGCTCGCCCGCGATCCGCTCCAGCACCTGCTCGAAGTGGCGCATGTCCGCGGCGAAGACCTGGACCAGCGCGTCCGCCTCGCCGGTCACCGTGGACGCCGAGGCGATCTCCGGGTAGCGGGCGAGCCCCTGTCTGATCGCTTCCGGCGAGGTGTTGCGGCGGCAGTGGATCTCGATGTAGCCCTCGGTCTCCCAGCCCAGCGCGGCGGGGTCGACCCGTACCGTGAATCCGGTGATCGCGCCCTCGGCGCGCAGCCGGTCCACGCGGCGTTTGACGGCGGGGGCGGAGAGGCCGACGAGCGCGCCGATGTCGGCGTAGGAGCGCCGGGCGTCTTCGGCGAGGGCGTGGACGATGCGTTCGTCGAGGTCGTTCAGGCGCACGTCGGGCGGTTCACTTCTCTGCGATGGTCTGCTTCGGGGCGGCACGGGGCCGTCCCCGAAGTAGACCACGGCGCCGCCGCGCCGGGCGCGAGCCGCGGGGTGCGGCGGGCGCCCGGCGGCCGGTCAGAACGGGAAGCGCGAGCGGCCGTACTGCACCGAGATCCACTTCTGGGTGGTGAACGCCTCGATCATCGCGTCGCCGTTCAGCCGGCCGAGGCCGGAGCTCTTCTCGCCGCCGAACGGGACGACGGGCTCGTCGTGGACCGTGCTGTCGTTGATGTGGATCATGCCGGTGCGGATGCGCTGCCCGACCCGCACGCCGCGCTCGATGTTGCCGGTGTGCACCGCGCCGCTCAGCCCGTAGGGGGTGTCGTTGGCGATCCGCACCGCCTCGTCCTCGCCGTCGAACGGCACGAGGAGTGCGACCGGCCCGAACAGCTCCTGGGACAGCACCGGCGATCCGGCGGGCAGCCCGGTCAGCACGGACGGGCTCACCAGGTTGCCCTCGGCCCGGCCGTGCAGCAGGGCCGTGGCCCCGTCCTCCACCGCCTGGTCGACGAGCGAGGTGATCGCCTCGGCCTGCGAGGCGTTGATCAGCGGGCCGATCACGGTCCCCGGCTCCGCCGGGTCGCCGACGGGCAGCGACGCCACCTTGGCGACGAACTTCTCGGTGAACTCCTTCTCCACCTTGCGGTCGACCAGGATCCGGTTCGCGGCCATGCAGACCTGGCCCTGGTGGACGTACCGGCTGAAGACGGCCGCGTCCACGGCGTAGTCCAGGTCGGCGTCGTCGAGGACGATCAGCGCGCTGTTCCCGCCGAGCTCCAGCACGGCGCGCTTGAGGTTGGCCGCGCACACCGTGGCGACGTGCCGGCCCACCTTGTCCGAGCCGGTGAAGGAGATCACCTGCGGCACGGGGTGCTCCAGCAGCGCGTCGCCGATCTCCGCGATGTCGGTGACCACGACGTTCAGCAGGCCGGCCGGCAGCCCCGCGTCCTCGAACACCTTCGCCACCAGGGTGCCGCCGCAGACCGGGGTGTTCTGGTGCGGCTTGAGGACCACGGCGTTGCCCAGCGCCAGGGCGGGGGCGACCGACTTCAGCGACAACAGGAACGGGAAGTTGAAGGGGCTGATCACCCCGACGACGCCGACGGGCACCCGGTAGACGCGGTTCTCCTTGCCGTCGGTCGGCGACGGCAGGATCTGCCCGGCGGGCCGCAGCGCGAGCCGGACCGCCTCCCGGAGGAACTCCTTGGCCAGGTGCAGTTCGAAGGCCGCCTTCAGACGGGTGCCGCCGAGCTCCGCGACGATCGCGTCGCTGATCTCCGGCTCGCGCTCCTCGACGATGCGCAGCGCCCGCTCCAGCACCAGCCGCCGGTCGTAGGGGTTGGTGTCGCCCCAGGCGCGCTGGGCGGTCTCGGCCGCACGGTACGCCTGGTCCACCTCGTCGGCCGTGGCGACCGTGATCGAGGCGAGCTTCTCCCCGTCGTACGGATTGAAGTCGATGATGTCCCAGGACCCCTTGCCCGGCCTCCACTCTCCGTCGATGTACTGGTGGGCCAGGTCAGTGAAGAAGGACATGAGATCCCTTACCGCAGAGAGGCGGGCAGCTGATAGCGGCTCATATTACTGACCCGGGCGTCCAGTTGAAGCGGCGGCCACGCCACCCGTGGAGCGGAACCGGACAACCGCGCCCCGCGGACCCGGAAAGGGCGTCGCCCCTCACGGCTCGAACGGCCATGAGGGGCGACGGGGTTGCGCCGGACGCCGGATCAACTCCAGCTGGCGTGCAGCGGCTTGCCCTCGGCGTATCCCGCGGCGCTCTGCACGCCGACGACCGCCTTCTCGGTGAACTCCGCCAGGGACGCGGCGCCGGCGTAGGTGCAGGAGGAGCGGACGCCCGCGACGATCGAGTCGATCAGGTCCTCCACCCCGGGCCGGGCCGGGTCCAGGAACATCCGCGAGGTGGAGATGCCCTCCTCGAAGAGCGCCTTGCGGGCCCGGTCGTACGCCGACTCCTCCGCGGTGCGGTTGCGCACGGCGCGGGCGGACGCCATGCCGTAGGACTCCTTGTAGAAGCGCCCGTCGGCGGTCTGCTGGAGGTCGCCGGGCGACTCGTAGGTGCCGGCGAACCAGGAGCCGACCATCACGTTGGACGCGCCCGCCGCGAGCGCCATCGCGACGTCGCGCGGGTGCCGGACGCCGCCGTCGGCCCAGACGTGCTTGCCGTGCTTCCTCGCCTCGGCGGCGCACTCCAGGACGGCCGAGAACTGCGGCCGGCCCACGCCGGTCATCATCCGGGTGGTGCACATGGCGCCGGGTCCGACCCCGACCTTGACGATGTCCGCGCCCGCCTCGACGAGGTCGCGCACTCCCTCGGCGGCGACGACGTTGCCCGCGACGACCGGCACCCCGGGGTCGAGCGCCCGAACCGCGCGGACCGCGCTGATCATGGAGTCCTGGTGCCCGTGGGCGGTGTCCACCACGAGGGTGTCGACGCCCGCGTCGAGCAGTTGCTTCGCCTTGCCCGCGACGTCGCCGTTGATCCCGACCGCGGCGGCGATCCGCAGCCGCCCGGCGGCGTCGGCGGCGGGGGTGTACAGGGTTGCGCGCAGCGCGCCCTTGCGGGTGAGGATGCCGACGAGCCGGCCGTCCGCGTCGACGGCGGGCGCCAGCTTGCGGTGGGCGCCGTCGAGCTGGTTGAAGGCGTCGCGCGGCTCGATGTCCGCGTCCAGCAGCACCAGGTCCCGGGACATGACCTCGGAGAGCTGGGTGAAGCGGTCGACCCCGGTCAGGTCGTGCTCGGTGACGACGCCGACGGGCCGGTGGCCCTCGTCGACGACGACGCCCGCGCCGTGCGCGCGCTTGGGCAGCAGGAACAGGGCGTCGGCGACCGTCTGGCCCGGGGTGAGCACGATCGGCGTGTCCAGGACCGGATGGCGCGCCTTGACCCAGGCGACGACGTCGGTGACGACGTCGATCGGGATGTCCTGCGGGATGACGACGAGCCCGCCGCGGCGGGCGACCGTCTCGGCCATCCGGCGGCCCGCGATGGCCGTCATGTTCGCCACGACCAGCGGGATCGTGGTGCCGGTGCCGTCGGGCGAGGAGAGGTCGACGGCCTGGCGGGAGCCGACCGCCGAACGCCCCGGGACCATGAAGACGTCGTCGTACGTGAGGTCGTACGGGACCGAGGGGGAATCTGTGTGGCGACCGGTGCCGGGCTCAAGAAAACGCATGATGCTCATTTTTTCACACGAAACGGTGCAGGGCGCTTCCAGAAAGTGACAGCGAACGGCCCCGGCGCTCGTGCGTTCCTCCAAGCCCGACGGCCGGGGCCCCGGCGCCGCAATCCAGCGGAATCCGGCCGTCCGCGACGGCGCGGGCCCGGCCCGGCGCCCTCGCCCCGGACGGCTGCCCCGTACGGCCCGGATCATTCACGATCATCATCCCTGGACCTGGCGACAAGGGGTCGGGTAGCTTCAAAACCCGCAGGTCCCGTGGGTCGCGACGAAGCCCCCCAGAAGGAGGCGGAGGAGTCACAACCTCCGCCAGTGGTACGACCGGAGAGGATCAGGACCCCGTCGTGGATAGTGAACTGCCGGACATCTACTGCCCGTTCCCCCAGCGGACGAATCCGCACGTCGGACACACCCGGGTCCACCTCGACGACTGGACCCGCAAGACCGGTCTGGTGCACCGGGATTCGGCCAGGGAGCGTTTCGAGCAGGCGGACTTCGGCGCGTTCGTCGGCATGGTCTATCCGACCGCCGACGCCGAAGGACTCGACCTGGTCGCCGACTGGTTCGTGTGGCTGTTCCTCGTCGACGACCAGCTCGACGACGGGCACCTCGGCCGCAGTCCGGAGCGGGTGCGCGACGTGGTGGCGATGATGCGGTCCGTGATCGAGGGCCGGGGCGTCGAGAGCGTGCCGGACGAGGAGCTGCCCGCCGCCGTGGTCGCCCTGGTCGACCTGTGGGAACGCACGACGCCGGACGCCGCCCCGCACTGGCGCACCCGGTTCGGCTGGCACCTGACGAAGTACCTCACGACGACCACCACCTGGGAGGCCGGGAACCGCGCCGCCGGCGTGGTGCCGTCCGAGGAGTCCTACATATCCCACCGGCGGCACACCGGCGCGATCCACGTCTGCATGGACCTGATAGAGATCGTCGCCGGGATCGAGGCCCCCGAGTCGATCCACAACGACGCCCGGTTCATCACCGCGCTGGAGGCGTCCTGCAACGTCGTGTGCTGGGCGAACGACGTGTACTCGTACGAGAAGGAGCAGATGCTCGGCGAGATCCACAACCTCGTCCATCTGGTCCGGCACCACCGGGGCCACGGCAAGCGGCAGGCGCTGGAGCACGTCTGCGCGGAGACCGACCGGGAGACCAGGCGGTTCCTCACCGCCGAGGCCGAGCTGCTGAGCGCGTACCCGCAGCTCTCCGGCACGCTCCTGCCGTATCTCGACGGGATGCGGAGCTGGATGCGCGGCAACCTCGACTGGTCGCGCCAGACCCCGCGCTACAACCCGGACGAGGTGAGCCAGTACGAACGGCCGGAGCAGTATCTGGAGGCCACGGTCCTGGGCGTCGCCCGGGACTGAACCGGCCGGAGGGCCCGCCCCGGACGGCGGTGGCGACATCCGTCGGCGTCCGGGGCGGGCCCTTCCCGGCTCCGGCCGCCCGGCCGCCGGCCGGGCGGCCGCCCCACGGCCTTCTCAGGCCCCGTCCGGGTCCGCCCGCTCCAGCGCCGGGCGCCGGGGCGCGGCCGACTCGGTCAGCAGGTACTCGGCCGCGGCCGTATCCGTCACCAGGCTGGTGACCAGGCCTGACCGCAGCACCGCGCCGATCGCGGCGGCCTTCCGCCGCCCGCCCGCGATCGCCACCACCTCCGGGATCCGGCGCAGCCGGTCGGCCTCGACCGTGATGCACCGCTCCCCCAGGTCCCGGCCGACCCGGCGTCCCTCCGTGTCGAAGAGGTGCGCCGACATCTCGGCGGCGACGCCGAGCGAGGCGTAGTGGGCGCGCTCCTCGTCCGTGAGCATGTCGTGGACGGTGGAGATGCCCGGCTCCCAGGACCCGATGGACACCGCGGCGACCGTCACCTTGTCGAAGTACTCGAAGGCGCGGGCGATGCCGGTCTGGTGGCGCAGCGCGGCGGCCGTGGCGGAGTCGGGGAGCAGCATCGGGGCGTAGATCGGGTGGGCCTCGCCGCCCGCCACCTGGGCGGCCCGCCGGACCGCCTCCACCGAGCCGCGCTCGGCCGTCCCCGCGTCGTACACCCCGGTCAGCTGCACGACGGTGCACGGGGGCAGCCGGTCCAGGGCGGCCGCCATGTGGATCGTGGAACGTCCCCAGGCGAGCCCGAGCACATCGCCCTCGGTCACCAGTTCGCCGAGCAGATCGGCCGCGACCTCCCCCAGGTTCTCCGGGTCGGGCGCGTCGTCCGGCTCCTCGGCGGGCGATTCGACGACCACCGCGTGACGCAGTCCGTAGCGGGCCCGGAGGGCGTCGGAACGCTCGGCGTCCAGCTCGGCGGGGACACGGATCTCGATGCGCACCAGGTCGCGTTCGAGCGCCGTCTCCAGGACCCGGGCCACCTTGAAGCGGCTGACACCGAACTCCTCGGCGATCTGGATCTTCGACTTTCCTTCGAGGTAGAAGCGGCGGGCCATGGCCGCCGCCTGCACCAGCTCCGCGGGCCCCATCCGCAGGGCGGACCGTCCCGCCGACATTGCAGACACCGCGATCTCCTCACTGCTGTTCACACTCTCGATACGCCGTTCATCCTGTCAGATCCGGCGATCCCTGACCGGTCCCGTCGGACCGCGTTCATCTGCCCTTGGCCGGGCCGACGTCCGTGCCCGGCCGGCCGTGGCGCCGGGTCAGTGGCGGCAGGCCCAGGCGGCCGAGGCGGTGGCCGCGTCGGCCCTGGCCCGCAGCGCGCGGACCGCGGCGGCCGGGTCCTCGGCCCCGTACACCGCCGAACCCGCCACGAAGACGTCCGCACCGGCCTCGGCGCACCGCTCGATGGTCTCCTCGGAGACGCCGCCGTCGACCTGGAGCCAGAGGTCGAGTCCGTGCTTGGAGATCAGCTCCCGGGTGCGGCGGATCTTCGGCAGCATGATGTCCAGGAACGCCTGGCCGCCGAAGCCCGGCTCCACCGTCATGATCAGCAGCATGTCGAGCTCGGGGAGCAGGTCCTCGTACGGCTCGACGGGCGTCGCGGGCTTCAGCGCCATGGAGGCGCGGGCGCCCTTGGCCCGGATCTCGCGCGCCAGCCGCACCGGGGCCGCGGCGGCCTCCACGTGGAAGGTGACGGAACCGGCGCCCGCCTCGACGTACTGCGGAGCCCAGCGGTCCGCGTCCTCGATCATCAGATGGCAGTCCAGCGGGGTGTCCGTTGCCCGGCTGAGCGATTCCACGATCGGGACGCCGAGGGTCAGATTGGGGACGAAGTGGTTGTCCATCACGTCGACGTGGAGCCAGTCGGCGCCGTCGGCCGCCTTCGCCTCCTCGGCGAGACGGGCGAAGTCGGCGGACAGGATGCTGGGGTTGATCTGGGCCATGTGCCAAGCCTGCCATGCCCGGCGCCACTTCCCCGCCCCTGCGCGGGCCAAAGCCTCACGGGATCGTCACAGTTCGCGGGTTCCGGTCCCGGCCATTGCCCCGATCCGGACGTTTCGGCCCGCCGCGCCGGGCGGCCGGTCCCGCCCGGCCGGGGCCTCAGCCGGTGCGCCGCAGCAGCGCCAGGTACATCGCGTCCGTGCCGTGCAGATGCGGCCACAGCTGGACGTCGGGGCCGTCCCCGAGCGCGGGCACCCCGGGCATCAGCGGCCGGGCGTCGATCCACTCCGCCCGGACCGGCGAGCCGCCTCGCCCCTTGAGCACGTCCTCGACGACGACCCGGGTCTCCGCGAGATGCGGCGAGCAGGTCGCGTAGCCGACGACGCCGCCGGGCCGCACCGCCGCCAGCGCCTCGCGCAGCAGGCCGCGCTGCAGGGGCGCGAAGCCCTCCAGGTCCTCGGGGCGGCGACGCCAGCGCGCCTCCGGGCGGCGGCGCAGCGCGCCCAGGCCCGAGCACGGCACGTCCATCAGGATCCGGTCGAAGGCGCCGGGCCGCCACGGCGGTCGGGTGCCGTCGGCGGTGATCACCTGATACGGACCGGGGTTGCCGGTCAGCGCGCGCTCGACGAGGCGGGCCCGGTGCGGCTGCTTCTCGGCGGCGAGCAGGGCGGCGCCGCGCTCCGCGGCGAGCGCGCCGAGCAGGGCGGCCTTGCCGCCCGGGCCGGCGCAGCCGTCGAGCCAGCGGGAGTCGCGGCCCTCCAGCGGGGCGGCGGCGAGAGCGGCGGCCACCAGCTGGCTGCCCTCGTCCTGCACCCCCGCCCGTCCCTCCCGGACCGCGTCCAGGGCGCCCGGCTCCCCGCCCTCCGCCATCCGCACGGCATACGGCGACCAGCGGCCGGGCAGGCCGTTCCCCTCGCCGAGCGCGGTGAGGAGCTCCCCGGGGGTGGAGCGTCCGGGGCGGGCGACGAGCGTGACCTCGGGCCGCTCGTTGTCGGCCTCGAGGAGGTCCTCGATCCCGGCGCGGCCGCCGCCCAGCGCGTCCCAGAGCGCGGAGACCACCCACCGGGGATGCGAGTGCACGACGGCGAGGTGGTCCTCGGGATCCTCGTCGTACGGCGGGGCGACGCGCGTGAGCCAGCCGTCGAGGTCGTCCGCGGAGACCTTCCGCAGGACGGCGTTGACGAACTTGGCCCGCCCCTCGCCGAGCACCGCCCGAGCCAGTTCCACGCTGGCGGAGACCGCGGCGTGCGTGGGGATGCGGGTGCCGAGCAGCTGGTGCGCGCCCATGGCGAGCACGTCGAGGACCGGCGGGTCCACCTCGCGCAGCGGCCGGTCGATGCAGGCCGCCAGAACGGCGTCGTACGTCCCCTGGCGGCGCAGCGTGCCGTAGACCAGCTCGGTCGCCAGCGCCGCGTCCCGGCTGTCGAAGCCGCCCGCGGCGCGGGCCTTCCTCAGCAGCGGGGGCAGGACGAGGTTGGCGTACGCGTCGCGTTCGTCGACCGCCCGGAGCGCCTCGAAGGCGAGGAACCGGACGGGGTCCTTCTTCGGGCGGCGATGGGGCCTGGCGGGACGGCGACGCTGCTGGTCGTTCACGTGAAAGGTGCTCCGCTGGTGGTGAGGGGCCGAACCCGACAAGCCTAAGCCCTCCGCGGGATCCGGCCCCGGGCCGCTCAGACCCCCAGCAGCTCGCCGTGGGCGATCCGCACGCCCCGGGCCCAGTCCGCCCCCCGCATCGGCTTCTTGCCCTGCGGCTGGACCCAGAGCAGTTCGACGGCGTGCGAGCCGGTGCCCGCGTACACGTTGTTCTTGGCCACCGACAGCTCGCCGGGGGCCAGGTCCGCGCGGTCCAGCACCGGGGCCGTCTGGACCAGCTTCAGGCGTTCGCCGCGGAACAGGGTCCACGCGCCGGGGGCCGGGGTGCAGCCGCGCACCACCCGGTCGACCCGCAGGGCCGGATCGGACCACCGCACCCGGGCGTCCTCGGCGGTGATCTTCGGGGCGAGGGTGACGCCGTCGGGGGGCTGCGGCACGGCGTGCAGGGTGCCGTCCTCGATGCCGTCCATGGTCGCGACGAGCAGCCCGGCCCCGGCGAACGCCAGCCGGGTCAGCAGGTCGCCGCTGGTGTCGGTGGGCCGCACCTCCTCGGTGAGCACGCCGTACACCGGGCCGGAGTCGAGCCCCTCCTCGATCAGGAAGGTCGACGCGCCGGTCACCTCGTCCCCGGCCATCACCGCGTGCTGGACGGGGGCGGCGCCGCGCCAGGCGGGCAGCAGCGAGAAGTGGAGGTTGACCCAGCCGTGGGCGGGCACGTCGAGCGCGGGGCGGGGCAGCAGCGCGCCGTAGGCGACGACCGGGCAGCAGTCCGGGGCGATCTCCCGCAGCCGGGCCAGGAAGTCCTCGTCGCGCGGCCGGGCGGGCTTGAGCACCTCGATCCCGGCCTCCTCGGCGCGCTCCGCGACGGGGCTGGCGACCAGCCGGCGGCCCCGCCCGGCCGGGGCGTCGGGCCGGGTGACGACGGCCGCGACCTCGTGCCGGCCGGAGGCGATCAGGGCGTCCAGGGCGGGGACGGCTACCTCGGGGGTGCCTGCGAAGACGAGCTTCATGGGTGGCTGACTGCCTCTCGGGCCGGAACGTACGGTCGGGAACAACGCGGGGCCGGCCAGGCTCCCGGGACGGCGCCTCCGCCCGCCCGCCGGCCGGCCCCAAGT
>NZ_JBAGJZ010000082.1:0-16356 GCF_037034285.1 Streptomyces tyrfis | reverse complement strand
CGTGGCGCCCGGGCCCGAGGTGGCCATGCACACGCCGACCTTGCCGGTGGCCTGCGCGTAGCCGGTGGCGGCGTGACCCGCGCCCTGCTCGTGACGGACGAGCACGTGGCGCACCCGGGTGGAGTCCATCATCGGGTCGTAGGCCGGGAGGATGGCGCCGCCGGGAATGCCGAATACCGTGTCGGCCCCCACCTCCTCCAGAGAGCGGATGAGGGACTGCGCACCCGTGACGTGCTCAACGGTGGCGGCGGAGGATCCGCCGTTACGGGCCCGCGGCTGGGGATGGTGGGCCCCGGTGGCCTGCTCGGTCATCAGTTGCCTCTCACCTACGGCGCATCACTGTGCGCAGTTGCAAGGAGAGAGTCCAGCTGATGCAAGGCCTCGTCCGCTCCCTGTGCGACTGCACGGTCGTTCGGGTTCCCGCACAACTGAACGAACAGGGTCGCGAGGCGCTCCTGTGTTCCTTCGAGTACGGTGGCGGAATTCTGGTGGACGGGCATCTTTACACCAATCCTGTAGTGAGTTCTTTCACATGGCATTCGCGGCCCGCCAGATGTTGACGAACCCTTCGGCGCTTGCTTTCCCGGGGAATGCGGCGTACTCGGTGAGCACGAGGCTCTGATTCCATTTTTGCTTGTAC
This sequence comes from Streptomyces tyrfis, assembly GCF_037034285.1. Taxonomy (NCBI): domain Bacteria; kingdom Bacillati; phylum Actinomycetota; class Actinomycetes; order Kitasatosporales; family Streptomycetaceae; genus Streptomyces; species Streptomyces tyrfis. The sequence goes on along the minus strand of NZ_JBAGJZ010000082.1, from coordinate 15,716 downwards.
GCCAGCTGGGACGAGGCCGGGTAGACTACCTGGTTCTCCCACAGGTAGTGCATCAGCCATTTGAACCCCAGGCTGTGGCCGGGCATTTCCCGATCGTCGCTGAGGCTGGTGAACGGCGTGAACCCGAAATGCAGCCAGGGGACTCCCTCGGCTCGGAACACGTCGATCGCCGCCTTATTGACCGCTTCCATGACGCCTGCGGGGCTGTCGGGGAGCCGGCGGCTCAGGTCGTGCATCCAGCCCGGGTTGCTGCCGTAGACCGGGGAGTAGGAGACGTAGCCGACTGCTTCACCGTCGACGTGGCCGATGAACAGGCGACGGTGCTTTTGCATCGCGCCGCCGGTCTGCCCGACCAGGTATTCGAGTGGCCGGGCACCCTCTCCTTTGAGCGGCAGCCACTTTGTGTTGATGCTGTGAACTCCCTCCTGCCACTGCTCGTAGTCGGCCTCGATGATGGTCATGCCGCTGCGCAACGCCCTGGAGATCTTGTTGCGCAGCTGCATGTACCGGGACCCCGCCAGCGTGAAGGTGGTCAGGTCGACGGCGTAGGAAGCACCGACCTGGTTCACGGTGAAGCCTTCACGGGCGTAGATCTCCGCGTCCCGCTTCTGGAGCTGGATGATGGCGAACTTGCGATTTTCGGTCTGGGCGTAGTGAGTGAAGGCCCGGACGAGATCGAGATAGGAATCATCGGGGGCGAAGGGGCCACCGAACTGGATCAAGTATTCTCCCGCCGGTCGGTAGACGATGACTCCTGGCCGGTTCGGGAGAGCAAAGTACGAGTTCCCCTCGTTGACCGCGAGAAAGGAGCTGGGGTTCTCCGATGCGCTGAATTCTTGAATAGCGCTGAGCACATGTTCTACGGAGACATCCGAAGCACTCTGCACTACCTCCCGTTCACCCATGTTGAAAGGCTCCTCGCCTGTCGCTTTTCAGACACTACGGTTCGCTGCAGAGCCCCGGTGCCACGCACCGGGCTGATGTATGCCGGTGCATATCCTGCTGCGCTTCACTCGTGTGCGCAATCCCCGGAAGCACCTGCACAGCGAAGAGGTCAGACGGTTATCACGTACTTGTCAGAATGCCCCTCCTGACGTGCGTGAATTATCAAGCGTCAGGTGAACGTCAGAGGCGCATGCAAGACTGACGGAACGTGCAATAAGCCCGGGGAATTCTATGCCTGGTTCAGCACGGTCCCTTATCTGCTTCCTGTGCCCCTGCCTGGGAGCTGTCTCGTCCAACGGACGCCGGAGGTTAACCCAGAATGCGTTCTCTCGATGCTGCCCGTGATGCGTGCGAGCGCCTTCACCCCGGGCTGCTCAAGACACTGGAGGAACTCCCTCTCCTGGAAAGGGAGACGGCGGACAGCCCGGTGCTGGACATCTTCCGGGCGCATGGCGGGGCGGGCCTGCTCGTTCCCTCCGCGTACGGGGGTAACGAGGCCGACGCCCTTGATGCCGTGCGGGTGACTCGGGCCCTTGGCGCCTGCTCCCCGTCACTGGCGGCGGCCGCGACCATGCACAACTTCACCGCGGCAATGCTCTTCGCGCTCACGGACCGTGTGATCCCTCCCACCGACGAGCAGAAGAAGCTACTCGCCCGGGTCGCTCCGGAGGGGATGCTCCTGGCCTCAGGGTGGGCTGAAGGCAGGACCCAGCAAGACATCCTGAACCCTTCGGTAACGGCCACACCGGTCGACGACGGATTCGTTCTCAACGGATCGAAGAAGCCGTGCAGCCTGTCACGTTCGATGAACATCCTCACCACGAGCGTGATCCTTCCCAACGGGACCGGACAGCCGTCGCTCGCTGTACCGCTGATCACGGCGGACTCGCCAGGCATCTCGGTGCACCCCTTCTGGGAAAGCCCGGTCCTGGCCGGCTCGCAGAGCAACGAAGTCCGCCTGAAGGATGTGCACGTCCCCGAGCGGTTGATCATCCGCGGCACTCCGGACGATCCCAGCCGACTCGACGACCTGCAGACCGCGACCTTCGTGTGGTTCGAGCTGCTCATCACCTCTGCCTATGTAGGCGCCGCCAGCACCCTGACGGAGTTGGTGATGAAGCGGGAACGCGGCTCGGTGACCGACCGGGCCGCCCTCGGTATCCAACTGGAGTCGGCCGTCGGGTTGACCGAGGGGGTGGCCCGCGCAGTGCGCGACGGCATGTTCGGGGAGCAGGCCGTCGCTGCCGCCCTGACCGCGCGGTTCGCCGTTCAGAAGGCTCTGGCGGCAATTTCCGACCAAGCCGTCGAGCTGCTCGGTGGGATCGCGTTCATCAAGTCGCCGGAGGTCGCGTACCTGTCGTCCGCGCTGCACCCGCTGGCCTTCCATCCTCCCGGCCGCACGAGCTCCTCGCCCCATCTGGTCGAGTACTTCAATGGCGGACCTTTGCAGATCTGACGTACGCCGAGGCGGAGTTCAACCATGGATCAGCTCAACTCATTCGAATCGCCCACCACGACCCGCCTGCACCGCGGCGAGTACCTCACCGGCCTGGCAGTGTCGCTCATGGTCTTCATCGCGCACATCGGTGAGGTCCGCTGGCTTCCGGCGGTCCTTCTATTCGTGTACATCGATCTGATCGGGTACATCCCCGGGGCAATCGCCTATCGGCGAAGCCCGGACCACCGTATCCACAAGGCGTATTACGTCCTGTACAACACGATGCACAGCCTGATCACCCAGGGGGCCGTGATAGGGCTGTGGATCTGGATCAGCGGCCCGGAGTGGGCCCTGTTGGTGGTTCCCATCCACTTGTGCGCCGACCGAGGGGTCTTCGGCAACTTCCTCAAGCCCTTCGCCTTGCCGTTCGAGCCCGTGGTCAATGAGGACTTCGCCCGCCTCTCGCGGGGGCTGTTCGCAAAGCAGAACTCCTCGTCGGTGACGGCCGCGCCCGCCGTCGGCTCCCAGCGATGACCCTCTCGACGGCCGCCGCCGACCGCGAGACCACGGCGGCAGCCGATGAGCAGCGGCTGCGCAAGCTGCGGGGACTCACCCGCCAACTGCCCACTGGTGTCGCGGTGGTGACCGTCCAGGACGGCGAGGCAGAGCACGGGGCGACTGTCAGCACCGTCAGCGTGGTGTCGCAACAGCCGCTGCGGATCGGTGTCAGCCTGCGTCGCGGTTCGTATCTGACGGGGCTGATCCGCCGGCGGGGGGTGTTCGCCGTCAACGTTCTGTCCTCCCGGCAGTCGGCCGTGGCCGACTGGTTCGCCAATCCGGATCGGCCGCGCGGTCGGCGTCAGTTCGACTACGTCCGGTGGGCAGCGCATCCGAACGCCGGGATGCCCGTCCTGGAGGACGCCCTCGTCAATTTCCAGTGCCGCCTGGCCAGTCTGATCCCCCTGGGGTCCAGCGACGATCTGCTGGTCGCCGAGGTCCTCGACGGCCAAGGGCGGGCTGGCAGGCCTCTGGTCAACTTCGACGGACGGCTACACGACGTCGAGTTTCGCGACGTCGTGCGCGTGAGCCGGAGCCAGCCCAGCGGTGTCACCTCCCTCGAGTAGCACCCCTTCGTAGGTAACTCCTGAAAGGTAGAGCCAACATGACCCACTCCCTTCCGCCCGAGACCGACTGGGACCAGGCGCCGGGGCTGCTCGACGGAGCGATGAACCTGGACCTGTCCGCGCAACACTGCGATCTGGCGTACTGGCTCAGCGGTGTCGCCCAGGGAACCCTGCGGGACCGGGCCAGGACCGGGCACACCACGGCCGAGATCACCCCGGAGCACATGCGCACGGACGGGCCCCTGCGGAATGCCCAGATCCTGGAGCTGGGCTGTCGGTCGGTGGCCGAGGAGCAGGGGACCCGGGTGCTGGCGTACTACGTCGCCAACGCCACCGGAATCGCGGAGATGGACTTCTTCGCCACGCAGCTCATGGACGAGGCCCGGCACTCGATGGTGTTCCGCAATCACCTCGTCGAGATGGGTGTGCCCGCCGACGACCTGCACTCCACGATCGCCGCGTTGTCCGCGGACTACAAGCAGGACGTGCTCGACCCAATTCTGGACTTCGCCCTGCACGCCGTACGCGACGAGGGCGACTTCATCGGAGGCGTGGCAGTCTTCACCATCATCATCGAGGGCGTCCTGGCGCCGGCGGCCGAGCTCAGCGAACGCAAGTGGAGCCTGATCGATCCCGCGGCCAGCGCCATCGCCCGCGGCGCAGCCATCGACGAGATCCGTCATCTCACCGTCGGCAGCTCCATCGTGCGCGAGCACCTGCTGGCTCAGCCCGGCTACCGGACTCGGCTGATGGACATCATCAAGCGGGGCCGAAAGCTGTGGGACGAAATCCCCGACAAAAAGTACATCCTGGAGCGCGAGCACCTCTTCCAGGAGGGCATGCACCAGCACGCCGACCTCATCGGCGACTACGAGGTGTGGCCCGGACAGCGCCTGCTGGCGACCACCGCAGAGGAGCGCTACGCCACCGCCGAGGCCTGGACGGACAAGATGGCCGCTGCCCGTCTTTCGTACATGGGCCTGGACGAGGCCGTGGAGATCCTCCGCCTGACGTGACACCGGACCGCGGCGCTCCCGAGCCGTTTCGCTGTGAAAGGACATCGTCGTGTCAACTTCCTCCGCTCCCTCCGGGCCGGATCTGCCCTTCGGGCCCGAGGACATGCCATGGCAGAAAGCCTTCAGCAGGCTGCGGGCGGTGGACGGCGTGCCGCATGTCACCGCGCCATCCAGTGACCCCCGGGAGATCTACATGGACGTCCCGGAGGTCCCTTTCGCCAAGGTCCAGATTCCCCCGGACGGAATGGACCAGCAGCAGTACGCAGAGGCCGAGGGTCTCTTCCGCCGTTACGTGGACGCCCAGACCCGCAACTTCGCCGGCTATCAGGTCACCAGTGACCTCGACTACCAGCATCTCAGTCACTACCTCGACCGGCACCTGAACAACGTCGGTGACCCCTATGAGTCCAGTTCCTACACCCTGAACTCGAAGGTCCTGGAGCGAGCCGTCCTCGACTACTTCGCCTCTCTGTGGAACGCCAAGTGGCCCCACGACGCGAACGATCCGGAAACGTACTGGGGCTATGCGCTGACCATGGGGTCCAGCGAGGGCAACCTGTACGGGCTGTGGAACGCACGGGACTACCTTTCAGGCAAACTGCTGCGGCGCCAGCACCGGGAATCCTGTGGCGAGGCTGCCTCCGTCGTCTACACGCAGGCGCTGCGGCACGAGGGACAAAGCCCGCATGCCTATGAGCCCGTGGCGTTCTTCTCGCAGGACACGCACTACTCGCTCACCAAGGCCGTGCAGGTCTTGGGCATCGACACCTTCCACAGCATCGGCAGCTGCCGGTACCCGGATGAGAACCCGCTCGGGCCGGGCACTCCGTGGCCGACCGAGGTGCCCTCGGTCGACGGTGCCATAGATGTCGACAAACTCGCCCTGCTGGTCCGTTTCTTCGCGGCCAGGGGCTACCCGATCCTGGTCAGCCTCAACTACGGGTCGACGTTCAAGGGCGCCTACGACCACGTCCCGTCAGTGGCCCGGACCGTGCGGGAAATCTGCACGCAGTACGGTCTGGACCGGCGGCGGGTGTACCACGATCGCGGCACGGACAGTGCCTTCGACGAGCGCAGCGGATTCTGGATCCACATCGATGCCGCGCTCGGAGCAGGTTACGCCCCGTACCTGCAGATGGCCCGGGACGCCGGTATGGTCGACGAGGCGCCGCCCGTCTTCGATTTCCGGCTGCCCGAGGTGCACTCGCTGACCATGAGCGGTCACAAGTGGATGGGAACGCCCTGGGCGTGCGGTGTCTACATGACACGGACCGGGCTGCAGATGACCCCGCCGAAGTCGTCCGAGTACATCGGGGCAGCGGACACCACGTTCGCCGGGTCCCGCAACGGCTTCTCGTCGCTGCTGCTGTGGGACTACCTGTCCCGGCATTCGTACGACGATCTGGTGCGTCTGGCCGCCGACTGCGACCGACTGGCCGGCTACGCGCACGACCGGCTGCTGGCCTTGCAGGACAGGCTCGGCATCGACCTGTGGGTGGCCCGCAGTCCGCAGGCCCTCACGGTGCGGTTCCGTCAGCCCGGTGCGGACATCGTCCGCAAGTACTCGCTCTCGTGCGAGACGGTCTATGAGGACGGCGAGGAGCGGACCTACGTCCATCTGTATGCCGTTCCCCACCTCACCCGGGAACTCGTCGACGAGCTGGTGCGCGACATGCGTCAGCCGGGTGCCTTCGCCTGTGCCGATTCACCGGCGGGCGGTGCGTGGGGCGGGGTGATCGATGTCCTGGGCCGTCCCGACTCCGACGGAGCGTATGTCGGTGTCCTGACCGCTCCGGCACCCGGTGCCGGCCCCGAGGACGGCGGGGCGGACTGACCGCTCTTCCTTCGTTGCGGCGCCGTGGACCGGTCCAGGCTGGTCCACGGCGCCATTGTCGTCCTCAGACCGGTGCGGGTGTAGCCACATAGGTGTGGTCGCCCAGCGCGCGGTGCATCAACTCAGAGACCAGGGCGATCACTTGGGGCTCGTCGATACCGTCGCTGTTCTGGGCGATGAGGTCGTCCAGCAGGCCGTCGGTGGCGTGGTATGCCATGCGGAAGGCGAGGCGTGTGTCGAGTGCCTGGAATGCGCCTGCGTGCGTGCCCTGTTCGACGAAGTCGCACATCAGGTCAATGGCCCGCTGGTTGGCCTGCCGGCACAGTTCGAGGGCCTTGGCGTTGGCCGAGCCGTAGACGATCCGGTGGAGTTCGGCGTTCTTCAGCGCGTGCCCGATCAGGGCGCTCATCACCCGGTCGATGGTGGGCCACCAGGCATCGCTCTCCGCGAGGATCTCCCGTGCCGTGGAGACGATGGCGTCGACGTAACGCTCCCACAGGGCGCCGAGCAGGTGGTCCTTGGACTCGAAATAGAGATAGAAGGTGCCCTTGCCGATCTCGGCGGCGTCGGCGAGTTCGGAGATGGTGGCACGCTCGAAGCCCGTGGTGCCGAACACCCGCTCGGCCGCGCGCAGGATGTCGTCCCTGCGGTCGTCGGGGCTCTTGGTAACCCGCTTGCGCCGTGCCTTCGCCGGCATGCCCACCTCCGTTCGAGCGACGGTGCCGAACCCATCCTATCTGACCGGCGGTCGGTCACCAGTTGACTGACTACTGGTCATTTGATTGACTGACCGTCGGTCATGGTTTGTGGCCCTGAGGATGCCGCGAGCCACCCGCGGCGAGACAAACTTTCGAGGACGAGATGACGACGGAACCACTGGCGGCTCCCGTCAGCGCCAAGGCCACCACGGGGAGCCCGGTCCGCTTCTGGGCGACCGCCTACACGCTGCTCTTCCTGCTCACCGGCACGAACCTGCCCACCCCCTTATATCGCGGGTATGAGCGCTTATTCGGATTCTCCCCGCTCATGGTGACGTTGATCTTCGCGGTGTATGTGGCCTCGCTGATCCCCTCCTTGCTGATCGCCGGGCCCCTGTCCGACTCCATCGGCCGCCGCAAGGTGCTGCTGCCGGCCGTGCTGCTGGCCGCGCTCGGCTCCCTGGCGTTCGCGCTCGCTGACAACGTCGCCTGGCTCTTCGCCGCCCGTCTGCTGCAGGGCCTGGCCGTGGGCGCGGCATCCGGCGCGCTCACCGCGGCACTGAGCGAGCTCGAACCCAGCGGCGACCGGCGCCGGGCCGCCCTGGTATCGACCGTCGCCTCCGTCGGCGGGCTGGGGGCCGGCCCGCTGATCGCAGGCCTGCTCGCCCAGTACGCCCCGTCGCCGTACGTCCTGCCCTTCGTCGTGGAAATCGTGCTGCTGGTACCTGCAGCCGTCACCATGGCCACCCTGCCCACGTCCCGGCCCTCCACCAAGTGGCGCCCACGCCGTCCCTCCATCCCTGCCTCGATGCGCGGCGCGTTCGTCTCCAGCGGTACGGCCAGCTTCCTGGCCTTCTCCGTGATCGGACTGTTCCTGAGCCTGGTGCCGACCTACGTCACCAAGCTTTCCGGCAGCGGCAACCTCGCCCTGGCCGGTGGTGCAGTAGCGCTGATGCTCGCCTGTTCCGTGGCCGCCCAGATCGCAGCGTCAGGCCGCCAGGCGCTCGGTATCCAGATCACCGGCCTAGTCCTGCTGGCTGTCGGCCTGGTCCTGCTGGCGGTAGCCGGCGGCGCCGGCTCACTCGTCCTGCTGCTGGCCGCCACCGTCATCGGCGGCGTCGGGCAGGGGCTGGCCTTCCTCGGCGGTATCACCGAAATCAACCGGCTCGCCCCCAAGGACCGGCACGCGGACGTGCTCTCGAGCTTCTACGTCGTCATCTACCTCGGCGTCGGCGTCCCCGTCATCGGTGTCGGCTTCCTGGCCACGTCGACCGGCCTGCTGACGGCTGTGCAGCTCTTTGCCGCAGTCGTAGCCGTACTGTGCCTACTGGACACGCTCGCGCTGGCCCGCAAGCGCCGCGAACTCGCCTGAGCGATCCAGGCCGTTTCACCAGCCCTTCCTACCCCTTCACAGAACGACGGGCCACACCCATGGATATCACCGCACTCGCCTCGGAATACGACAGCCTGATCGCCCAGGCCGAGGCCATCACCGACACCACGCCGCTCGAGGCAGCGACGCGCGCCGATGTCGACTGGCGACTGTGCCACATCGCACTGGCCGACCGGATCATCACCACCGCACTCCGCGAGCAGATCAACGGCCACCCCGCCACCGTCGACAATCAGCCCTCGATGGACCCCGACCGGATCAAGAAGATGATCAGCACCACCACGCATGCGCAGCGCGTCGACAGCGTGCGTCGCAACTGGGCGGAACTGCGGTCCCTGCTGGTGGCATGCTCCCCCACGGACACTCAGGCCCGGCTCACGCTACGTATGCACGACCGCGACGGGGAGTACGTGAGTGACTCGGTACTCACCTGGTCCGACCTGATCGAGATGCGGACGACCCGGCACATCCCCGGACACCGTGACGCCCTCGCACAAGCCGCGCCTCAGGCATAACGCCAGGCGCACTGACCGGAAGTGGGCCCCCGAGCCGGCGAAATTCCCCCGGGCCGGCGGCGGGGAGCCCACTTCCTCTCCGCTGAGACCGGCCTCAAAACAGTCAGCGCCGGGTCGGATGGGGAGGCAGAAGAGCCCGTTGTGAACCTGCCAGGCCCAGGACGGAACTCCAGTTGAGGACAGGATCCTGCTCGAGCACCGCCCGCTCGTAGGCCTGCATCGCCGGCGACGGAGCAAGCCCGAGTTCCTCGGACAGCCCCCGCCTCAAGTCTCGGTACACCTGCAGAGCTTCGGTCTGACGCCCGGCCCGGTACAGAGCGACCATCAGCTGCTGATGAAGCCGCTCCCGGTAGGGATGTGTGATCAGGAACTTGCGCAGTTCGGGGATGACACGGTCGTGCTGTGCGTCGTCCAGCTGGCAGTCGAAGAGCCTTTCCTGCACCGCAAGGCGGGCTTCTTCGTAACGGGCCGCTGCGGCCTGGCAGATCGCTCCGCCGACCGGGCCGCCGAAGACACTGCCGCTCCACAGGTTCAGCAGGCGTTGGCACTCCGTAGCGATCTCCGCCGGCGTGCCGGACGCATCCTTCAGGCGTTCATACCCCTGGGTGAAGACAAGGGCATCCAATTGGCCATCGTCGAGAACGAGACGGTATCCGCCGGGGTGGGTGACCAGTTGCGATGCACCGGTGTCCTTCTCCAGCAACGTCAGCTTCCGCCGGAGGCGACTTATGTGTGCATGAACAGCGTTCTCGACCATGTCGGGCGGCTCGCTCCCCCAAATCTCGTCGATGAGCTTCTCAGCGGGCACCAGATGCCCTTCGCTGATCAGGAGGGTGGCCAGCAGCGCGCGCTGGAGCGCGCCCTTGGGCCGGATCGTGCAGCAAGGCGAGTGAATCGCGATGGCACCCAAGATCTGGAACTTCAGCATCACTGCTCCGTGGAGGAAGAGGACGGGGCACCCCTCACCATGGGCAGGGGAGCCGCCGTGGGGAGGGACCGTGGGGGCACATGTCATGGACGCGTTCTGATGGCCAGGCACGGCGCCTCGCCCTGGAGGTTGGGTTGCTCCAGGCGAGCCGATGTTCGGCTGCGAGTTCTCCTCGGCGTCGCTCGCGGCAAGCGGCAATACGCAATCAGCCCCCCGCTCGACAACCCTGACGGCCAGACCGGGTCGGTATGCCACTGGCTAGGGCCGAAGGTGCGCCATTACCCCTCCCAGCGAACCACTGACCGACCGTCGGTCAGGATCGATAGTTTCATCCGACATGAGTCAGGTCAACAACGCATTACAGTCAGTGACAACGCTCCGTAACATCGCTGGCCGCTTCCCTGACCTGGCGTGCCCGAACCGCCCAAACCGTCACGCCCGCGAGGAAGGAGGCTTTCCTTCCCCACTGCAGGCCGCCGGGCAGGCCTTCTCCTCTGCGTCGGGGCTCTCCCTGAGCCAGCCGCCCGGCTCCGGCTCCGGCTCCGGCTCACCGAGCTGCTTCACGGACAGCAATGAAGTAACCATGGGAAACATGAGCGTCTCGGCAGACCTCTCCCTACCCGGTTGGGCCGCACGCCTCAGAGCGGCCATTCCTGCCAGCAGCACAACCGTCCGGACGCGACGAGGCCATGGCCAGCGGATCCCCCTCCCCCGTCATGCGCGGCAACGGACTTCCCGGCCGCCTTAGTAATCACCACTCTCATCGAACAAAAACTCCGCCCCCTCATCGTCCGACGAATCTGGCGTGATCACTTCTGACTCTGGCCGACCACCGCAGCGTCCCATCGCAGCACAGAACCGCTCTGGGCCTGGCCAAGGCCCGGTACCCCCCAGGGGATCGAGTCGTGGCGGCCCGCCCCCTGCCTGCTGATGTCCATGAGTGTGCAGTGCGCTCCTCCGCCCGAACTGCCCAACCGAGCAGGCAGCGACGCGGGGTCGCCATGAAGCCGGACATCGGGACCGCCGAGATCGTACGGACATGGATCCGCACGGCCTGACGGCTGTTGCACCGCGATGGCCGACAGCCGTCACCGGCATGGCACTGCAATGCCGGACCGTGCGGAACAGCAATCAGCCCAGGACCTGGCACTGGTTGCGGAGGCGAGCGATGCTGGTCGGCCGTTGCGGGGCCTGCGGGGTGGTTCAACTCCTTTCGGGGAAGCCAGTTTGGAATTCTGTGAGCGTTGCCGACGGAGCTGATCGAGCCCTCGAGAACCTACACGCTGAAGGTGGCGCGCATCGGCTGCCCGCATTCGAGAATTGACGCCCCTTGGGCATGCCTCATACAGACGTCCGGGCTCCCCGACGCCACATCTTGAAGGTCAATAATTCCAGTCGCATGCTAGGAAATCTGATGTCAGAAAGGCGTCAGACACCTGTCAGAGCCATAGGGCAGAGTACCCATCAACAGCGCGACGGCGACTCAATCACCGGACCGCTTAAAGGAGAGGTGCCCGTAGTGGCCTATCGGGGTCCGGGTATCAACTCGGTCGGGCTTCGGCCCACGCAGGTTCGAATCCTGCCCTCTCCGCGCAGCGATGTCTATCTTAATTTCTCTTGTGGATCGCGGTGACTTCATGGCTGGCAATGGTCTCCCTCGCGGTCGACAGCGTCGTGTAATCATCATCGCGAACCCCGCCGCTGGTTCCACGACACGCGCTCGCGTTGCCTCGATGGAATCCTTGTGCGCAGACCTCTCCGGGCACGTTGATGTTTTCTGGACGCAACACGAGGGTCATGCAACCGATTTCCTCGGTTCCCTACTGAAAGAGAGCGCACCGAGTGCCGACCTTCCTGACGTACTTATCTCCGTAGGTGGAGACGGAACTCTGCGCGAGGTTGTGGACGGAATTCGCCGCGGTACGCACCGCCCGACCTTGATGGTCATGCCGGGCGGAACGGGCAACTCGAACTACCGCTCTCTTTGGGATGACATTCCCTGGGACGCTGCTCTGCGTTCTGCACTCACCGGCGACGCGGGAGAGGTGCGTAAGCTGGACCTCGCCCGGATCAGCTCTCCGGAACGGCTTGTCGTACTCGGGGTCAGCACGGGCCTCTTCGCGGCTGCCACCGCAGAATCCCGCTCAATTCTGGTACCGGGGCGCGACCGATATCAGGAAGCCATCTCGAAGGCGCTGAAAAAATACAGACCGTACCTGGGTCGAGTGCTGGTCGACGGGAGGGTCGTCCACTCAGGGGCCACGACGCTCGTGAATGTGGGCGGCGGGCGGCACCGTGCTGGTGTCTACAACATCTTGCCTCGCTCCCTTCCCGATGACGCGCTCCTAGATGTCTGCGTGCTCGATGCCTCGTTGCCGGCCCGGACGGCGCTGGACCTGATGCGGACCGGCGAGCACGTGGGGCACCCCGGCGTCACCTACGCCCGCGGCGCCGAGATAGCGCTGGAACGCACCGATGGAAGCCCCCTGCATTTCGAGAGCGACGGGGAAGTCGTGACGAGTAACCGCCACAGCATCACCATCGAGGTCCTGCCCGGCGTGGTGCCAGTCTTCGCGCGTGATCAGCGCCAAGGCGGGTGACGGGACGTGGACACAGAGTCCGGGGCTGACAGAAGCGCTCGCGGCCGGTTGGCGTTGCTCGCCGAGTGGGCGAGCTCCCTCCAACTCAGCGAAGTACCCACCCGTGTACAGAATTTCGCAGCCAGCCACATCCTGTCCCAGCTGGCCGCCATCCGTTCTGGCCTCGGCCAGGAGGACGGCAAGCGGCTCGCAAGGGCACTCGGCCGGCCCTGGCAGGACGACGTGGCGCAGTCGGCCCGCGTGCTGTCCGCCGCCGGGGCATGGCTGAACCTCGATGACACCGCATACGCAGGACACCTGGGGCCATCGACGGTGGGAGTCCCGCTCGCCTACGCACATCATCTGCGCCTGTCCGGGCGCGAACTGCTCCGTGCGGTGATCGTCGCCAACGAATGTGCAGCTCGAGTGACGGCGGCAGCGACCCTTGGCCCATTCCGCGGCCAGACCGCGCTCCATACCCATGTGGTGGGGGCGGTCGCAGGCCGGCTTGCCTGCGAGCGTGCTCCCGCCGACGTATGGACGGACGCTTTGGCTCTTGCCCTAAGCGCACCTCCATGGACCTTGATGCGCGGGTTTGTCACCACAGACGCCCGGCTGTTGCATGTTCCCGTGGGCGTCCGCATGGGACTGGACGCATGCGATGCGGCGCACGGAGGGCTGCACGGAGCGGCGGACGTTCTCGAGCACGAGGACGGCTTCCTCCACCAGTTCGCTGACGTACCGCTTCCCGAAGCCGTCACTCTCGGACTGGGACAGCGCTGGCACACCGAGACCCTGTCCTTCAAGCTCCACCCAGGCGGCCCAGGAATCGACGCAGCGATCGACTGCGCCATCGATCTGCACGATCGAATCCCTGCGTACGACGTGAAGGACGTGGAGGAAGTCCTCGTCGAGGGATCGCTGTACACGATGTATGCGGCCCGGAAGGCGGAGCCCTACCTGGCCGGCCCGAACACACCGATCGGCGCACTCGTTCTGACTACTCCCTATCCCGTGGCGACGGCCCTGCTAACGGGGCGGCTGTCCGTCCACGACTTCTCCCTGCCCGCAGTCGGAGAGGCCGACCGCTGGGCCCTCGCCGAAAAAGTACGACTCGTCCACGACCGCGGGATGACGCGCACGCTGATGCGAGGTGACGCCCCCTTCGGCGAGGCGCTGCGGCAGGCGGGCGGGCGAGCCTGCGCCTGGCTCCGCTGCTTCGGGGGCCAGGACCTCGTCGACCTGGTGGGGAACGTCGGAGACCCCTCGGACGACTTCACTGAGGCCGTCAAGCCCACACCCGCGCGAGTCAACGTGCGTATGACCGATGGCAGGTCCTACACCCAGCATCGCTCGATTCCGCGCGGCGGCATCGGGCCTGGTCTCCGAACCGACCACCAGGAACTGGTCGCCGAGAAATGGAGCGAGGCCGGTGGCTCCGAGCACGTGGTCGCGGCCTGCCTGGACCTCGTCGGTGTCGGCCCCGACCAACTGGCCAGATTGCTCGAAAGTGCCCTCGCCGGTTAAGGAGACATCGTGCACGATCCTCAGGAGTTGCTGCGTCCGGATGCCCAGGCCGAACACCGGCTGAGCAGACGCCGCTACGTCCTTGACGCGGATGCCTTGAACAAGCTTGTCCGGCAACGCGCAGAGGCCATCACGCACAGAGAGTCCTTGCGAGGAAGGCTCAACTCGGTGACCCGCAAGCTGGCAGAGCAACGCGGCGCCAGAAATCAGAACGACCTCGACACCGCGAAAGAGCTGAAGAGCCAGATACGATCGGCAGACGAGGCGCAGCGCAGCGCCAACGGCGAGTTGAACAGCTTCTTGCTGGCAATTCCCAACGTCCCCTCGTACGAAGCCCCCGACGGCGGCCCAGAGGATCCACCGGTCGAGATCCGACGATGGGGCCGGCAGCCGGCCTTCGATTTCGCACCGCGCGACCATGTCGACCTGGCCACGTCTGCCGGCCTCCTCGACCTGTCCCGGGCCAGCAAGCTGTCCGGGTCCCGTTTCGCGGTATTCCGCGGTGCAGGGGCGATGCTCGAGCGCGCGCTCACCTCATTCCTGCTGGACCTGCACACCAAAGAACACCGGTACCTCGAGCACAGCGTTCCCTGCCTCGTGACACCGGAGACGATGACAGGAACGGGTCAGCTGCCCAAATTCGCGGACGACCTGTTCGCCACCAGGGTCGCCGACCGCAACCTGTACCTGATCCCCACAGCAGAGGTTCCCCTTGTCAACCTCTACAGCAATGAAACTCTAGGCGAAGACGACCTCCCGCTGAGCCTCACGGCCCATACGGCGTGCTTCCGCTCAGAAGCCGGATCCTACGGCCGAGATACCCGCGGAGTGATCCGCCTCCACCAGTTCGCCAAAGTGGAACTCGTGCGGCTGTGTCTGTTGGAGGATGCGGAGGAACAACTTCAACTCCTGCTGGCCCACGCCGAAGGATGCCTCCAGCGCCTTGGACTCCACTACAGGGTCATAGACCTCCGTGCCGGCGACCTCGGCTTCTCCGCCCGCCGCACCTTCGACATCGAGGTCTGGCTACCGAGCCAGCAGCGCTTCCGCGAGATCTCCTCCGTATCTGACTGCGGAGACTTCCAGGGACGCAGAGCCGGCATCCGGGTCAAGCGGGGCACCACAAAGGAGTACGCCGCCACGCTGAACGGCTCGGGACTCCCCATCGGCAGGACGGTAGTAGCCCTCCTCGAACAGAACCAACGTAGCGACGGCTCGATCGAGGTCCCTCCAGCGCTCGTCCCCTACACCGGATTCCGCACCATCAATCCCGACGGAACCACCATCTGAGCAGGGCCAGAAACTGGCACGCCGGCCTGCACTCCGGTCGGGGGTGCAGGCTCCCTCAACGCAGGATCTGACGGTCGGGGAACCGACACGAGATGACCGAGACTGCACCGGTCACGGCCGGCCAGGGCATCTCAACGAGATCGTGTTACGAGCTCTAACGACCCCGAGCCCACCACACAGGTCCGCACCAACAGAACCTCACGACATCAGCACCAGCGACAACACCCCGGACACGCTCCACGAAGACCAAGAAACAAAGGAGATACGACAAACACGACACCAGCTAACACGGCCTCATGTCACCAAAAAATCCGGAGAACTGTCACCATGACCAACCGACCCAACCACCCCTTGAACAGCACCAATACACTTAAACATAAGTGACACACAAAACCGAACATCCCAGTGACATCACAGCCGAACCTCACA
>NZ_JBAGJZ010000081.1:0-17416 GCF_037034285.1 Streptomyces tyrfis | reverse complement strand
GGTCGCCGCGGACCGTGCCGCTGCCCGGAGCCGGCTCGGCGAGGTCCGAACCGGCCGGCGACACCTGCCGGTTGTCCTGGTCCACGTGGACGACGCGGGGCACGAGCGCCTTGGCATCGGCGTCCGCCACGGAGGCGTAGGAGATGATGATGACGAGGTCGCCCGGCTGCACCAGCCGGGCCGCCGCGCCGTTGATGCCGATGACGCCGCTGCCGCGCTCCCCGGAGATCACATAGGTCTCCAGCCGGGCGCCGTTGGTGATGTCGACGATCTGGACCTGCTCACCGGGGAGCAGGTCGGCGGCGTCCATCAGGTCCTCGTCGATCGTCAGCGATCCGACGTAGTGCAGATCGGCCTGGGTGACGGTCGCGCGGTGGATCTTGGACTTGAACATGGTACGGAACATGGTGTTCTCCGGCATCTTTCGTACGGGGAAGGGGGACGTGGGAACCGGGCGGGGTGCGCGTCCGCTCAGCGCGGGTCGACGGCGGCCGCGGAGGCGGGGGCGGAGGGCGTCGGGGCATCGGAAGGGGGCGGGGTCTTCGAGGCGGCCGGGATTTCGGCGGGGACGGGGCCCGGCAGGTCGGTGATCACGGTCATGGTGGCCCGGCGCACCGGGCGGGCGAGGGTGGCGGCCAGTGCCATCAGCACCATCCACCCGGCCAGCACCGCCACCGCGGCCCGCACGCCGAGGCCGTCCAGCAGCAGGCCGCCGATCAGCGCGCCCAGCGGCAGGGCGCCGTTGGCCAGCAGGCTGGAGGCGCTCAGCACCCGGCCGCGCAGTTCGTCGGGGGTGACGGCCAGCTGGTAACTGCCCACCGCCACGTTCCAGATGGGCCCGACGAACCACATCGCGGTGTAGGCGATCGCGGCCGGCCACAGCCCGCCGCCGAAGGCCAGCACGCACATCAGCAGCGCCCAGACCCAGTTGGCGCCGATGACCAGGGCGTTCATCCGGAGGGTGCGCCCGAACCAGCCGGCGACCAGGGAACCGAGCATGCCGCAGCCCCCGGCCACACCGATCAGCAGGCCGATCGCGGCCGGCCGGGCGCCCTCCTCGGCGAGCAGCACGATCATCACCAGGAAGAGCGCCCGGAAGAGCAGATTGCTGCCGGCCACCAGGAGCGCCGTGGTCCGCAGCAGGGGCCGCCGCCACAGCCAGGTCAGCCCCTCCGCCATCCGGCCCGCCTGCCTCAGCACCCGGGTGCGGCGGCTGTCCGCCGCCGCGCCGGCCTCGGCCCGTGCCGGTTCGCCGGGGCGGCCCGCCTGGAAGTCCTTGCGGATGCCCAGCAGCGTCGCCAGTGACACCAGGTAGGCGACGGTCTCCAGCACGAACGGCACCGCCCGGCCGAGGCCGAAGAGGACGCCGCCCAGCGGGGTGCCGATCATGGTGGCGGCCCGGCCGCGCGCCTCGTTCCCGGCCAGCGCCGCCGACAGCTGGCTCCGGTGCACCACATTGGGCACCGCCGCGGTGGAGGCCAGGCCGTTGAGCACCGTGAGCGTGCCCTCCACGAAGCCGACCACCATCACATGCGCCAGCCGCAGTTGACCGGCCAGCAGCGCCAGCACCACGCTGGCCGCGCCGGCCGCCCGCAGGCCGTCGCACCACATCATCACCCGCTTGCGGTTCCAGCTGTCGACCAGGACCCCGGCCGGCAGTTGGAAGAGCAGGGCCGGCAGCAGCACGACGAACCCGACCAGCCCGGCGGCGGAGGGCGAGCCCGTCACCGCGAGGATCAGCAGCGGATACGCCACCGTGGACGCCGTGGAGCCGATGATCGCCACCGCCGAACCGCTCCACAGCAGCATGAAGTCCCGGTTGCGCCGCAACGGCGGCGGCTCGGGAACGGCGCCCGCGTCGCCGGCGACCCTGCTCATGGGCGTGTCCTCCACTCCGACATGGGAATCCTCTCGACAGCCGCGCCGGATGCCCGGCACACCGGTTGAACGGCCGGGCCGCACGGTGCCGCCAGCGTGCCCGGCGGCGGCGCACCGGCCCCAGGGAAGGACGCGCAGAAAGGGACGCACCCGCCCTGCCGAAGACTTCGCCGGATGTTCTCTGCCAGGGGGAGAGGGGTGCGCCGACCCTGGCGGGTATGACTGCGAACCCTTCAGCGCTGTTCGCGCCGACGGCCGCCGGGCCGCGGGCGTCCGGACAGACGCTTCCCCATCTGATGGCCGCCGCGCCCGGTCAGGGGCCCCCCGCGGAGCGGCTGGCCGCCGCCCGCGCGGAGATCCGCGCCCGGCTGCGCGAGCACGGCGCCGTACTGCTGCGCGGCTTCGGCCACGACGGGGTGGACGGCTTCGCGCGGACGGTCCGCACCATCGGCGGCGAGCCGCTGGCCTACGCCGAGCGCTCCTCGCCCCGGTCCACCATCAAGGGCCAGGTGTACACCTCGACGGACTATCCGCCGTCGGAGGAGATCTTCCTGCACAACGAGAACTCCTACCAGGCCACCTGGCCGCTGACGGTGTTCTTCTTCTGTGTGACCCCGCCCGACACCCTCGGCTCCACCCCGCTCGCCGACACCCGGCGGGTGCTGGCCGCCATCGACCCCGGGGTACGGGAGGAATTCGCCGCCCGCGGCTGGATGGTGGTGCGCAACTTCACGGACGGGTTCGGCGTCCCGTGGCAGCACGCCTTCGACACCGAGAACCGCGCCGAGGTCGAGGCGTACTGCGCGCGCAACGGCGTGGTCGCCGAGTGGACCGCCGGGGGCCTGCGTACCCGCGCCCGCCGCGAGGCCGTGCACCGCCACCCGGTCACCGGGGAGCGGGTGTGGTTCAACCACCTCACGTTCTTCCACGTCACCACGCTGAAGCCCGACCTCTGCGCCGCGCTGCGGGAGATGTACGACGAGGCGGACCTGCCGACCAACACCTACTACGGCGACGGCGCCCCGGTGCCGGACGAGGTGGTGGCCCATCTGCGGGACTGCTACCGCGCCGAACAGCGCCGGTTCGACTGGCGGCAGGGCGACGTGCTGGTCGTCGACAACATGCTCGCCGCGCACGCCCGGGAGTCGTTCACCGGCCCCCGGAAGATCGCCGTCGCGATGGCCGAGCCCTCCGGCGGACCCGTCGAGCGGGGCTGACCGTCCGCCCGCACCGCCCCTCACCACCACCTGCCCAGGGAGACACGACCGATGGCACCCGTCGACGGCGGTTATCCGCTGTCCTTCGCACAGGAACAGCTGTGGCTGCTCGACCACCTCAGGTCGGGTGACGCCGCCGAGTATCTGATGCACGAGACCTTCAGAATCCGGGGCCCGCTGGACACGGACGCGCTGACCGCCGCGCTCACCGAGATCGCCGCCCGGCACGAGGTGCTGCGCACCCGGTACGTCGACGAGGACGGTCGCGCCGTCCAGGTCATCGACGAACCCGGGCCGGTGAAGCCGGAGTTCGCCGACCTCGGCGACGTCCCGGAGGACCGGCGGGAACAGAGCCTGCGGGAGTTCGGCGGCGCCTGGGCCGGCACGCCGGTCGATCTGCGCCGGGACCATCCCTGGCGGGTCGCCGTGGTCCGGCTGGCGCCGGAGGACGCGGCCCTGCTGCTGACCTTCCACCACATCGCCTTCGACGGCTGGTCCTGGGGCCTGCTCGCCGACGAACTGCGGCAACTGTACGGGGTGTTCGTCGCCGATGCCGCCTCGCCGGTCCGGCCCCCGGAGCCCTTGGAGCTCCAGTACGCGGACTACGCGGACTGGCAGCGCGAGTGGTGGGCGGCCCAGCCGGAGCTGCTGGAGCGGCAGCTCGGCCACTGGCGGGAGCGGCTGGCGGGAGTGGCGCCGCTGGAGCTGCCCACCGACCGGCCGCGTCCGGCGCGGTGGGACGCCACCGGGGACACGGTCGCGTTCACCGTGCCGGCCCCGCTGGCGGCCCGCTTCGCCGCGCTCGCCAAGGAGCGGGGCGCCACGCTCTTCATGGCCGGGCTCGCCGCGTATCAGCTGCTGCTGGCCCGTTATTCCGGGAAGGACGACATCGCGGTCGGGGTCTCCCTGGCCAACCGGGACGACGCCAGGCTGGAGCGGCTGATCGGCCTGTTCCTCAACACGGTGGTGCTGCGCACGGATCTGGGTGGGGCGCCCGACTTCCGGGAGCTGCTGTCCCGGGTGAAGAACACCACTCTGGACGCCTACAGCCACCAGGAGGCGCCCTTCGAGCGGGTGGTCGCGGCCCTCGCCCCGGAGCGGGACGCCGGGCGCAACCCGGTCTTCCAGGCCGCGTTCACCCTGCACAACGCGCACCGCCGCCCGTTCGCGCTGCCGGGTCTGGAGGTGACCCGGGTGGACGACGGGGCGCGGAGCTCCGCGTTCGACCTCTCCCTGCACCTGACGGAGCGTCCGGACGGCACGGTGGCGGGCGAGTTCATCTATCCCACCGCGCTCTTCGACCGGGACCGGATCGAGCGGATGGCGCAGAACTTCCTGCACCTGCTCGACCAGGTGGTCGCCGCACCCGGCACCCCGGTGGACCGGCTGGAGCCGGCCGCCCCGGCGGAGCGCGCCACGCTCACCGCCTGGGGCGAAGGGACGGCCCGCCCGGCGGGCCGGGACCGGGACGGCCGCGGCCTGGTCCGGCTGGTGCTGGACCAAGCGGCCGCCACCCCGTCGGCGACGGCCGTCGCCGACGACGGCGGCCCGCTGGACTACGCGGGGCTGGCCGGGCGGGTGTCGTGGCTGGCCGGCCTGCTGCGCGCCGAGGGCGTGCGCCCCGGCGACCCGGTCGCGGTCAGCCTGCGCCGCGGCCCGGATCTGGTGACCGCGCTCCTGGCCGTACTGGCCGCGGGCGGCGTCCTCGTGCCGCTGGCGCCGGATCTCCCGGACGCCCGGCGGGACTTCCTGCTGACGGACTCCGGGACGGAGCTGGTGCTCACCGAGGAGGCGCTGCGCGACCGCTTCGGGGACCGTCCCCGGGTCCGGGCCCTGGACGCCGAGTGGTCCGCCGCGACCGGCGCCCCGAGCGCGACGGCGGGCTTCCTCCCCCACCCGGCCGGCCCGGACGAAGCGGCCTGCCTGGTGTACACCTCCGGGTCCACCGGCGCCCCCAAGGGCGTGGTGGTGACGCACGGCGGGCTGCGCAACCGGGTGCTGTGGTCGGTGGAGGCGTACGCGATGACGGCCGCCGACCGGCTGCTCCAGAAGACCACCATCGGATTCGACGCCGCCCTGTGGGAGTTCCTGTCCCCGCTGGTCTCCGGCGGCACCGTGGTGATGGCCCCGGCGGACGCGCACCGCGACCCGTCCGTGATGGCCGCCGCCATGGCCCGCCACGGGGTCACGCTGCTCCAGCTGGTGCCCTCGGTGCTGCGCCTGCTCGTCCAGGAGCCGGCGCTGGCCGACTGCACGACGCTGCGCCTGGTCAGCTCGGCGGGCGAGCCGCTCCCCGCCGACCTGTGCGAGCGGCTGCGCGCGGTCGTGCCCGGGGTCGAGATCTCCAACACCTACGGGCCCACCGAGTGCTCCATCGACTCGACCGCGCACCGCTACGCGGGCGAGGGGCTGCCCGGTTCCGGCACGGTCGCCATCGGCGCCCCGCTGCCGGGCGTCGGCGTCTCCGTGGTGGACCCGGCCGACCTGCTGGTCCCGATCGGGGTGCCCGGGGAACTGTGCGTACGGGGCGCGGGGCTGGCCCGCGGCTATCTGGGCCGCCCCGGGCTGACCGCCGAACGCTTCGGCGTGGACCCGTACGCCGCCGTGCCGGGCGGGCGCTGGTACCGCACCGGCGACCTGGTGCGCTGGCGGTCCGACGGCACCCTGGAGTTCCTGGGCCGGGCCGACGACCAGGTGAAGATCCACGGCGTCCGGGTCGAACCGGCCGAGATCGAGGCCCTGCTGCTGGCGCATCCGGGGACCGCCGGGGCGGCGGTCGTGGCCCGGCCCGGCGCGCACGGCGAACTGGAGCTGACCGCGTACGCCGTGCCGGCCGGCCCCGGGGCCGCCGGCGCGGAGCTGCGGACGGAGCTGCTGGCCCACCTCGCCGCGCGGCTGCCCGCCGCGGTCGTGCCGTCCCGGCTGGTGCTGCTGGACGCCCTGCCGCTGACCGCCAGCGGCAAGGTGGACCGGCGCGCGCTGCCCGGGCCGGAGGAGGCCGCGCAGCCGCCGGTCGCGGCGGACCCGGACCGTACCGCTCCGCGTACGGCGACCGAGCGGGCCGTCGTGGAGGCGATGGCCGCGGTCCTGGAGATCCCCGAACCCGGCCCGGACGACGACTTCTTCACCCTCGGCGGCCACTCGCTCCTCGCCATCCGGCTGGTGCTCGGGCTGCGCCGCGCCTTCGGCGTCGAGATGACGGTCGCCGACCTCTTCGCCGACCGCACCCCCGCCGTCCTGGCCGCCCGCATCGACCGGGCCACCGGCGCCGTCGGCGCCGCGGACGACGGCATCGTGCCGGTGCCCCGGGACGGCGAGCCGCCGCTCTCCTTCGGCCAGCGGCGCATGTGGTTCCTGGACCAGCTGGAGCCGGGCAGCCAGGAGTACCTGATCCCGCTCGC
This sequence comes from Streptomyces tyrfis, assembly GCF_037034285.1. Taxonomy (NCBI): domain Bacteria; kingdom Bacillati; phylum Actinomycetota; class Actinomycetes; order Kitasatosporales; family Streptomycetaceae; genus Streptomyces; species Streptomyces tyrfis. The sequence goes on along the minus strand of NZ_JBAGJZ010000081.1, from coordinate 10,920 downwards.
GCTGCGGCTGCGCGGTCCGCTGGACACCGCCGCCCTCCGGGGCGCGCTGGACGAGGTGGCCCGGGCGCACGAGGTGCTGCGCACCCGGTACGCGGACCGGGACGGCAGCCCGGTGCAGCTCATCGACCCGCCGGGCCCGGTGGCGTTCCGGCTGGTGGACCTCACCGGGGACGCCGGCGGCGCGGGCGACGCGGCCGACCGCGCCCGGAGGCTGCTCGACGAGGCGCTGTGCGCCCCCTTCGACCTGTCGGCCGAGCATCCGCTGCGGGTCACCGTGATCCGCGCCGACCCCGAGGACCACTGGGTGGCGCTCGCCGCACACCACATCGCCTTCGACGCCTGGTCCACCAAGGTGTTCCTGCGCGACCTGGACACCGCCTACACCGCGCTCGCCGCCGGACGGCCGTCGCCGCTGCGCCCCGGCCCGGTCCAGTACGCGGACTTCGCCGCCTGGCAGCGCGGCCGGGAGGACGGTCCGGAGACGGGCCGCCAACTCGGCTACTGGCTGGGCCGCCTGGGCGGACTCACCCCGGTCGAGCTGCCGTCCGACCGGCCCCGGACGGCCACCCGCGACGCCGCCGGGGACACCGTCATCGTCGATGTCCCGGAGGCCGTCGGCCGGGCGGTCGCCGAGCTGGGCTCCCGGCACGGCGCGACCCCGTTCATGACCCTGCTCGGCGCCTTCCAGGTGCTGCTGCACCGCTACACCGGACGCACCGACATCGCGGTGGGCGTCCCGGTGGCCGCCCGCACCCGGGAGGAGACCGAGGGTCTGCTCGGCCTCTTCGTCAACAGCCTGGTGATCCGCACCGATCTGGGCGGCGACCCGGCCTTCGCGGAGCTGCTGGCCCGGGTGAAGGAGGACTGCCTGGGGGCGTTCGCGCACCAGGACGTGCCGTTCGAGCAGCTCGTGGACGAGCTGGGGACGGAACGCGACCTGTCGCGCAACCCGCTGTTCCAGGTGATGTTCGAGCACCAGCACATGGGCGGGCTGACCGCCACCCTCGGCGGGCTGCCGGCCGAACCGCTCAACGCGGGCCCGCGGACGGCCAAGTTCGACCTCACCCTGACCGTGAAGGAGCGCCCGGACGGGCGGATGCACTGCTGGTTCGAGTACGCGAGCGCGCTGTTCGACCGCGCCACGGTGGAGCGGCTGGCCGCCCACTACCTGCGGCTGCTGGAGTCGGTGACCGCCGCGCCGGAGACCTCCCTGGCCGCGCTGGAGCTGATGACCGGCGCCGAGCGGCGGCAGCTGCTCGGCAGCTGGCCCGACCCGTACGCCGCCCGGCTGCCGGAGATCCTCCCCGAGGCCGAGCGCGACCTGACCGTGCCGGAGCTGTTCGTCCGGCAGGCCGCCCGCACCCCGGACGCCACCGCCCTGGTCTTCGGCGCGGAAGAGGTCGGTTACGCCGCGCTGGAGGCGCGGTCGGCCCGGTTCGCCCGGCGGCTGCGGGCTCTGGGCGCCGGTCCCGAGACGGTGGTGGCCTCCTGCCAGGAACGCGGGATCGACGCCGTGGTGACGCTGCTCGGTGTGCTGCGGGCGGGCGCGGTCTACGTACCGCTCGACCCCCGGCATCCGCGGCGGCGTCTCGCCGGGACCGTCGAGGACGCCGGGGCGCGGTTCGTGGTCACCACGGCCGAGCACGCGGTCGCCTTCACCGGCGACGGCCTGCGGGTGCTCACCGTGGAAGCCCTCGACGCCGGGGACCCCGCCGCCGACGCGGCCGAGGAGCTGCCGGGCGTCCCGGCGGCCCCGGACAACCTCGCCTACATGATCTACACCTCCGGCTCCACCGGACGGCCCAAGGGGGTGATGATCGACCACCGCGCCTACGCCCACCACTGCCGGATCGCCGCCGACGCGTACGGCATCGGCCCCGGCGAACGGGTGGTCCAGCTCTCCTCCCTGACGTTCGACGTCGCGATGGAGCAGATCGCCGCCCCGCTGCTGACCGGCGCCGCCGTGGTGATCGCCGATCCGCTGTTCTGGAGCCCGGCCGAACTCCCGGCCCGGCTCGCCGAGCACGGCGTCACGGTCATGGAGACCACCCCGGCCTACTACCGGGAGGCGATGAACTACGACACGAGCGTGCTCACCGGGCTGAAGCTGATCAACCTCAGCAGCGACGTGGTCACGGTGGCCGACGCCCGGCAGTGGGCGGCGAGCGGGCTGCCCGGCCGGTTCGTCTGCTGCTACGGCCCGACCGAGGCCACCGTGACCTGCCTGCTGCACACCGGGGCGGTCGAGCACGACGGGCAACGGGACACCGCCTCGATGCCGCTGGGCCGTCCGTTCGCCGGCACCCGGGCCTACGTCCTGGACGCCCGGCAGCGCCCGGTGCCGCTCGGCGTCCCCGGCGAACTCTGCGTCGGCGGCGCGCGGCTCGCCCGCGGCTACCACGGGCGGCCGGAACTGACCGCCGAGCAGTTCGTGCCCGATCCGTTCGGCGGGGCGGGCGAGCGGCTGTACCGCACCGGTGACCTGGTGCGGTACCGGCCGGACGGCGCCCTGGAGTTCCTGGGCCGGATCGATCAGCAGGTGAAGATCCGCGGGCTGCGCATCGAGCTCGGCGAGATCGAGGCCGCCCTGACCGGGCATCCCGGCGTCGGCGCGGCGGCCGTCACCGCACCCGAGATCACCCCGGGCAACCGCCGGCTGGCCGCCTATGTGACCGGCCGGGACGGCGCCGCCGCCCCGGACCCGGCCGTGCTCCGCGAGCATCTGCGGGACCGGCTGCCCGACTACATGATCCCGGCGCTGTGGACCTCCCTGGACACCCTGCCGATGACCGCCAGCCAGAAGATCGACCGCAAGGCCCTGCCCGCCCCGGCCACCACCGCCGAACGCGCCCATGTGCCGCCCCGGGACCCGGCCGAGGAGACGGTGGCCGCCATCTGGGCCGAGACGCTCGGCGTCGAACAGGTCGGCGCCGAGGACGACTTCTTCGAGCTGGGCGGCCACTCGCTGCTGGCCACCCGGGTGCTCGCCCGGATCCGGGAGTCCTTCGCGGTGGACCTCCCGCTCCGCCGGATCTTCGAGAAGACCACCGTCGCCGCCCTCGCGGCGGCCGTCACCGAGGCCGTCGAGGCGGCCATCGCCCAGCTCTCCGACGCAGAGGTCGCGGAACTACTGAACCCGGAAGGCGCACGATGACGCACCAGACGCTCGACCCCGCGGCACTCCGCGCCCAGCTGCTGAGGCAGCGGCTGCGCGGGGCCGCCGCCCCGGCTCCGTCCGACGGCATCGCCCGCGCCCCGCGCGGCGGCCCGCTGCCGCTCTCCTTCGCCCAGCAGCGGCTGTGGGTGCTGGACCGGCTCGGCCCGGGCTCCACCACCTACCTGATGACGGCCGCGCTGCGGCTGCGCGGCCCCCTCGACGTCCGGGCGCTGCGCGGCTCGCTGGACGCGCTGGTGGCGCGGCACGAGGTGCTGCGCACCCGCTACCCGGTCGTCGACGGCGATCCGGTCCAGGTCATCGACGCGCCCGCGCCGGTGGACCTCGCCGAGGAGGACCTGAGCGGGCTGGCCCCGGAGGACCGCGCCCGCCGCCTGGCCGCGCTGGGCACCTCGGGGCGGCAGCCGGTGGACCTGGCCGAGGGGCCCGTGCTCCGTGCCGTGCTGGTCCGGCGCGCGGCCGAGGACCACACGCTCTTCGTGACCGTGCACCACATCGCGGCGGACGGCTGGTCGGAGGACCTGCTGGTGCGCGAGCTGACCGACGGATACCGCAGGCTGAGCGGTCCGGAGCAGCCGGCGCCCGGACCGCCGGCCCTCCAGTACGCGGACTTCGCCGTCTGGCAGCGCGAACGGCTCACCGAGGAGCGTCTGGCGGACGGCCTCGGCTACTGGCGGAAGCGGCTGGCGGGACTCGCGCCGCTGGAGCTGCCCACCGACCGGCCGCGTCCGGCGGTCCGGGACGAGACCGGGGCGGTCGCCCCGTTCACCGTGCCCGCCGAGGTCGCCGCCCGTCTCTCCCGGCTGGCGCGCGAGCACGGCGCCACCCCGTTCATGGCCGCCCTCGCCGCGTTCCAGGTGCTGCTGAGCCGGTACACCGGCAGCACCGACATCGCGGTCGGCACCCCGGTCTCCGGCCGGGACCGGGCCGAGACGCAGGAGATGCTGGGCCTCTTCCTCAACACCCTGGTCCTGCGCACCGATCTCTCGGGCGACCCCGGCTTCGCCGAGGTGCTGACCCGGCTTCGGGAGGGCGCGCTGGACGACTACGGCCATCAGGAGGTGCCCTTCGAGCGGCTGGTCAACGCCCTCGCCCCGGAGCGCGACCCCTCCCGCACACCGCTCTTCGGCGCGATGTTCCTCTGGGAGGGCGCCGACGGACAGGCCCCCGGAGGGGCCGACGGCGGTGGTACGGGGACGTTGACGGTGGAACGGCAGGCGGTCGGCGAGACCACCGCCAAGTTCGATCTGACGCTCAGCGTCACCGAACGGCCGGACGGCTCGCTCTCCGGCGGGCTCAACTACGCCACCGCGCTGTTCGACCCGGCCACGGCGGCGCGCATGGCCGGTCACTTCACCCGGCTGCTGGCCGCCGCGGTCGCCGACCCGGACGCGCCGGTCGGCGGCCTGGAGCTGATGTCCGGGCCGGAGCTGCGCGAGGTGGTGCACGACTGGAACGACACCGCCACCCGATTTCCCCCCGGCACGCTGCACGGGCTGTTCGAGGCCCAAGCGGCGGCCGCCCCGGACGCCGTGGCGGTCACCGACGAGGCCGGGACGCTGAGTTACGCGGAGCTGAACCACCGGGCGGACGCCGTGGCCGCCGCGCTCAGGGCCCGGGGCGCGGGCCCCGGCACCGTCACCGGCGTGTGCCTGGAACGCTCCCGCGGCCTGCTGGTGGCCCTCCTCGGCGTGCTCAAGGCGGGCAGCGCCTATCTGCCGCTGGAGCCGGAACTCCCCCCGGAGCGGTGCCGGTTCATGCTGGCCGACTCCGGCGCCCGGATCCTGCTCACCGACGCCGGGGCCGCACCTTCCGGCGTGCCCGCCGAGGTCGAGGTCCTGCCGCTGGCGCGCGGCGGACTGCTCCCGGACGGCGTCCCGGGCCGGGCCGGGACCGCGCCCGGTCCGGGCGACGCCGCCTATGTCATCTACACCTCCGGATCCACGGGCCGCCCCAAGGGGGTGCTGGTCGAGCACCGGGCGATCGTCAACCGGCTGCACTGGATGCAGCGGGAGTTCGGCCTCGACGCCACCGACCGGGTGCTCCAGAAGACCCCGATGGGCTTCGACGTCTCGGTCTGGGAGTTCTTCTGGCCGCTGTCCGCGGGCGCCACCCTGGTGATGGCCCGCCCCGGCGGCCACCGGGACCCGGCCTATCTGGCCCGGACCATCGCCGAGGAGTCCATCACCACCCTGCACTTCGTGCCGTCCATGCTGCGGGCCTTCCTCGCGGGCCCCGTCCCCGCCCTGCCCTCGGTGCGCCGCGTCGTGTGCAGCGGGGAGGCGCTGCCGGGGGACCTGGTCACCGCCTCGGCCGAACGCCTCGGGATCGCCCCGCACAACCTCTACGGCCCGACCGAGGCCGCCGTGGACGTCACCAGCGCCCCGTGCGTCCCCGGCCGCCGGGTCACCATCGGCAGGCCCGTCGCCAACACCCGTACCTACATCGTGGACGCGGCACTGCGGCCGGTGCCGGTCGGGGTTCCTGGCGAACTGCTGCTCGGCGGCGTCCAGTTGGCCCGCTGCTACGTCGGCAGACCGGCGCTGACCGCCGAGCGCTTCGTTCCCGACCCCTTCGGCACGACGCCCGGCGGACGGCTGTACCGGTCCGGCGACCTGGCCCGCTATCTGCCGGACGGCTCCATCGACTACCTGGGCCGCCTGGACCACCAGGTCAAGATCCGCGGCCAGCGCATCGAACTGGGCGAGATCGAGGAGGTCCTCCACGAGCACCCCGCGGTCGCCTCCGCGGCCGTCGCGGTGCACCAGGGGCAACTGGTGGCCTATGTCATCGGCCGGCCGGGACCGGCCGCCCCCGACACCGGCGAGATCCGGGCCTGGCTGCGCGAGCGGCTGCCGGACGCCATGGTGCCCGCCGACTGGATGGTGCTGGACGCCCTGCCGCTGACCGCCAGCGGCAAGACCGATCGCAAGGCGCTGCCCGCCCCCGACCGCAGCCGCGACAGCCGGGCGGGTGAGTACACGGCGCCGCGCACCCCGGTGGAGCGGGCGATCACCGAGGAGCTGGCCGCCGCGCTGGACCTCGACCAGGTCGGCGTCCACGACCGGTTCTTCGACCTGGGCGGCGACTCCATCCGGGCGATCCGCGCGGTGGGCGCCCTCCAGGGGCGGGGCCTGGCCCTGTCCGTACAGCACCTGTTCACCCACCCCACCGCCGCCCAGCTGGCCACCGTCGCCGCCGAGACCTCCGACGGCGACCCGGGACACCATCTGGTCGAGCCGTTCGCCCAGCTGGACCCGGCCGACCGGGAGCGGCTGCCGGACGGGCTGGTCGACGCCTATCCGCTGGGCGAGGTCCAGGCCGGGATGGTGTACGAGCTGCTGGCCGGCCCGGAGGCCAACACCTACCAGAACGTCTGCAGTTTCCACTTCGCCGACGACGGCCCGTTCTCCCTCCCGGCGCTGCGCGAGTCGATACGGCGGCTCGTCGACCGGCACGAGATCCTGCGCACCTCCTTCCGGCTGTCCGGCTTCTCCGGACCGCTCCAGCTGGTGCACCGGCATGCCGAGGCCGAGGTCGGGTTCACCGATCTGCGCGGGCTGACGGCGGACGAACAGCGGTCCGCCCTCGCGGAGTTCCGCGACGCCGAGCAGCGCACACCGTTCGACCTGGAGCGCGCCCCGCTGCTGCGCTACCACGTGCACCGCACGGGTGAGCGCGCCTGGGTCCTCACGCACACCGAGTGCCACGCCATCCTGGACGGCTGGAGCCACCATTCGGTGATCCAGGAGATCCGCGCCGACTACGGCCGGGTGCGGGACGACGCGGACTGCGCCGTCACCCCGCCGCCGCGCGCCCGCTACGCCGACTTCATCGCGCTGGAACGGGCCTCGCTCGAATCGGCGGAGGACCGCGCCTTCTGGCAGGGCCGGATCGGCGGCTTCCCGCGCCTGGAGCTGCCCGCGCCCACCGCGCTCGCCGAGTCCGGCGGACCGGCCCACGAGGTCCGGGTCTCCTGGGCGGAGCTGGACCCGGCGCTGCGCCGGCTCGCCGCCCGTACCGGCACCTCGCTGAAGACGGTGCTCTACACCGCCCATCTGAAGCTGATGGGCCTGATCTCGGGGCAGCGCCGCTTCTTCGCGGGAGCCGTGTGCAACGGCCGCCCCGAACTGCCGGACGGCGACGAGGTGCGCGGCATGTACCTCAACACCGTGCCGTTCGCGGTGGACCTGGACGCGTCCAGCTGGGAGGAGCTGCTGCGCGCGGTCTTCGCCGAGGAGGCGGCCCTCTGGCCGCACCGCCGCTATCCGCTGCCCGCCATGCAGCGCGAGTGGGGCGGCGGCGCCCCGCTGGTCGACGTGATCTTCGGCTATCTCGACTTCCATGTGCTGGACCACTCCGACACCGCGCCGGAGGCCATCACCGACAGCAGCCCCAACGAGTTCACCTTCGACGTGTGGACCTTCCCCGGCGAACTGCGGATGACCTGCCGCCCCGGCTGGGCCGGACGGGCCCGGCTGGAGGCGATGGCCGCCACCTTCGTGGAGGTGCTGCGGACCATGGCCGAGCGGCCGGAGGCCGCCCCCGGCGCCTTCCGCGCCGCCGAGCTGGCCCGGCCCACCGCCACCCCGGCGCCCCGCCCCCTGCCGCCCGAGACGACCCTGCCGGAGCTGATCGCCGGCCGCTCCAGGCCGCAGGACGTGGCACTGGTCGACGCGGACTCCACCATCACCTACGGCGAGCTGGAGGCCCGTGCCAACCAGTTCGCCCACCTGCTGCGGGCCCGCGGGGTCCGGGCCGAGGAGCCCGTCGCGGTCTGCCTGGAGCGCGGCCCGGAGACGGTGATCGCTCTCCTCGGCGTGACGAAGGCGGGCGGCTGCTACGTCCCGGTCGACCCGGAGTACCCCGAGGAGCGGATCGGCTACCTGCTCGCCGACTCCGGCGCCGGGCTGCTGGTCACCCGCTCCGAGCTGGCCGGCCGGCTGTCCGGACTGCTGACGAGCGGCGTCGGGACCGTGCTGCTGGACACCGAACGGGCCGAGCTGGAGGCTCAGCCGCGAACGGATCCGGGCGCGGGCACCGGTCCGGACAACACCGCCTACGTCATCTACACCTCGGGATCCACCGGGCGCCCCAAGGGCGTCCAGGTCACGCACCGCAACGTCGTGCGTCTGGTGCACGGCGAGAACCACGCGGAGATCGGGCCGCAGGACACCGTGCTGGTGGTCTCCCCGCTGGCCTTCGACGCCTCCGCCTTCGAGCTGTGGGGCACACTGGCCAACGGCGGCCGGCTGGCGTTCGTCCCGCCCGGCACCCCCACCACGGCGGACATCGCCGAGGTCCTGCGGGAGCGGCGGGTGACCGTGGCGTTCCTGACCACGAGCCTCTTCCACCTGATGGTGGAGAGCTGCCCCGAGGCGCTGACCGGGCTGCGTGCGCTGCTGACCGGCGGGGACGTGCTCTCCCCCGGCCGGGTGCGGACCGCGCTCGGCCACGGGCTGCGGGTCAGCAACATGTACGGGCCGACCGAGTGCACCACCTTCGCCACCGGACAGCACGCCCTCACCGTGGAGCAGACGGACCGGGCCCTCCCCATCGGCCCGCCCATCGCGCACACCACCGCGCTGGTCACCGACGAGAACCTCGACCCGGTCCCCTACGGCGTCCCCGGCGAACTGCTGCTCGGCGGCCCGGGGGTGGCCCGCGGCTATCTGGGCCGGCCGGGGCTGACCGCCGACCGCTTCGTCCCCGACCCCACCGGCGCCCGGCCCGGCGGCAGGCTCTACCGGACCGGCGACCTGGTCCGCCAGGACCCGGACGGCGTCCTCCACTTCCTGGGCCGCCGCGACCACCAGGTCAAGGTGCGCGGCCACCGCATCGAGCTCGGCGAGGTGGAGGCCGCACTGAACGGCCTGCCCGGCGTGCACGAGGCCGCCGCGGCCGTGCGTCCGGGCCCGGACGGCGACAAGCAGCTGGTCGGCTATGTCGTCCCGGAGGAGCACGCGGAATTCGACCCGGCGGCCCTGCGCGCCGCGCTGCGGCAGCGGGTCCCGGCCTTCCTGGTGCCCAGCGCCTGGGTCCGGCTGGGCGAGCTGCCGCTGAACGCCAACGGCAAGCTGGACCGGGCCGCGCTGCCGGCGCCGGGCGGCGTCGGCACCGGCGGCGAGGCGGTGGCCCCGCGCACCGCCGCCGAACGGGCCCTGGCCGAGGTGTGGGCGGAGGTCCTGAACCTCGAACGGGTGGGCGCCCACGACGACTTCTTCCTGCTCGGCGGGCACTCCCTGCTGATTCTGCGGGCCATCGCACTGCTGCGGGAACGGCACGGCCTGGAACTGACCGTGCGGGCCTTCGTGGAGCACCACACCCTGGACGCCGTCGCCGCCGCCGCGGAACGCGGCGAGACGGGCGGCGCCTCGCGCGGCGCCCTGATGTGGCTGCGCAGGGAAGGCGGACAGGCGCCCCTCTTCTGCGTCCACCCCGGGGGCGGCAGCGCCCACTGGTACCAGCGGCTGGTCCCACATCTGGCCGAGGACCTGCCGGTCGCCGCCCTGGAGTGGCCCGGGCTCCAGTCCGGCCCCGGGAAGCCGGTGCCCACCGCCGCGGAGATGGCCGAGCGGTACGTCACCGAGATCCGCCGGGCCCGCCCGCACGGCCCCTACCGGCTGCTCGGCTGGTGCGGCGGCAGCGGGATCACCGCGGAGATGGCGGACCGGCTGAGGGCGGAGGGCGAGGAGGTCACGTTCATCCTGCTCGACCCGGGCCTGGACAGCCACGAGAGGCAGGGCCTGTGGGAGGAGTTCCGGCTGATCGAGAGCTGCACCGCCAGGCTGGAGGAGCTGGCCGCGGCAGGCCCGGAGGAGGACACGGGCGCGCTGCGCGACGAGATCCTGAAGCTGCTGAACCACCTGGTGGACGACGCGGACCCGGAGACCGGGATCGTGCTCCCCGAGCGGAACGGGGCCGAAGTCTGGCTCCCGTCGGCCCGGATCTGGCGCGAGGTGATGGAGATGACCCTCACCTACCGGCACCGCTACTTCCCCGGCACGCTGCACCTGATCATCAGCGATGAACTCGCCCGGGGCGAGCACGAGGTCGCTCTCGGCCAGACCTACGAGGAGTACCTGGACCGCTGGCGGGAGCTGAACGCCGCCGTCGAGGCCCACCGGGTCCCCGGCGACCACTTCGGCGTCATGCGCCTGCCCCACGTCACGTCCCTGGCCGAGACCCTGGCCGGCCTGCTGGGCTGACCCCGGCAAAGGACACCGCCAGAGCCCGGCCGGACCACCCGGCCGGGCTCCGTGCTGCCCGCGTGCCGGGGCGGGGCCGCGTAGGCCGAGCCGGGCCCGCACACGCGTGGGGCCGGGCCCGCTGCCGGGGCCGGGGCCGGGAGCCCGTAGGCCGAGCGGGCCCGCACGCGCGGCTCCGGGCCCGCTGCCGGGAGCCGGAAGCCGTAGGTCGACCGGGGCCGGGAGCGCGTACGCGGACGGGCCCCGCGCCCGGCCGGTTCGCCCGACGCCCGTACGCGGGAGCCCGTCGCGCACGGCCGGTGCGGCCGGACGGCGGTACGCGCGGGCTCGCGGGGGGGGCGTGCCGGCCCACGGCCCCGGGCCGGCGGTGGGCACAGCAAAGGACGGGGTGCCCGGCCGGTGCGGCCGGACACCCCGTCGGAGGGTGTGTCGCGCTGTCAGTCGTGCTGGTCGACGGCAACGAAGCGGAGTTCGGAGGTGTACGCGTTGCCCCGGTCGTCGGTGAGCCACGCGTGCTCGGGGGTGGGCAGCATCTCG
>NZ_JBAGJZ010000080.1:0-19517 GCF_037034285.1 Streptomyces tyrfis | reverse complement strand
TACAAGCCCCGGCGGTGCCGGAATACTGCCTCTGCACCCCGGCCGAGCAAACTCCCTTCTTCAGGAATCCGGTGTCGTCACCGATCAACTGTCGCCCACCCAGACCCTGGCCGACGAACACTGCAGTTGTGGAGTCGCGTTGTTCCACGCCACCGGCCGCCCACTGCCCAACGTCACCCTCCACGACTGAGCCGCTCAGCGCCTCGGGCCTCGGGCCTCGGGCCGCCCTCACCGACGTACTACTCATCGGATGCGGCGTCCCGCTGATCCGCACGGCCCACAACCACCTGCGGCGACCGAGCACTCCGACCATCCGCTCGGCAATGCGTCTGTCCAGCGGAGGGCGTCTGCTCAGCAGGGCATCTACTCGTCGAGGACCGCGGTGGCTTCGATCTCGACCAGATGGTCGGGGATGTCCAGCGCCGCCACACCCACCAGCGTGGCCGGCGGAACGGGGGCGGATCCCAGCTTCGCGGCGGCCCGGGACATCCCGTCCAGGAGCAGGGGCATCTTGTCGGGCGTCCAGTCGACGACGTAGACGGTCAGTTTCACTACGTCGTCGAAGGTTCCTCCGGCTTCGGCCAGAGCGGTGTTGATGTTGAGGTAACACTGCTCGATCTGCGCGGCGAGGTCGCCTTCGCCGACCGTGGTCCCTTCGGCGTCCCAGGCGACCTGCCCAGCGATGAAGACCAGTTTCGTCCCGAACGCGATCGCCACTTGCCGATAGACGTCGACCTCGGGCAACCCGCTGGGGTTCACCAGAGTGATGGCCATTCTGCCTCCTCGTCGCGAGAGACGCTCGTGGTCTCTTGTGGTTACTCGGCAACCGTAGGAGAGTGGCCGCTGACATGGAAGAACGCACTTTTCAGTGACTGGGGAACCTCATGGTGACCAAGCAGTTCATGGGCACACCCAAGGACGAAGCAGACCTGACACGCGCGGACTCGTTGGCACGGGAGATCTTCTCGGACGTCGCCAACAAGTGGGCGCTCCTGATCATCGAGGCTGTGGGTGACCGCACCCGGCGCTTCACCGAGTTGCGCGACGAGGTCGAAGGCATCAGCCACAAGATGCTCACCCAGAACCTGCGCATGCTGGAACGCAACGGCCTGCTCTCGCGACGCGTGCACCCCACCGTGCCGCCACGGGTCGAGTACACCCTCACGGAGCCCGGCCGAGCCCTGCGCGCGACGGTTGGCGCGATGTGCGACTGGACCCAGCGGTACCTCAGTCACATCGAGACCGCGCGCCGCCACTTCGACGCCTGACGGCTGGAGCACCCGCCTGCACGGCCCATGGGCGGTCGATCCGGAACAGTCAACTGACCTGCCACGCACCATAGGTGACCACGGACCACCTCTACACTCTCCAGGCAGCCCAAGACCTCGGCACGCACGGCCCTGCCGTGCCAACAGGCCCGGTCGGCGGCCGGGGAGCATACGACGGGCTCGTTCGCGCCACGCGGCTCATCTGAGGTGACGGCGTCGGTTTTGGTGCCGGTGACGGCCGTCGGGCATGGCACAACCACCTCGGGCTGCCGTCGGCCGCACTCTGATCCTCTGGCGGTCATCGGCAATGCGGACGCGGCCGGCCCACGGCAGTCGGCAGGGGAATGCGGTCCGATCCGCACCAGTCGTGTCGACGGAACGTCGTCGAGCGCTTCGTGGTGACAGAACCCGGCGACCGTTCCCGGTCACGGCACTGCGCAGGCGGGGCCCTCGTTCACGTGAGGTCGAAGGGGGCCGGGGCGTGTCGTTCCCAGATCCGGCGGGAGGCCTCTTCCGGGTACGGCAAGGTCTTGGACTCGGTATCGAGGACGCGAGTCAGTCGTCGCCCGGGCCGGTGGACGGGCCATCCGGGGTCACCGGTCGTGGCGAAGCGGACCCAGGCACGCCGCAGTTCCCGGGACACGGCCGAGACCTCTGGCGTTGGCCGGTCGCCGAAGAAGTGCCGGCCGGCGGGACTGTCCGGCGTGCCGAACGCCAGGGGGACGTCGAGGCTGTGGCAGGCGCCCAGGACTCCGCCGGACGCCGGGGCCGTCAGCTGCAGCTCAAAGAGGAACGATGTGCCTCCAGCCGCTTGATTCGCCTGGGCCAGATGCAGTGAGGGCATCCGGAAAAGCGCATCGGAGTAGACGAGTTCGATCAATTCTTCAGGGGTGGCCCGCGGGTGGGCGGCACGATAGGCGTCGGCGCCGTCTGGTGCCGGGGCGAACAGGTCGAGGGCCGTATGCGCTTCGGCCTCGGTGAAGGTGCCCAACCGCCCCATCATGACGCTGAACAGCCGGAACTCATCACGGGTATGGCCGACGAGGAGGTCGATTCCTCCTGCACGGCCGTCGGCCGGCGCGGTCCAGGGCGTTTCGGTGAGCACCGCGCCGTCGAGGACCGGGCACACGGCGACGCCGATCTGCGAGAGCCGCCCCCACTTCTCGCGGCGGCCGGGAAGCTCGGCGCCGAGGGCGGTGAGCTCGCCGGCCAGGCGCAAGGGGTCGATGCCGGACAGGGCTTCGGCGTCGGGGGCCGCACCGACCCGGCTCGCGAGCGCGACGACGACCTCTTCCGCCAGCGCACGGGTGCACAGCGTGCCCGGGACCGAGTGCGCGATGGCCCTGCGGAACAGCCCGCGCGCCCGCTCCATCGTGAGCAGGGCCGCGATCGACCCCGCCCCGGCGGACTGTCCCGCTACCGTGACCTGGTCGGGGTCCCCGCCGAAAGCGGCGATGTTGCGCCGTACCCATTCCAGGGCCGCGATCTGGTCGAGGAACCCGCGATTGGCCGGGGCGCCCTCGAAGAGAGCGAAACCCTCGGCCGCCACCCGGTAGTTGACGCTCACCACGACTAGGCCCGCGCCGGTCAGAGCGGCGGGGTCGTACATCGGATCGCTGGAGGCCCCCGCGATGTAGGCGCCACCGTGGATCCACACCAGCACGGGCAGCCCGGCCGCCCCCAGGGCCGGAGTGCTGACATTGAGCGTGAGCCAGTCGTCGCCGACCGAGCTCTCGGCCGTCGGTCCCGCCTGCGGAACCACGGGTCCGAATTCGGCCGCCTGCCTCATCCCGTTCCACCCCTCAACCGGCGCCGGCGCCTGGAAGCGCAGGGGCCCGACCGGCGGTTGCGCATAGGGGATGCCACGGAACACCGCATGGTTCTCCCGCCAGCGCCCTTCGACGAGGCCCTCCGCAGTCCGTGCTCCTGGGTGTTCGGACATGCCACGTCCCTCCTCCGCGAACGGACTCCCCAGTTTTTACCGGTCAGTTGTAATATGTCAACCGTATGAGAAAAAAGGGAGGCCGACGATGCCCAAGCAGGTGGATCACCGCGAACGCCGCGAGACGATCGCCCGAGCACTGTGGCGCGTAGTGGAGCAACGCGGCATCGCGCACGCGAGCGTCCGCGAAGTGGCCCAGGAAGCGGGCATCTCCCACGGCGCGGTGCAGTACTACTTCAGCACCCGGGAAGAGATGTTGGTCTTCGCCATGGACTTCGCGTCCGAACAGACGTCATCGCGCGTCGCCGAAGCCGTCGGAGAACTCGACAGGGCCGCCGGGGAACTCGGCAGGCCGCCGCACCCCCGCGACACCCTCCGGGTGATGCTCGCGGAGATGCTCCCGCTGCATCCCGACGCACGCGCGACGAGCCGGATGAGCGCCGCCTACGTCCTGGAGGCGCTGCACAACGCGAACATCCACACACGCGCACGCGACGGATTGGCTCACGGCCGCGACCTCGTCGAGCAGATCGTCCGCCGGGCGATCACCGACGGCCACATCAGCCCCGACCGCGACCCGGCGACGGAGACCAACCTGCTCCTGGCGCTCACCGGCCTGACCCCGCTCATCGAACTGAGCGTGATCGAGCCCCAAGAGGCCCTGACCGCCGTCGACCAGCACCTCGACCGGCTGTTCACGACCAGGCCCTGACCGCGCCCAACCGCCGGCGGTCGTGTTCCGGCCCAGACGCTTTCGGCTCGCGGCCGCCGGCACTCCCGGTCCCGCCGCGCGTACGCATGGCGGGACCGAGGTCCGGGGCCGGGCCGGCTTCGGCTTCGGCTTCGGCTTCTTGCCGCCCGTACCCGTATCCAGCCGGAACGCCTGACACGTTGCGCGAGCCCCGCGTGCGCGGGGGCAGTTCACGTCAGCCGGGTGCGTCGTCCCGCCCTGCGGACCATCCCCACGCTCGCGGGGAGCAGCTCGGTGTCGGCTGCGATGACGTCGGAGAGGCCGGACCATCCCCACGCTCGCGGGGAGCAGGCTTTCTGACCTGCGGGTTCGGGCTGCGGGCGGAGGCTTTTCGTCAGGTGCGCGGTTCCCATCGGAAGCGGCGGGCCGCGATCCAAGTGAACAGCCCGGTCCAGACGAGGGCGAGCACGGTCCTGCCCAGCGCGCCGCCCAACGACAGTTCCCCGGTCCATCCCGAGCGCACGAGGTCGACCGTGGAGGAGAGCGGGGCGAACATCAGCGGCTCGCCCAGGGCGTCCGGCAGCACCTCCCGGGGGATGTAGACCCCGGAGATCATCGGCAGGATGAAGGTCGCCGGCAGGGTGGCGACCAGCACCGACTCGACCGTGCGGCACAGCGCCGCCGTGGCCGCCGCCATCGCCGT
The DNA here is from genome assembly GCF_037034285.1 of Streptomyces tyrfis. NCBI lineage: Bacteria > Bacillati > Actinomycetota > Actinomycetes > Kitasatosporales > Streptomycetaceae > Streptomyces > Streptomyces tyrfis. Next base: position 14,913 of record NZ_JBAGJZ010000080.1, on the reverse strand, counting down.
CATGAGCGCGACGCCGGTGAGCAGCCCCGCCACGGCCGTGAAGAACTGGCGCGGGGCCGCCTCGAACATCACGGACAGCACGGCCGCCACCACGACGATCTGCACCACGCAGATCGCGACGTACATGGAGGCGCCGCCCGCGAGGATCACCGGATCGGACACTTCCCCGGTGCGCAGCCGTTTGAGGACGAGTTCCTCCCGGCGCGCCACATACAGACCGGTGATGGACGAATACAAGGAGAAGACCAGCAGGATTCCGGTGGCGGTGGACACCATCAGCGGGCCGGCGTCGAGACCGTGCTCGCCCAGCTCCATCTGTTCCTGCACGAACCGCATCGCCATGAGGATCATGACCGGGACGAGGAGCACGAAGATGTAGTTGGACTTGATCCGGTTGAACAGCTTCCATTCGATCCGGAACAGAGTCCGCATGTGCCGCATCGCCGCGCTGTTCGCGCCGTTCACGCTGTTCGCACCGTTCACACTGTTCACGCCATTCAGGCCGTTCGGTCCATTCAGGCCGTTCGCGTCGCTCACGCCGCCGCCCCCTCCCCTTCTCGCTCTTCCCGCTCTTCCCGCTCTTCCAGCTCTTCCTGTCCCTCCAGCCGCTGCCGGGTTCCGTCGACGCCCGCGATGCTGATGAACGCCTCTTCGAGGGAGGCCGGCCGCGCCGTGAACCGGTCGAGCACCACGTCGTGGTCCTCGGCCCACGCGAGCAGGCGGGCCGCGTCCTTCTGGAGTTGCTGGGTGGTGACGGTGACCCGGCCGTCGCGTTCCCGCACCGTTCCGCCGACGGGCAGTTCGGCGGCCGTCCGCCCGGTCAGGCCGAAGGACAGGGTGGACGGGTGGTCGGCGACGATCTGCGAGACGGAGCCCGAGGCGGCGATCCGGCCGCGGTGCATGATCGCCAGCTGGTCGGCGAGGGATTCGGCTTCTTCGAGGTAGTGCGTGGTGAGCAGGATCGTCGCCCCCCGTTCCTGGAGCTCGCGTATCAACTCCCAGGTGGCGTGGCGTCCTTCGGGGTCCATGCCGGCAGTGGGTTCGTCGAGGAAGAGAATCTCGGGCCGCGACAGGGTGGCGATGGCCAGGTCCAGCCGCCGCTTCTCCCCACCGGACAGGTTCTGCACCATCACCTCGCGGCGGTGGGAGAGCCCCGTGAGCTCCAGCGCCCGGTCGACCGTACGAGGCCGCGAGGTCAGGTCGGCCCACATCCCGACGGTTTCCCGCACGGTCAGGTGGGAGATGAACCCGCCCTCCTGCAACATCGCGCCGGTACGCGACCGGATTCGCGCGCGGTCGGCGACGGGGTCGAGAGAGCCGAACAGGCGGATGCGCCCTCGCCGCGGTGTCGCCAGCCCCTCCAAGAGCTCGACGGTGGACGTCTTGCCGGCCCCGTTGGTGCCGAGGAGGGCGAACAGCTCCCCCGGCCGGACGCTGAAGCTGACGCCGCGTACGGCGTCGAACGCGCCCTTTCCCCGCCCATATCGCCGCCAAACATCTTCGACATCAATATGAGCGGCTTTCTTTTCCACTGCTTCCGCCACGTTTTCCATCCTCCTCGCGCGTGGGGGGGTGAGGCTCAACCGATCCTGACACGACCACCCCCTCCCGGCGAACCGGATTAACCAATTCCGAATCGCGGCAACAAACGCCGGACCCCTCGATTTGAGCTTCTCCTGAGGTTCGACGTCTTTACACTTCCCGACCCCTTGAAATTCGGACATTCAACTCAATGATCAACAAACGACACACCTAAAGATTTGGCCAAGGTGGCCTTGACTCGTGCTTTGCACTCGATTAACTTCGTCTCCAGCAGAGCGGCAGGGCGTCTGACCAGCGAACTTGTCGCCGTGTCGAACGGGGTGCGGGGAATCACGGCAAGCGGTCGGACATTCTCATGTCCAGCCCCCCTTTCCGGTCTCCCCAATAGCTATTCACCACTCCTTTGCCACTCACTGCACGCATGAAGCCTGGGTGAATATTTCTTCCAGGTGGCACCACTTCAGTTATCACGGCTCACGAGAATTTCCGTTCGCCGTTTTATCAAGCGGCGCTACGGGGTTTCTCCATGCCCTGATCCCATGGAAAGGGAAATTCATGCTCGTCAAGAAGGTGAACGCCAACGCGTCGCTCGCGGGTCTTCTGGAGGCGGGCTCGCCCGCCGGCGGTGCGGCCCCGGTCATGGCCACCCCCGCCCTGATCGCGACGCCCGTGATCGCCAAGGCTGCCGGCGCCGTGGTCGGCGCCGCGGCGGTGACCGGTGCGGCCTACGCGGCGTACAAGGTCGCGACCGGCTGACCCAGGCGTACGCGCCTGCCCGGGCACCACGCCTGACGGGCGTCCCGCCCGCCCCGGCGCTCTCGCGCCCTCGCGCCCCGCGCCCCGTACGACGCTCTCGTCCCGGGCTCGCGGATCGCATCGCCCCACACCTGGGACCCGAGACCTGGGGACCCGAGACCTGGGATTCCGAGGCCCAGGATTCCGAGACCGGAACCCGAGACCGGGGAACCCGAGCCGTTCCCGGCCCTGTTCCCGATCCCGGCCCTGCTCCCGGCCCCGGCTTTGTTTCCGGGCCCGGCCCCGGTCCCGTTCATGAGCGTGTGGTGCGAACCCCACCGCAGCCCCCGTTCGGGCTGCGCCAGACGGACCGGTTCTGGCAGGCAGTGCTGGTGCCTGCCAGAACCGGCCCCTGTCCGATTTACCAGATCAAAGGAGGAAGCACCATGTCGGTGCTCATCGAGAAGGTCAACGCAGGTATCGGTCAGCCGACCGACGGCCCGGTCGCCCCGGTCATGGCCACTCCGGCCGCCTTCGTGGCGGGCGTCGTGGCGGGCGCGAAGGCGTCCGCCATCCTCGTCGCCGCCGCCGGCGTCGGCGTCGCGGTCAAGACCGCCCAGAAGTAACGGGAACCACCGGCGGGGAGCCCCCTGGTCCGGGGCTCCCCGCGCTCCGCCACGCCACCACAACAGCCAAGCGAACAGCGATACCGCGACCGCCGGGCCATGCCGCAGCGGCCGAGCGGTACCGCAACAGCCAAGCGATCAGGAACAGATCATGTTGTCACGTCTCCGCAAGGTGGCTGAACGGGCATGCGCCACACCGCTCACCACCGCCGAGCGGCTGTCCGCCGCCACCCATCTCCTGTCCAGCCTCGAGTACATGGTGCGCAGGGCGGACCGGGAGCCGGGCGGACTGAACGACTGGACCCACACCAGGGCGCAGGTCCCGGCCAAGACCCGGGGCATACAGTCGGTCAGGGACTTCATCGCCCGTGAACCGGTCACCCAGGCCCTACACGGCTCCCGCGCCCTGGCGGCGGCGGTGCTCATCTCGCCGGTGCGCAACAACACGGTGCGGATGGCCGCCAACGCCTACCTGACCGTCAGTCAAGTCCTGGTGTATCCCCGCCATCTCTTCGGCACGGACGGCTCGGACCAGGTGTCCTTCCTGGTGCAGACCGCCGCCGCGCTCGGTCGCGCCGGCGGCACGGACGCCACCCGCACCGCCGCCGTGCAGTTCATCGGAGCCCAGACCGTGCTGTCGTACGGGGCGTCGGGCTGGGCCAAACTCCCCGGCGACGCCTGGCGGTCGGGCGACGCACTGGCGAAGATCATGCGGACCCAGACCTACGGCGACGAGTGGTTCTTCAAGCAGCTCGACAGGTACCCGGCCGTGTCCCGCGCGATCTGCCACGCGGTCCTCGCCCTGGAATGCGGGTTCCCGCTGCTGCTGCTCAGGAAGGGCAGGTACATCGAGGCCGGTCTGCTGGTGATGGGTCTCTTCCACCTGGCCAACGCCCGTTTCATGGGACTCTCCCGCTTCGCCTGGGCGTTCGTCTCGACCTACCCGTCCGTGCGCGCACTCGCCAAGGGCACCGGGGAGGCGTCGTGAGCACCCGGACCGCGACGAGCTTTCCCCGGCTGACGGCGGCGGGCCTGGCGGCCTGCCTGGCCGTCGGCCTGGTTCACCGCACCTACGCCAACTTCGCGTCCCGCCGCGGTCACGCCGGCTTCGAGCAGCGCCGACGGCGCTGCGGCAGCGGCAACATCGTCACGTACCACGTACGCCGCGGCAGGCCGGGCGGTCCGACGCTGGTCCTCGAAGCCGGGCTGATGAACACCTCGGCGTCCTGGCTGCTGGTGGCCGACCACCTCGACCCCGGCATCTCCGTCCTGCTGTACGACCGCGCCGGGTACCGCGGTTCGCTGCGCCGCTGCCCCGAGGACTACTCGCTGAACGAGTCCGTGAACGATCTCCTGGAGGTCATCGAGGAGGGCGTGGCGGGTGACAGCCCCTGTCTGCTCGCGGGACACTCCCTGGGCGGCTACCTCGCCCACCGCGCGGCGGCGGCAGCCCCCGGCCGGGTCCACGGCCTGATCCTCGTGGATCCCACCCACCCCCGCGAGCTGCTGCACTCCCGCAAGCAGCGCGAGGGCTCGCGCGGCGTGAACATGACGATGAAGCTCGGCCCGTGGTCCGCGGCGTTCGGCGCGGGCGTGCTGATCGACAAGAAGGGCCTGTTCGCCTTCGCCGAGGGCAACCCGTACTACCGCACCCTGCGGATCGAGAGCTCCTCCACCTCGACCTGGTACAGCGCGCGCCGGGAGTGGGACTACTCGTACGCGTTCATGCTGGACGGCGGGCGGCCCCTCGACTCCCTGCGGATACCGGTCCGGGTGGTGGCCGCCGAGGCGACCCTGCGGCAGACGCCCGAACACAAGGACCTGTACGAGGAGTACATCGCTTCGGGGACCGGGGGCGAGATCCTCACCGTCCCGGGCTCCACCCATCTCTCCCTCACCGGCGGGACCGACCACGCCCCGCTCACGGCACGGGCGATCGAGGACGCGGTGGCGGACGTCACCGCCCGGTTCGCCACCGGGGAACAGCGACGCGCCGGGGAGCAGCAGCACCCCGAGGAGGCACGGCGCCCCGAGGAGCAGCGACACCCCGGGGAACAGCAGCACCCCGAAGAACAGCGGCACCCCGAGGAGGCGGCGTGAGCAGGACGGCGACGGTGATGGAGCGGGCGATACCCGCGCTCTTCGCCGGATGGTTCGTGGCCTCCGTGCTGTCCCAGCACCCCGACCGGGGCTTCGACAAGGTCCGCAAGGCCGACAAGACCGGCACCGGGATCGCGATCCCCAACTGGCGCTTCTTCGCGCCCAACCCGGCCGTGGAGGACCAGCACTTCCTGTACCGGCTCGCCAGCGCGGACCGGACGCGGCACACCGAGTGGCGCGAGGTGTACGCGATCAACCCCCGCAAGTTGGTCCACGCCTTCTGGTTCCCCGGCCGACGTGCCGAGAAGGCCATCTTCGACGTCGCGTCGACGCTCGTCCACAACCCCGGCGCGATGACCCCGTTGCACGAGGAGGCCAAGAAATCGGCCTATCGGCTCGTCAACGAATTCGTCCGGACACGTCTGACGCCCGAGCCGGGCTACCCGCTGTTCCAGGTCCTGCTCGTGCGCTACTCCGGCTACGACCACAGCGAGGACCCCAAGTACGACCTGGTCTTCGACTACGAAGAGGTGAACCCGTGACCCACGACGTGCAGTACGGCACCGCGGTGGCGTCCGTCTACGACTCCCTGATCGCCCCGGCCATGCCGACCGACGAGGCCGTCGACCGGCTCCGTCCGCACGTCACGGGCGCGCGGGTGCTGGAGATCGGCGTGGGCACCGGCCGCGTGGCGCTCCCCGTGTCCGGACTCGCCCGCGAGGTGACCGGCCTGGACAACTCTCCGGCGATGCTGGACGAGTTCAGGTCCAAGGGAGTTCCCGCGAACGTCACCCTGCTGGAAGCCGACTTCCGTCGGCCGCTGACCGCCGACGCCGCCTCGGCCGGCCCCTTCGACGCGGCCTACTCCACCATGGGCTCGCTGGCCTGTGTGCGCTCGCGCGAGGAACTCACGGCCGCCTTCGAGAACATCCACTCCGTACTCGCCCCGGGCGGCTCCCTGTCGCTGGAGTACTACTCCGTCGCCGCGTACCTGCCGCTCGTGGCCCAGCACACACTGACCGTGCCCATGCCGCACCATGGCGGGACAACCACCTTCACCGTGGTCCTCGACGAGCACGACGTGCTCACCATGGACACCCGCGTCGACAAGGACGGTGAGCCGCCGGTCGAGTTCAGCGAGCGGATTCTGCTGATCGCCCGCGAAGAGGTCGAAAGCTGCCTGGCCGAGGCCGGGTTCACGGTCGAACAGGTCCGTCCCGCCGAGGGCTTCCAGCCGTACGACTGGTACGTGGCCCGCCGCACCGGCCGGGAAGGAGCCGGGCAGTGCTGACGGCAAGCCGCACGGCATGGTTCTTCTCCGCCTTCGCGTTCGCCCTGCCGAGCATGCTCGTGCTGTTCAGGGAGGACGACGGACTGACCCGGCGTTCCTGGGTGCTGAGCGTGATCCTGGCGGCGAGCATCGCCTCGGTCATCGCCGTCGTCTTCGGTGAGGGAAAGTCGTGAACATATCCGAGATCGTGCGCCGCCACCGGGTGCTGCTGGCCGTCGGCATCCTCCTCGGCCTGCTGGGCACGGCCGCCACCCTGCTGCAGCCCCTGCTGATCGGTGACCTGATCAAGGCGGTCGCGCTGGATGAATCGGTGACCGGGCCCATCGTCCTCATCGCCGCGCTCTTCGCCGCCGACGCGTTCCTGGCGGCCACGCACTTCTACCTGATCGGGCGCGCCGGCGAGAACATAGTCATGGACATGCGCACCACGCTCACCGGGCGTCTGCTGCACTCCCGGATCAGGGAGTTCAACAAGCTCGAACACGGCGATGTGTTCACCCGCACCGTGGCCGACACCTCCCTCGCCCGGGTCGCCCTGTCGTCGTCCGTGGCCCAGATGATCACGGCCGGGTTCACCAGCGTGGGCTGCATCGTCGTCATGGCGTGGATCGACTGGCGGATGCTGTTGGTCACCGCCGGCTGCCTGGGCGTCGCCTCCGCGGTGTCCCTGGGGCTGGCCCGGGCCGTCCGCAAGGTGGCCGTCACCAACCGCGAGGACACCAGCAACTACGGCTCCGGCCTGCTCAGGGTCCTCGGCGCGCTGACCACGGTGAAGGCGTCCCGCGCCGAGCGACGGGAGGCCGAGCGGCTCGAAGCGCTCGCCGACGCCGCGCGCGACAGCGGTGTCCGGGTGACGCGCCTGTCGGCCATGCTCCTGCCCGCCATGAACGTCGGCACCCAGGTCTCCCTCGCCGTGGTGATCGCCTGGGGCATGGCCCGGACCGCCACCGGGGCGCTGCCCATCGAGGACCTCACCGCGTTCATCATGTACCTGTTCTACCTGGTGTCTCCGCTGGTGATGCTGTTCATGGCCATCGGGGAACTCCAGCAGGGCAGGGCCGCCATCGACCGCGTGCGGGAACTGGCCGTGGTGGAGCAGGAGACCGCCGACGGCGACCCCGTGAAGTCGGCGGCCGGCGATGCCGCGAAGTCCGCGAACGACGACCCCGCGAAGACGACGGCCGGCGATGCCGCGAGGCCCGCCGACGCGGACGCCGCCGAGGCCGCGGCCGACGCCCCCGCGCCTGCCTCCGCCCTAGTCCACGACACGTCCGTCTCCGTGGAGTTCGACCGCGTGACCTTCGCCTACAGCGGTCAGCCCGCCCCTGCGGTGCGGGAGGTCTCGTTCTCCCTGCCCCCGGTCGGCGTGACCGCGGTCGTCGGCCCGTCCGGCGCCGGGAAGACCACCCTGTTCCAGCTCATCGAGCGCTTCTACGACCCCGACCAGGGCACCGTGCGCATCGCGGGCCGCGACACCGCCGCCATGCCGCTCACCGAGCTGAGGGGACGGATCGGCCTGGTGGAGCAGGAGGCCCCGCTGATGCGCGGCACCGTACGGGAGAACCTGGTGTACGCCCAGCCGGACGCCACACCCGACGAGATCGACGAGGCGCTGCGGGCGGCCCACCTCACCGAGGTGATCGCCGCCCTGCCCGACGGCATGGACACCGAGCTGGGCGAGGGCGGCCACGGCCTCTCCGGCGGCCAGCGGCAGCGTCTGGCCATCGCCCGCGCCCTGCTCACCAGGCCCGAGGTGCTCCTCCTCGACGAAGCGACCTCGAACCTGGACTCCGACTCCGAGACCGAGCTGCGGAACGCCCTGGTCACCATCGGCACGCGCTGCCAGGTCCTCACGATCGCGCACCGGGTCTCCACCACCATCGGGGCCGATCACATCCTGGTCGTCGAGGACGGCCGGCTGCGCGATCACGGCACCCACGCCGAGCTGATGGAACGCGACGACACGTACCGCAGGCTGGTCAGCCGCCAGCTCGCTCCGGCCGAGGCCGTGTCATGACCGACGCGGCGGTCGTCGGCGCCGGACCCAACGGACTCGCGGCGGCGGTGACCCTCGCCAGGGCGGGACTCCGGGTCGCCCTGTTCGACAAGGCCGGCGCCATCGGCGGCGGGCTGCGCACGGAGCCGCTGTTCGACAGCGAGGTGTCGCACGACATCTGTTCGGCCGTGCACCCGATGGCCGCCGCCTCGCCCTTCTTCCGCGCGTTCGACCTGGAGTCCAGGGGCGTACGGCTCCTGCAGCCCGCCATGCCCTACGCGCACCCGCTCCCCGGCGGTCGCGCCGCGGCGGCCTGGCGCGACCTCGCCCGCACCGCCGAGGGCCTGGGCGCGGACGGACCGCGCTGGACCCGGCTGATGGCCCCGCTGGCCGCCCGGTCCGGCGGCGTCGTCGACCTCGTCCTGTCCGCCCAGCGCTCCCTGCCCCGGGACCCGGCGGCCGCCGTGCTGCTCGCCGCCCGCGTCCTGGCCCACGGCACCCCGCTCACCCCGTTCGTCACCGAGGAGGCGCGGGCCCTCCTCACCGGGGTGGCCGCCCACGCGGTGGGGAAGCTCCCCTCGCCGGTGGCGGCGACGGTGGCACTGTTGCTGGGGCACGTCGCCCACAGCAGCGGCTGGCCGCTCCCGGAAGGCGGCAGCGCGCGCATCGCGGACGCGCTGGCGGCCGACATCGTCGCCCACGGCGGCACCATCCACACCGACCACCACGTCCGCGACCTGTCCGAACTCGGCGACGTCCCCCTCGTCATGCTGGACACCTGCCCCAAGGGGTTCCTCGCCCTCGCGGGGCGGCGTCTGCCCGACCGCTACGCGCGCGCCCTGCGCCGCTACCGTTACGGACCGGGCGCGGCGAAGGCGGACTTCCTGGTCAGCGAACCCATCCCCTGGACGAACCCCCTGGTACGGCAGGCCGGCACCGTGCACCTCGGCGGCACCCACGCCGACATCGTCCGGCGGGAGATGGCCACCGCGGCGGGACGCGCGGTCCCCGACCCCTTCGTGCTGGTCGTGGACCCCGCCGTCACCGATCCGTCGCGCGCGGCGGCGGGCAGGCGGCCGGTGTGGGCCTATGCCCATGTCCCGCACGGCGACGATCGCGACCCCACCGACCTGATCCGGCAACGCATCGAGGAGCACGCGCCCGGATTCGGTGACACCGTCATCGCCTCGCGCGGGATGCCCGCCGCCCACTACGAGGCGTACAACCCGAACTACGTCGGGGGCGACATCGGAGCCGGCGCCATGACGCTGCGCCAGTCCCTCGCCCGGCCGGTCGCACGCTGGGATCCGTACCGAACACCGCTTCCGGGCGTGTACCTGTGCTCGGCGTCCACACCTCCGGGCCCCTCCGTCCACGGCATGTGCGGCTACCTCGCGGCACGGTCCGCGCTCCGCACCCACCACGGACTGCGCACCCCGCCCGACCTCTCCCCGCTCGCTCCGGTCCCTCCGCTCACGCCGCACGCCCCGGGGCCGGAGAAGAACCTCTGATGCTTGCCCGGTGGGCGGCCGACCGAGGCCGCCCACGCCCCTCCCCCACTGAAAGGAGCAAGAAAGATGAACGGCATCGACAAGAACACCCTGGACGAGGTCATCGCCAAGACCTTCAAGGAGGTCAAGACCGCCATCGACACGCACAGCGAGAAGAGCGTCCACATGTACAGCGAGGCTCTCCGCGCGCTGGTGGAGCTGCGGCAGCAGGTCGTCAACGACGAGCGCGCCAAGGGCTGATGAAGCGGACGAGCGGCTACGAGAGCGCTCGTTGAGGAACCCTCCCGCGGGCTCGGCCCCGGCTTCCGCCCCCGGTCCACGTCCTGGTGCCGAGGCCGGCAGCCGGGCGCCGAGCCCTCTGCCTCCTTCGGCGGCGGTCGGCCCATCCGGCACGCCCCACTGACGACACATCCGCTTTCACCCTTTTGCCCGCGTTTCGCACGTTTTCATCTCGCCATGGAGACGATTACGTGAAGAGCGTGGACAGGACTGGAGACCGACGACAGGACAACACGAACGCACCGGCGTCCGCCTCGCGCCGACGGGTGCTGGCGGCGGCCGCGCTCGCGCCGGTGCTGGGCGCCGTCGCGCCGGCCGCCGCCGCGCGCACCCCCGGCGCGCCGCGCGGGGCCACCGCGCCGGGGCACGGCGGGCGGGTCCCGCCCGCGCCCAGCCGCCTGGCCGACTGGGCGGCCGTGGCGAAGGCGCTGGGCAGGGCCGGCAACATGCTGCGCGGCACGATCTATCACACGGGCTTTCCCCGGTGGGACCTGCACGTGGTCACGGAGGGGGTGCACGTCTCACCCGGGCTCGCCCTCGGTACGCATGTGGCGTTCGTCCGGTACGCCGACGGCAGCACGATGCTGATGGGCGATGTGGCCGTCACCGAAGGCGAGTTGCAGCGGGTGATCGACGCCTGGCAGGCGCACGGGATCGAGCAGAGCGCGCTTCACAAGCACCTGCTCGCCCAGAGCCCCGACATCTGGTGGGCGCATGTCCACGCACACGGCTACGACCCGGTGGCCCTGGCCCGCGGCCTGCGCGCCGGGCTCGACCGCACCGGCACCCCACCCGCCCGGCCGCCCCGGCCGACCCCCGTCGACCTGGACATCGCCGGAATGGAGGCGGTGCTGGGCACGAAGGGCGTCACCGAGGAAGGGCTGTACAAGGCGCTCTTCGCCCGCCGCGAGACGATCGCGGACCGGCATCTGATCCTGCCGCCCGGCCTGGGGTCGACCAGTGCGCTCAACTTCCAGCCGATGGGCGGCGGACGGGCCGCGCTCGCCGGCGACTGCGTCATGCTCGCCGACGAGGTCCCGGCCGTGCTGAAGGCCCTGCGCCGCGGCGGGATCCAACTTGTCGAACTCCACAACCATCACCTCGCCGAGGAACCCCGCCTGTTCTTCACCCACTTCTGGGCCGTGGACGACGGGGTGGCACTCGCGCGAGCCGTACGCCCGGCCCTGGACGCCACCGATGTCGTACCGATCGACGCCGGACCGACCGACTGAGACCGCCGGGCCGGGCTCCCGCCCCTGCCCCGCGCCCGAACCCGCGCACGCCCTCGCACCCGCGCCCCGTCCCCGGCGCCCTCGCCCGTACGCGGCGAGCAAGCACACCGTACGCATCGAACACATCGAACGTACGGGTCGCCGCCGAGCCGCGGCGCCGGACGCCCGCTCCGCCGGTCCAGCGAACCCGGACACCCCCGGCCGTGGGACGCGCTCCGCATATGGACCAGTCGGATGGACCAATCGGACCCCGGCGGCGCGTGTCGGCACGGAAGACCGGGCACCCATGTCCCGTCCAGCCCCCGACCGGCCCTGCACGGCCTCGATCAGCCCTGCACGGCCCTGCTCAGTCCCGACCTTCCCCGAACCGCCCGTCATCCCCTCTCCCTCTGGAGCTCCGCATGGAACCATCCACCGGTGCCCGGCTCTGCCCGTTCGACTACGCCGAGGCCCTCGAATTCGACCCGGTCCTCCGTCACTTGATGACCGAAGAACCCGTCTCCCGCATCCGGTTGCCGCACGGCGACGGCGACGCGTGGCTCGTCACCGGCTACGACGACGTGCGTACGGTGACCACCGACCGGCGGTTCAGCCGGCACGCGATCATCGGCCGGAACTTCCCGCGCATGACTCCGGAGCCGATCGTCCAGGACGAGGCCATCAACGTGATGGACCCGCCGGGCAGCAGCCGGCTCCGCAGCCTGATCTCGAAGGGCTTCGCGCCCCGCCACATGGAACGCATGAAGGTGCGCACCCAGCACGTCGTGGACGAACTGCTGGACCGGATGGAGGAGCACGGCGCGCCCGCCGACCTCTTCGCGCACCTGGCGGCGCCGCTGCCGCTGACCACCATCTGCGAGGTCCTCGACATCCCCGAGTCCGACCACGCACAACTCCGCACGCACGCACGGACCATGATGGACACCACCGTCGAGAACAAGCCGAACGCGATCCGGTCCAAGTCGGAACTCCGCGCCTACTTCGACGAGTTGACCGCCGAACGCCGCGCGAACCCCGGCGACGACCTGATCAGCGCGCTGGCCACGGCGCGCGACGGGGACGAGATCCTCAACGACCAGGAACTGACCGTGATGGCCATGGTGCTGCTCATCACCGGTCAGGACACCACCACGTACGAGATCGGCAACATCTCCTACACGCTGCTGACCAGGCCCGACGAACTTGCCATGCTGCGCGAGCGCCCCGACATGTTGCCGCAGGCCATGGAGGAGCTGTTGCGGTTCATCCCCTTCCGCAAGGGCGTCGGCATTCCCCGGGTGGCCCTGGAGGACGTGGAACTGAGCGGAGTCCTGATCCGGGCGGGGGACATCGTGCACGTCTCCTATCTGACCGCCAACCGCGATCCCCGGAAGTTCGACCGCCCGGACGAGCTGGATCTGGAGCGCGAGGGACCGTCCCACATGACGTTCGGCTGGGGCGGCCACCACTGTCTCGGCGCGCCGCTGGCCCTCACGGAACTCCAGGTCGCCATCGGAACGCTGCTCAGGCGCTTCCCCGCGCTGAAGCTGGCGACGCCCGCCGAGGAGGTGCGCTGGAACAAGACGTCGATCTGGCGCTATCCCCTGGAACTCCCCGTCACCTGGTGACGCCCCCACCGGTCATGGCGACCGGTCGTCGGCGGCCGGCCGAGGAGGACGGCCCCAGGAAGGAAACCGACCGTCATCGATGATGCGGCGTCGCGGGGCGCCCGGCAACCGGAACCGGAACCGGAACCGGACCAGACCGGAACGGAACGGAAGTCGTGTCCGGCCGGAAACGACCGGATGGCGACCGGACACAAAGGCCGGGTGCCCCGCTCCCGTACCGCGGACGCCGCCACCCCCGCCGCGCAGGGCCGCCGTACGGGTCCGGGTACGCGCCCGTCGTACGGGCCCGGCGTATGCCCCGCCGCACGCGCCTACCGCACGGGCCCGGCATACGCCCCGCCGCCCGAATGCCCCCGTACGCCCCCTCCGCCGCGCAGGGCCGCCGGCCCCTGCCACGCCCCGCCACGCCCTGCCACGCCCCGCCGTGCGCCCGGCGAGGGCCGCGTCCCGCCGCGCCGGGGAGCGGTTCCGCCGAGCGGTGGGCCGACGCGTCCCGACATGCGGGCCCGGTCCGCCTGCCGTAACGTGTTCCCGACGGCGACCCAAGCCGTGGCGGATCAGGATCCGCCCACAAACGGCGAGAACTCAGTCTTCGACGGTCGGCCCGTCCGCGCCCGTTCCAGGGGTATCGAGACCGGCGCGGGAATCTCACACGCTCCCCCACGCACTCCACCGTGCGTCCGGGGCCGTGCCGGACCTCCCGCCGGCTCCCTCCGCCACCCAGTCCCGGCGGACAAACCTCAAACCGTTCCGGGCCCGGCCGTGTGGACCAAGTCCGCTAGGAGGAGTTCCATGGCGGTTCTCTGCAAGCCGGCGATCGAGGTTCCCGAGCACATCATCACGAACGAGGAAACCCTCGAACTGGCCCGACGGTTGCACAGCGACCATCCACAGCTCGACCTGGTCCTTCGCCTGATCGAACATACCGGGGTGCGCAAACGGCACCTGATCCAGCCGATCGACAAGGTGCTCCAGCACCCGGGCTTCGACGCCAGGAGCGTCACCTACGAGCAGCACACCAAGGCACGGGTCCCGGCAGTGGTGCGCCGGGCGCTCGAAAACGCCGAACTTGAGCCGCGGCAGATCGATTTGATCGTGTACGTCTCCTGCACCGGCTTCATGATGCCGCCGCCGACCGCGTGGCTCATCGGTGAGATGGGCTTCCGCTCGGAGACGCGTCAGCTGCCCATCGCGCAGCTCGGCTGCGCCGCCGGGGGCGCGGCCCTCAACCGGGCCCACGACTTCTGCCGGGCGTACCCCGACGCCAACGTCCTGGTGGTCGCCTGCGAGTTCTGCTCGCTCTGCTACCAGCCCACCGACCTGGGCGTGGGTTCGCTGCTGTCCAACGGCCTGTTCGGCGACGGCATAGCCGCCATCGTGCTCCGGGGCCGCGGCGGCACCGGCGTACGGATGGAGCGCAACGGCTCGTACATCATCCCGGACACCGAGGACTGGATCTCCTACGCGGTCCGGTCCACCGGGTTCCACTTCCAGCTCGACAAGCGGGTGCCGGGAACGATGGAGCCCCTCGCGCCCGCTCTGAACGCGCTCGCCGAGGAGCACCAGTGGAACGCCGGGAAGATGGACTTCTACATCATCCACGCGGGCGGTCCGCGCATCCTGGACGACCTGTGCCGCTTCCTCGACGTGCCGCCCGAGGCGTTCCGCTTCAGCCGGGCGACGCTCACCGAGTACGGCAACATCGCCAGCGCGGTGGTGATCGACGCACTCGGCCGCATGTTCGATGAGGCGTCGGCGCTGGACGGCCATCGCGGCCTGATGGCGGGCTTCGGTCCCGGCATCACCGCCGAGATCTCGCTGGGCACCTGGGTGACGGACTCCGGTTCCTGACGTTCCCTCCCCCGACGTTCCTGGACGCTCCCCGATGCTCCTGGACGTTCCCTGACGTTCATGGACGTTCCCGGGCGGGGGGGGGGGGGGGGGGGGGGGGGGGGGGGGGGCCCCCCCCGGCGCCCCGGGCCGCCGGGGAGTCC
>NZ_JBAGJZ010000079.1:0-19913 GCF_037034285.1 Streptomyces tyrfis | reverse complement strand
CCGGCCGGCCTCGCGTCCGTGCGTGGTGCGGGAGGGCGCGGCCCGGGCCGGCCGCGTGGTGCGGGAGGTCCGGGCCGATGCGGTGCGTCCCCGGCCGCCGGGGCCGGTGCCGGGTGCGCCCCGGCCGCCCCCGGACCTGCGCGTCCCCGGGCGGGGGGCGTCACCCGCCCCGGCCGGTGTCACGTGCCCCGGCCGGTGTCACGCGCCCCCGGTTCCGGTGTCGTCCGGGGGTGCTGGGGGCTTGGGCGGGCGTCCCCGGCGCGGGATCGGGCGGGCGCCGCCCGGCAGGCGGCCCGCCTCCGCCAGCGCACGGCGCAGCAGGAACTCGATCTGCGCGTTCGCGCTGCGCAGCTCGTCGGACGCCCAGCGGGCCAGCGCGTCGTGCACCGCGGGGTCCAGCCGCAGCAGCATCTGCTTGCGCCGCGGCGCCCGGCGTTCCGGCGGGTCGGGGGTGTCTTCCGTCACTGGTAAAGAGTGCCCGTGTTGAGGACCGGCTGGGCGGCGCGGTCCCCGCAGAGCACCACCATCAGATTGCTCACCATGGCCGCCTTGCGCTCCGAGTCCAGCTCGACGATGTCCTGCTCGGCGATCCGGGTCAGCGCCATCTCGACCATGCCGACGGCGCCCTCGACGATCTGCTGCCGGGCCGCGACGACCGCGCCCGCCTGCTGGCGCTGGAGCATCGCGGAGGCGATCTCGGGGGCGTACGCGAGGTGGCTGAAGCGCGACTCGATGATCTGCACGCCGGCGGCCCGCACCCGGGCGGTGAGCTCCACGGCCAGCTTCTCGGTGATCTCCTCGGCGTTGCCGCGCAGCGAGAGGCCGTCCTCCTCGTGCGCGTCGTAGGGGTACTCGATCGCGATGTGCCGGACGGCCGCCTCGGTCTGGGTGGCGACGAACTCCACGAAGTCGTCGACCTCGAACAGGGCCTGCGCGGTGTCCTCGACCTTCCAGACGACGATCGCGGCCAGCTCGATCGGATTGCCGTAGGCGTCGTTGACCTTCAGGACCGCGGTCTCGTGGTTGCGTACCCGGGTGGAGATCTTGCGGCTGCTGGTGAGCGGGTTGACCCAGCGCAGCCCGTCGGCGCGGATCGTGCCGACGTACCGGCCGAACAGCTGGATGACCCTCGCCTCGCCCGGTGCGACCATCTTCACACCGGTCATGCAGAAGAACGAGGCGATGACCAGCAGCAGCCCGACGACCAGGGCCGGGACCCCCGCGGCGTTGCTGCCGTGCGAGATCGCGACGCCGCCGAGGATCGTCAGCGCGATGCCGACCAGCACCCCGAGCACGGTCAGCAGCAGCCCCAGCCCGCCCGGGATGCTGTGCGCCGCCGCCTCTCTCACCTGCGGATCGGGCATCTGCGGAGCTTCGGGCGCGAGGGCGTCGGCGGGCGCGGGCGCCGGGTTCTCGGCGATGCGATCGGTCATGGGGTCCCCCGTCTCGTGGGCCCGGCCCCAGCGGCCGGGCGTGCTAGCAATGTGATTACACATTACCCGCTTTCGCAACCCTGGATGTCTCTCGTGAGTCGGTTCCTAGGAGAGCGCGTGCTGATTGTCACGTCCGGAAAAGTCCGCATCGCTTGCATTCCGTCTGTCCGGACGGTGTTAGCTGAGCAGGGCCGACTGAGCCGGTCGAGCAGAGAAACGGGAGCGGAACAGAGATGGGTCGAGCGGATGCGCGACGAGCCCAGCGGCGCGGAGCGCGGCGGGCGCCGAAGAGGGGCGGCATACGCGGACTCTTCACCTGGCGGAAGATGCTGGGCGCCTTCTTCGGGCTCTGCCTGCTGGTCATAGCCGCCTGCGTGGGGCTCTACCTGTACGTGGACATCCCGAAGGCCAACGCCCTGGCCGAGCGGCAGAGCAACGTCTACCGCTACAGCGACGGCAGCCTGCTGACCCGCACCGGCGACGGGGTCAACCGCCAGAACGTGGACCTCTCCGACGTGCCCCTGGACGTGCAGCACACCTTCGTCGCCGCCGAGAACAAGTCGTTCTACGACGACAAGGGCGTCGACCTGAAGGGCACCACGCGCGGCATCCTGAACACGCTCATGGGCAAGGGCAAGCAGGGCGGCTCGACCATCACCCAGCAGTACGTGAAGAACTACTACCTGTCGCAGGAGCCGACGGTCAGCCGCAAGCTCCAGGAGCTGGTCATCGCCATCAAGATCGACCAGAAGATGGACAAGAAGGACATCCTCGCCGGGTACATCAACACCGCGTTCTACGGGCGCGGCGCGAGCGGAGTCCAGGCCGCGGCCCAGGCCTACTACGGGGTCGACGCCAAGGACCTGAGCGTGGCCCAGGGCGCCTACCTGGCCTCGCTGCTCCAGGCCCCCAGCCAGTACGACTGGGCGACCGCGACGCCGACCGGCCGGAAGCTGGTCAGGGAGCGCTGGGACTACACGCTCGACAACATGGTCGAGATGCACTGGCTCGACAAGGCCAAGCGCGACGGCCTGAAGTTCCCCGTCCCGATCAAGCCCAGGCCCGCCCCCGGCATGGAGGGCCAGACCGGCTACCTCGTCGAGGCCGCCAACAAGGAGCTGGACAAGCAGGGCATCACCGCCGAGGTGCGGCAGGCCGGCGGCTGGACGTTCACCCTCAACATCGACAAGAAGCGCCAGAAGGAGCTGGAGAAGGCCGTCGACCAGCGGCTGGAGTCCAAGCTCGACCGCAAGGGCAACAAGGTCGACGCGACCGTCCAGGCGGGCGCCACCTCCGTCGACCCGAAGACCGGCGCGGTCGTCGCGCTGTACGGCGGGGTGGACTACATCAAGCACTACACGTCCAACGCCACCCGCGAGGACTACCAGCCCGCCTCCACCTTCAAGCCGCTGGTGTTCGCCTCCGCCCTGGAGAACGGGGCGAAGACCCAGGGCGGCGACCTGATCGGCGTCAACACCCGGTACGACGGCACCAGCAAGCGGCCCGTCGTGGGCAGCAGCACCCCGTTCGCCCCGCAGAACGAGGACGACGTCAGCTACGGCGACGTCACCGTGCAGAAGGCCATGAACAAGTCGATCAACTCGGTCTTCGCGCAGATGGCCGTGGACGTCGGCCCGGCCGAGGTGAAGAAGACCGCGCTGGCGCTCGGCGTGCCCGACAAGAACTTCCCCGAGCGTCCCGCCACCTCGCTCGGCACGATGAACGCCTCCACCTGGGACATGGCGGGCGTCTACGCCACGCTCGACAACCACGGCAAGAAGGTGAACCCCTTCATCGTGAAGTCGGCCACCCACTCCAGCCGCACTTACGAGCCGGTCAAGGGCATCGGGGACCAGGCGATCAGCCGCAAGTCCGCCGACACCGTGACCTCGGTCCTGCGGGGCGTCGTGGACGAGGGCTCCGGTCACGAGGCCAACACCACGGCCTACGACGCCGCGGGCAAGACGGGCACGGCGGAGGACAACAAGGCCGCCCTGTTCGCGGGCTACACCCCCGAGCTGACCACGGTCGTCGCGCTGTTCGGCGAGAACCCCCAGGGCGGCGCCCAGGTCAGCCTCACCGGCACCGCCAACGCCGGCCGCGCCAACGGCGGCGGCTTCCCGGCGCAGATCTGGGCGGACTACACCCTGGCCGCGCTGAACGGCGGCTCCGACGCGAGGTTCGACCTGGAGGACGTCGAGCAGGGCGAGTCCACCGTGCGGCAGACCCCCTCGAACACCCCCTCGTCGACGCAGAGCCCCGAGCAGACCCAGAGCCGGGAACCGAGCCGGCCGGCGCAGAGCAACACCCAGGCGCCGGAGTCGCCGGCCCAGACGTCGCCCGAGGCGCCGCCGAGCCAGTCGCAGGAGCCGCCGGCGAGCCAGTCCCCGGGCGTGCCGGGTGACGGCTCGGACGCGGGCGGGCCGGGCGACGGCAGCAACAGCGTCGCCAACAACAACCCGGGCGCGCGCTGACCGTCCGAACGGCGGGCGGCGGCATGCGCCGGGGCGGCACCGAGGGGTGCCGCCCCGGCCCATGCCGGGCCGGGGTCAGCCGCCGTTGACCTTCTTGGCCACCCGGTCGCCGAGATCCTTGTCCACGTTGCGCCAGTACTGCAGCGCCCGCTCCAGGACCGGCGCGCTCACGCCCTCCAGCAAATGGCCGGAAATGTTGGACACCAGCCGGTCGCGGGCGGCGTCGTCCAGCACCTTGCGGACCATCGTGCCCGCCTGGCCCCAGTCGTCGTCCTCGCGGTGCGGCTTGTACGCCTCGTGCACCATCTCGCCCGCCGTGGCCCAGCCCGCCGGGTCGCCGAAGCGCTCGGTGTCCGCGGCCGGACCGCCGTACGAGTTCGGCGCGTAGACCGCGCCGGTGCGCGCGGGCTCGTACCGCATGGGCCCGTCCTTCGCGTACGAGTTCCGGCCGAACCGGGGGCGGTTCGGGGGGAGCTGCGCGTAGTTCGGACCGATCCGGTAGCGGTGGGTGTCCGGGTACGAGAACAGCCGGCCCAGCAGCATCTTGTCGGGCGACGGACCGATGCCGGGCACCAGGTTCGACGGCTCGAAGGACGCCTGCTCGATGTGGACGAAGAAGTCCTCCGGGTTCTCGTTCAGCGTCATCCGGCCGACCTCGATCTCCGGGTAGTCCGCGTGCGGCCACACCTTCGTGAGGTCGAACGGGTTGAACCGGTAGTCCGGGGCGTCGTCGAACGGCATGATCTGGACGTAGAGCGTCCAGCTCGGGTGGTCGCCGCGCCTGATCGACTCGAACAGGTCGCGGCGGTGGACGTCGCCGTCGACCCCGGCCATCCGGTCGGCCTCGTCCTGCGTGTAGAAGTCGATGCCCTGGTCGGTCTTGAAGCGGTACTTGACCCAGAACCGCTCACCGCCCGCGTTCACCCACATGTAGGTGTGCGAGCTGTAGCCGTTCATGTTCCGGTAGGTCTTCGGGATGCCCCGGTCGCCCATCAGCCACGTCACCATGTGCGCGGACTCGGGGGAGAGCGTCCAGAAGTCCCACTGCATGTCGTGGTCGCGCACCGCGCTGTCCGGGCGGCGCTTCTGCGAGCGGATGAAGTCCTGGAACTTCATCGGATCGCGTACGAAGAAGATCGGCGTGTTGTTGCCGACCATGTCGTAGTTGCCCTGCTCGGTATAGAACTTCAGGGCGAACCCGCGCGGATCGCGCCAGGTGTCGGGGGAGCCCTGCTCACCGGCGACCGTGGAGAAACGGGCGAGCATCGCGGTCCGCTTGCCCGGTTGGAAGAGATCGGCCTTGGTGAACTGGCTGATGTCGTTGGTCACCTCGAAGAAGCCGTACGCGCCGGAACCCTTGGCGTGGACCACGCGCTCGGGGACCCGTTCCCGGTTGAACTGGGCCATCTTCTCGATGAGGTAGTGGTCCTGGAGCAGGATCGGACCGTCCGGCCCGATCGTGAGCGAGTGCTCGTCGCTCTCCACCGGGATTCCGGCGTTGTTCGTGGTGTAAGGAGTGTTGCTGGTCTTCGTTTCCTCGGACACGAGGGTCCTCCCGTCGGTGGGGGGTTTCGGTCAGGTCGCCTCGTTCACGACTGAAGTCAACTCCGCCGACGGGAGGTCGGCAACATTTCGCTACCGTCCGTGCAGGGCTCTGCGCACCCGGCCGGGACCAGGCGTTCCGGACACGGCGCGGGGCTCACGGTTCCCCGGGCCCGCGGGCCCAGGGGCACGGACCGCACGGCCCCCGGGCGCGGCCCATGGGCCTACGGGTTCCGGGTCGGCATCTCGAACCAGACCACCTTGCCGGTCGAGAGCCGGGTCGCCCCCCACCGCCTGGCCAGCCGGTTCACCAGGAACAGGCCGCGCCCGCCCTCGTCCATGTCCCGGGCCCGGCGCTGCCGGGGCAGCTGCGGGGCGTCGTCCCCGACCTCGCAGCGCAGGAAGTCGGTGCGCAGCAGCCGCAGGGTCACCGGCCGCTCCGCGTACCGGACGGCGTTGGTGACCACCTCGCTGACCAGCAGCTCCACCGCGTCCGACATCTCGTCGAGGCCCCAGCGGCTGAGCGCCCGCCGGGCCAGCCGGCGCGCCCGGCCCGGGGCGGTGCCCTCCGGCTCCAGATGCCAGTACGCGACGTCGCTGGGCGCGATCCCGTCGAACCGGGCGGCGAGCAGCGCGATGTCGTCGTCCCGGTCGCCGGGGCCGAGCATGTCCAGGACGTCGTCGCAGAGCGCCTCCAGCGGCGGCGAGTGGTCCGGGCCGGTGAGCCGCGCGGTGGCGGCGAGCCGTTCGCGCAGCATCTCGATGCCGGTCCAGACGTCCCGCAGCCGCGACTCCACCAGACCGTCGGTGTACAGGAGCAAGGTGGCACCGGCCGGCGCGTCCAGTTCGACCGCCTCGAAGTCCACGCCGCCGACGCCGATCGGGGCGCCGGGCGGCACCCGCAGCACCTCGGCCCGGCCGCCCAGGTGGAGCAGGACGGGCGGCGGATGCCCGGCGTTGGCGATGGTGATGCGGTGCGCGACGGGGTCGTACACCGCGTACATGCAGGTCGCCATGCGGTCGTGGCCGAGCCGCTGGGCCTGCTCGTCGAGGTGGTGCAGGACCTCCTGCGGCGGCAGGTCGAGGCCCGCCAGGGTCTGCGCGGTGGTGCGCAGCTGGCCCATGATCGCCGCCGAGGTCATCGAGTGGCCCATGACGTCGCCGACGACCAGGGCGACCCTGCTGCCGGGCAGCGGGATCGCGTCGTACCAGTCGCCGCCGACCCGGGCCGTCTCGGCGGCCGGAAGATAGCGGGAGGCCAGCCGCACGCCCGTCGGCTGGGGCAGCGAGTCCGGCAGCATGGTGCGCTGGAGCTCGTCCGCGATGTACGCCTCGCGCCCGTAAAGCACGGCCTTGTCGATGCCGAGGGCGGTGTGCGTGGCGAGCTGGGCCGCGACCAGCAGGTCGTTGGACTCGAAGGCGGGCCGCTCCGCGCCGCGCAGGAAGACGGCGGCGCCGATCACCCGCCGCCGGCCGCGCAGCGGGGCCAGGATCGCGCGGTGCCCGGTGGGCACGGAACGGTCGGCGCCCAGCAGTTCCGGAAGGGCCGCGCGGGCCGCCGCGGAGTCCCCGAAGACCGGACGCACCCCGCGCAGCACCTCGGCCAGCGCACCGCCCGAGCGGACCTCGCACAGCTCGGCGGCGGGCGGCAGGTCGCCGTGCGGATCGACGACCGGCAGCCGCAGCCGCTCGATCTCCGACGGGGCGTCGGTCTCCTCCTCGTGCAGCCGCAGCCGGTCGGAGCGGCGCAGCCGCAGCACGAACGGCGAGACCGGCCGCTCGTCGCCGACCGGGAGCGGGTCGCGGAGGTAGACCAGTATGGCGTCGGAGAACGTCGGCACGCTGGCCCGGCACAGCCCCAGCACGATCTCGTCGAGATCGATGCCGCGGGCGATCCGCCGGGTCGCGGCCCCG
Organism: Streptomyces tyrfis; assembly: GCF_037034285.1. Taxonomy (NCBI): domain Bacteria; kingdom Bacillati; phylum Actinomycetota; class Actinomycetes; order Kitasatosporales; family Streptomycetaceae; genus Streptomyces; species Streptomyces tyrfis. The sequence goes on along the minus strand of NZ_JBAGJZ010000079.1, from coordinate 12,550 downwards.
ACGAAGCGCAGCCGGTCGCCCTCGCGACGGGCCGCGGCCTGCGGGTCGGGCCCGGCGGCCGCCGGACTCCCCGCCGTCCCCGGCGCGGCGGCCGGACCGGGGATCGCGGCGGCATGGGGAACGGCCGGCGCGGCATCCTGCTGCCGCGGCCGGGTACGTTCCTGCGGCCGGGCTGCGAGAGGCTGCCGGCCTTCGTGGGAGGTGGGATGCTCCGTCACGCGTGGAATTCCGTCCGTCCGGGCCGGTTGTATGAGGCAATCACCTCGTGGGGCGCTACTTTGCCCCGGCAAGAGCGGCGAAAACAACGGCTGTCACCGGATGCCCCCGAACGAGGGGCCGAAACCACCCGCTCCCGGAACGGTCCGATGACAACGTTTCCGGCGGAGGGGCGGGCGACCTCGGGCACGTCTCCACCCCCTCGTAGTGGCTCATACGATTCATACGACTGATGTGGCCCATACAGCTCATGCAGTGCGCGATGCCCGTGCGGTGACTTATGGTCAGGTCCCGTGCCACACCATCCGGTTGGGTGGGCGAGGCACTTCGGAGGACGATCCTACGGTTGCCCCCCTGGGGTGCGACAAGGGTCTCATGACGCCATGTGCGTGGGGGTACGGTCCCAGTCATCCGGGAGCGTCGGCACCCGCCAGTCCGGATCCGGCCGCCAGTGCTCCCAGCCGTCGCGGAACGGCGCGCCCCAGTCCCGGATCACCTCGACGGCGGCCAGGCCCGCCTCCCGCACCCGCGCCGCCGTCCCGGGGGCCAGCAGGCCGACCCGCTGCGCCTGGGCGAACTCGTCCTCGTCGCGCCAGACCCAGCTGCGGTCCGGGTAGACGGAGATGTCGAGGAAGTGGTCCTCGGAGTCGATGCCGCCCGCCCAACGGGTGCGGGGCTCCTCCAGGTTCACGTACCAGCTGCGGAACTGCCAGCCGGCCTCCCAGAACAGCCACACCGACCAGGGTTCACCGGGACGGGCGAGTTTGAGCACGCCGTTGCCGAGCCAGGGGGAGCGCGCCACGGTGCGCGGGGCGGTGTAGCGGGTGGCGAGCGGCTCGTCGTGCACGTCGGTGCCGTCCGCCAGCACCGGCTTCACGCACTCGGTGCCGGGCGCCACCCACACCGCGAGCAGGTCGGCGGTGTCCTGGACGACGGTGACGGGGCGGCAGATGTGGACCGGCCCCGGGACGCGGTCCGCCCCGCCGCCGGCCTCCCGGGGCGTGGGGACGTTGCCGCGGTAGCGCCACAGGATCTGATCCCCCGGGGCCCAGTGCTCGTTGTATCCGGTGCCTGCCATGGGCAGATCTTAGAGACGCGGGGGCCTCCTCGCCGCGACGGAACCCACGGATGTTCCGCGCGGGAGGCGTCGCGGGGGTGCGAACGGGGACGTCCCGGGCGCGGACGCCCCCGCCCCCGCACCCGCCCCCGCACGACGGACCGTGCGCCGCCCACGCGGTGTTCCGCTCGCCGGGAGCGGGGCACGGGGTGGGCGGGACACGGCGGCCCCGGACCGCGACGCGGTCCGGGGCGGGCGGCTCACGGCCGGGTCATGCGCAGCACGTCCAGGGCCTCGTCGAGCTGCTCCACCGTCAGGTCGCCGCGCTCCACATAGCCCGACTCCAGCACCACCTCGCGGATCGTCCGGCGCTGGGCCAGGGACTTCTTGGCGACCTTCGCCGCCTCCTCGTAGCCGATGTACTTGTTGAGCGGGGTGACGACGGACGGCGAGGACTCGGCGTACTCCCTGGCCCGCTCCACGTTCGCGGTGATCCCGTCGACCGTGCGGTCCGCGAGCAGCCGGGAGGCGTTGGCCAGCAGCCGGACCGACTCCAGCAGGTTCTTCGCGATGACCGGGAGCATCACGTTCAGCTCGAAGTTGCCCGCCGCGCCCGCGACCGCGACCGTCGTGTCGTTCCCCGTCACCTGGGCGGCGACCATCAGCACGGCCTCCGGAACGACCGGATTCACCTTCCCCGGCATGATCGACGAGCCCGGCTGGAGATCGGGCAGCGCGATCTCGGCGAGGCCGGTGCGCGGCCCGGACGCCATCCAGCGCAGGTCGTTGGAGATCTTGGTGAGCGAGACGGCGACGGTACGGAGCTGGCCCGAGGTCTCCACGAGGGCGTCCCGCGCCCCCTGCGCCTCGAAGTGGTTGCGCGCCTCGGTGAGCGGCAGCCCGGTGACGCGGGCGACCTCGGCGATCACGGCGGCGGAGAAGCCGGGCGGGGTGTTGATGCCGGTGCCGACGGCCGTGCCGCCCAGCGGCAGTTCGGCGAGACGGGGGAGGGAGGCGCGCAGCCGTTCGATTCCGTAGCGGATCTGTGCCGCGTAGCCGCCGAACTCCTGTCCCAGGGTGACGGGCGTGGCGTCCATGAGATGGGTGCGCCCCGATTTCACGACCGTCGCGAACTCGTCGGCCTTGCGCTCCAGGGCGGCGGCGAGGTGTTCCAGGGCCGGGACGAGGTCGTGGGTGACGGCGGCGGTCGCGGCGATGTGGATGGAGGACGGGAAGACGTCGTTGGACGACTGCGAGGCGTTGACGTGGTCGTTCGGATGGACCGGGCGGCCCAGGCGCTCGGTGGCGAGGGTGGCCACGACCTCGTTGGCGTTCATGTTGGACGAGGTGCCGGACCCGGTCTGGAAGACGTCCACCGGGAAGTGCGCGTCCCAGCGCCCCTCCGCGACCTCCTCGGCGGCCTCGCGGACCGCTCGCGCGATGTCCGGATCCAGCACCCCCAGCTCGGCGTTGACCGTGGCGGCGGCGGCCTTGATCCGGGCCAGGGCCTCGATGTGGGCCCGTTCCAGGCGCTGGCCGGAGACCGGGAAGTTCTCCACCGCGCGCTGCGTCTGGGCCCGCCACTTGGCGTCCGCGGGCACCCTCACCTCGCCCATGGAGTCGTGCTCCACGCGGAAGGCCGCGTCGTCCTGGGGCGCGGGTGCGGGGCCGGGGCCCGGGGTCTGCGCGGAAGAGGGCGCGGGGCCGGGGCCGGCCTGCCGTGCGGGGGCGGTCCCGGGGGTGCCCGCGGGTGCCGGTGCCGGGTCCTGTGCGTCGTCCATGGGTGCAACCTCCTGAAAAAGTTGAGCACTTGTCTGGTCCTGTCTATTCCCAAGACGCCTACCGACCAGTAAATACCGGGGGTAACCACAAACCCCGGGAGACGCAATGAGGCGTACCAGGCACAGACTCCGCCGTACGGTCGCGACCGCCGCGGCCATGGCGGCGGCCTTCGGCGGCTTGGCCTTCGCGGCCGGACCGGCGGGTGCGGCGGACCGGTCCACCACCAGCACTACCGCATCCACCCCCCTGTCCCCCGAACTGGAGGCCATCCGGGCCGCCGAGGCCACCCGGCTGTACGGGGACCCGGCCGAGCGGCCCCTCGCCGACCGCAAGACCGGGCTGATCTCGCTCGGCGACAGCGAGATCTCCGGCGAGGGCGTCGGCACGTACGAGGCGGGGACCAACGGCCCCGACAACTGGTGCCACCGCTCGCCGGACTCCGCCATCCACCGCACGGGCATCCCGGCCGACGTCACGTACAACGTCGCCTGCTCGGGCGCCTACACCGGCAACATCGTGATCGGCGGCTCGAAGCAGTACGCCGATGAGCTGGTGCAGAGCGACAACCTCGCGATCAAGGCGCGCAACACCCGTATCAAGATGATCCTGCTGGTCGCCGGGGCCAACGACGACCTCCAGTTCGGTCCGGTCATGACCGACTGCGTCCAGCGCTGGATCCTCTCCCAGGGCGCCTGCCAGTCGAAGTACGAGGGAGGCTGGCAGGCCCGCATCGACGGGCTCGTCCCCAAGGTCGAGCGGACGGTGCGCGACCTGCGGACCGTCATGACCGGCGCCGGATACCGCGACGGCGACTACAAGCTCGTCGTCATGGGCTACCCCAGCCCGATCGGCCCGGACTTCTACGACAACCCGAGCTTCCCCGGCAAGCTGCCCGGCGGCTGCGCCGGATACGACTCGGACGCCGCCTGGGGCCGCAACGTCGCCGTGCCCGCCTTCGAACGCGGGATGCGCAGGGCGGCGGCCGACACCGGGGCCGTCTACCTCGACAACTCGCGGCTCTTCCACGGCCACGAGGTGTGCAGTGACAACACCTGGGCCCGCGGACTCTACATCGACCTGTCGCAGCTCCCGTGGGACGAGAACTCCGTGCGGCAGTCCTTCCACCCGAACGCGCGCGGCCACGCCGCCTTCGCCTCCTGCCTGACCCAGATCTACGACTCGGGTCTGCGCGAGGCGAGCTGCGCCGACCCGGCCAGCACCGGAAAGCCGGTGCTCCAGCCGCTGGCGTGGGACGACGCCTTCAAGCCCCTGAAGAACGAGGCCACCGGCACCTGTGTGGACGTCCCCGCCTCGGTGACCCGCAACGACACCGCGGTCACCGGCTGGGACTGCCACGGCGGCCGCAACCAGGGCTGGTGGTACGACTCCGGCACGCAGACCCTGCGCACCGAGCTGAGCCACGACCGCTGCCTGGACGTGCGGGCCGCCGACTACAAGGCGGGCAACCGGCTCATCCTGTGGGACTGCTCGGGCGCGGCCAACCAGCGGTTCGTCAAGGACGCGGGCACGCTGCGCCCGGCCGCGGCGACGGGGCTGTGCCTGACGCTGGCGTCGGCCAAGGACACGCTGAGGCTGCAGAACTGCGACGGGAGCGCCAGGCAGCGTTTCGCGTAACCGGCGCGCGGCCCGGAAACCGACGGGGCGCGGTCCGGAACGGGGACGGGGACGGGGGCGGAGCGGCTTCGGCCGTCCCGCCCCGTCCTGTGTGCCGACCCGCGGGCGCCCGGGGCCGGCCGCGTGCCGGGCGTCAGCCGGACGTCATGAACGCGCCCAGGACGGCCGCCAGATGCCCGGGGTCGGCGGCCCCGCACAGCTCGCGCGACGAGTGCATGGAGAGTCCGGGCACCCCCACGTCCACCGTGGTGACGCCCAGCCGGGCCGCGGTGAGCGGGCCGATGGACGTGCCGCACGGCATCGCGTTGTTGGAGACGAACGGCTGCCAGGGCGCGCCCGCCCGCTCGCACGCCGCCGCGAACACCGCCATCCCGGTGCTGTCGGTGGCGTACCGCTGATTGACGTTGACCTTCACCGCGGGGCCGCCGTTGGGCAGCGGCTGGTGGCCCGGATCGTGCCGTTCCGCGTAGTTGGGGTGCACGGCGTGCGCCATGTCGGAGGACACGCAGAAAGCGCCGGACAGGGCCCGGGCCCAGTCCTCCGGTCCGCCGCCGCGCGCGGTGACGGACCGGTTCAGGACCCGTTCCAGCAGCGGGCTCTGCGCGCCCGTCTCCGAGCCGCTGCCGACCTCCTCGTGGTCGAACGCGGCCAGGACGGGGATGTACGAGGGCGCCTCGGCCCCGGTCGCCGCCTCCACCAGGGCCGTGACACCGGCGTGCACGGACACCAGGTTGTCCAGCCGGGCGGACACCAGGAACTCCCGGTCCGCGCCCAGATACCCGGGCGGCTGGACGTCATGGAGCATCAGGTCCCAGCCGAGGACGTCGCCCGGGTCCGCCTCCGCCGCCCGGGCGACCCGCCGCAGCAGCGCGCCCTCCTCGGGCGCCCCCAGCGCCCACAGCGGGGCGAGATGGCGCTGCCGGTCGAGGGCCAGCCCCTCGTTGACCGTGCGGTCCAGATGGATGGCCAGCTGCGGCACGCGGGCCAGCGGCTCGTCGATCTGGACGAGCCGGGACTCGATCCCCCCGCCGGGGGCGCGCAGCGCCAGCCGCCCGGAGATGCCAAGATCGCGGTCGAGCCAGGTGTTCAGCGGCACACCGCCGTAGACCTCGACGGCGATCTGCCGCCAGCCCGCCGCCCCGGTGTCGGGAGTGGGCTTGACCCGCAGGTTCGGCGAGTCGGTGTGGGTGCCGACGATCCGGAAGGGGGTGTGGGCCGGGGCGCCCTCGGGCACGTACCAGGCGATCAGGGCGCCACCACGGGTGACGAAGCCGCCGCCGGTCGTGCCCGCCCAGTCGTCCGTGCCGCGCAGTTCGCGGAAGCCGGCCTTCTCCAGGCGCTGGGCGGCGCTCGCGACCGCGTGGTACGGGGAGGGACTGGCCCTGATGAAGGACAGCAGGTCGTCGGCGTGGCTGCGGTGGGGAAGCGGCGTCATACGGCGTCCGCCTTTCCGGTGTTCGACGGTGAGATGAGAGAGGGGCCGGACCGCCGCCCGGCCGCTCGGTGCGGACCGGAGCGGCGGGTGGGGTCCGGGGGTGTGGGGGGGCTTGACGGTTGGATTCCGGGTCGGCTGTCGTCTCCCGGGCCGGAATGCTGGATTCCGGGCCCGACCGCTGTTCCTCGGGGCTTCTTCCGGCTCGGGTGCCCCGACGCGGGCGGGTGGTTCCCCGCGGACGCGGAGCACCGGTTGCGCCGGGGACCTCCGACAACCCACCGCAGCGGCCCGGCACGGCGCAAGTCCGCACCACGCCACGCTGCGTGAAAGCGGCGGTGCCGGAACGGCCGCCCGCCTGCCCGGGGCCGAGGCGGGCGCGGGTGCGAGGGGCCCGTACCGAGGGGGCCCGCGGGTCCTGGAAGGCCGACGGCGGTCACGGGTACCGGACGCGCGCCCGTGTACCGGACCGGGTGACCGGACGCGCCCTGCCCACCGCAAGTTTGGCTGAAACCCGTCGTACCGGATCCCGCGCCGGGCGCGCCCGATCCCCCTTCCGCCGCACGCGCCGGGGCATACCGGGCCGGGGCGTGCCGAGCCGGGGCATGCCGAGGGGAACGCCGTACGCGCCGGGGCATGCCGTACGCGCCGGGGCATGCCGTACGCGCCGACGGGCGCTCGGGGATGCCTACGACGGCGCGGGACGGGCACGGCGGCGCGGGACGGGCACGGCGGCGCGGACCGAGCGCGCCGGCGCGCGCCCGGACGCCGCCGACGCCGGTCCGGGCGCGACAAGCGCCGCGCACGCCGGGGCGCGCCCGTACCGGGAAACGACGGAAGGCACGGTCACCCGGGCAACTACCCGGGTGACCGTGCCTTCCGTCCCGAGGGGGCCCGCCTACGGGTCCAGCGGGGCCGTCCTCTCAAGAGCGCTTGTCCGGACGTGTCGCCGGACGTGTCGCCGGACATGTGTCCGGACGCATCGCCCCACGCGTCAGGTCAGCCGAGACCGGCACCCCGCACCGGAATGCTGGTGAACGTCGGCGCGGCGGCCGGCTCGGTGAAGAAGTCATCGCCCTTGTCGTCGACGACGATGAACGCGGGGAAGTCCTCGACCTCGATCTTCCACACCGCCTCCATGCCGAGCTCCTCGTACTCGACGACCTCGACCTTCTTGATGCAGTCCTGTGCCAGCCGCGCCGCCGGACCACCGATCGAGCCCAGGTAGAACCCGCCGTGCGCCGCGCAGGCGTCGGTGACCTGCTGGGAGCGGTTGCCCTTGGCGAGCATCACCTTGGAGCCGCCCGCCGCCTGGAACTGCGCGACGTAGCTGTCCATGCGGCCGGCCGTCGTCGGGCCGAAGGAGCCGGAGGCGTACCCCTCGGGCGTCTTCGCCGGACCCGCGTAGTAGACCGGGTGGTCCTTCAGGTACTGCGGCATCTCCTCGCCCGCGTCCAGCCGCTCCTTGATCTTGGCGTGCGCGATGTCGCGGGCCACGACCAGGGGGCCGGTCAGCGAGAGCCGGGTCTTGACCGGGTACTTGGTCAGCTCGGCGAGGATCTCGTCCATGGGCCGGTTGAGGTCGATCCGCACGACGTCGCCCGACTCCTCCAGATGCTCGTCCGTGGTGTCCGGCAGGAAGCGCGCCGGGTCCTTCTCCAGCTGCTCCAGGAAGACGCCCTCGGCGGTGATCTTCGCGACGGCCTGACGGTCCGCCGAGCAGGACACGGCGATCGCGACGGGCAGCGAGGCGCCGTGCCGGGGCAGGCGGACCACGCGCACGTCGTGGCAGAAGTACTTGCCGCCGAACTGGGCGCCGATGCCGATCTTCTGCGTCAGCTCGAAGACCTTCTCCTCCAGCTCCTTGTCCCGGAAACCGTGGCCGGTGGGGGAGCCCTCGGTGGGAAGCTCGTCCAGGTAGTGCGCGGAGGCGTACTTCGCGGTCTTCAGCGCGAACTCGGCCGACGTGCCGCCGACGACGATCGCCAGGTGGTACGGCGGGCAGGCGGCCGTGCCCAGCGAACGGATCTTCTCCTCCAGGAACTTCATCATGGAGGCCTCGTTCAGCACGGCCTTCGTCTCCTGGAAGAGGAACGACTTGTTGGCCGAGCCGCCGCCCTTCGCCATGAAGAGGAACTTGTACGCGCCGCCGTCGGTGGCATACAGCTCGATCTGCGCGGGCAGGTTGGAGCCGGTGTTCTTCTCCTCCCACATGGTGAGCGGAGCCATCTGCGAGTAACGCAGGTTGAGCTTGGTGTAGGCGTCGAAGACGCCGCGCGACAGCGCCTCCTCGTCACCGCCCTCGGTGAGCACGTTCTGCCCGCGCTTGCCCATCACGATCGCCGTGCCGGTGTCCTGACACATCGGCAGGACGCCCGCGGCGGCGATGTTCGCGTTCTTCAGCAGGTCGAGCGCGACGAACTTGTCGTTGGAGGACGCCTCGGGGTCGTCCACGATCCGCCGCAGCTGCGCCAGGTGGGCCGGGCGGAGGTAGTGGGAGATGTCGTGCATGGCCTCGGCGGCCAGGGTGCGCAGCGCCTCCGGGGAGACCTTGAGGAACGTACGGCCGTCGGCCTCGAAGGTGGAGACACCCTCGGAGGTCACCAGACGGTAAGGCGTGGTGTCCTCTCCCACGGGGAGCAGATCGGAGTACGCGAACTCTGGCATTACGGCCATTCCTCACTCGGCAGACGGCGGCTGACCTCCCTCGGGCAGCGCATCCACCAGGGTAGAACGCCGGGTCGGGGCCGATGCTGTGAGGTAGGGCTCAGTGCGGCGGCCGCGGCCCCGCGCTCAGGACACGCCGCGCCGCACCGCCGCGACGCGGCGATGGGGGACATGGGCTAGTCGCGATCTATCGCGTTTGGGTACCCTGGGCCGGTGGACCTCGAAAAGCACCCCCAGAAGCCCGTAGCCCCGGCCGAACCGGCCGAACCGGCCGGTATCCGCGCGTCCGACGCGGACCGCGACCGGATCGCGGACATCCTGCGCGAGGCCTTGGCCGAGGGCCGGCTGACCGCCGAGGAACACTCCGAGCGGGTCGACGCGGTCTACCGCGCCAAGACCGTCGGGGAGCTCGAACCACTGGTGCGGGATCTGCCCAGCCCCGGCGGCGCCCGCCCGACCGTCGCCTCCGAGGCGCCGGACCAGGAGGGGCCGACGGGCCCCGCCGAGAGCCTGGTGGCGATCTTCAGCAGTTCCACCCGCAGGGGGCGTTGGCGGGTGGGTGGGCGCACGAACGCGTTCGCCCTCTTCGGCAGCGTGGAGATCGATCTGACCGAGGCGCTTTTCAGCCAGAGGCTCACGGTGATCAACGCGACCTCCATCTTCGGCAGCGTCGAGGTCAAGGTGCCCGAGAACATCTCGCTGCGCGGCGGCGGCACCGGCGTCTTCGGTAGTTTCGAGGTCTCCACGCTGGAGTCCCCGGACCCCGAGGCCCCGGTGGTCGTCGTCAACGGGTACTCGGTGTTCGGCAGCGTCGACGCGAAGCCCAAGCGCGGGAAGTTCATCGAGGACCTTCAGAAGCGGCTGCGCAAGTACCTGGGCTGAGCGCCCCCGCTCCGGGGCTCTCCCGGGCCGGGCACCCGGTTCCTCCCCGGCTTCCCCGGCTGTCTCCCGGACTCTCCGACGGGGTTTCCCACAAGGCTTCTCCCGGGGCCTCCCCTCGGGGTGAGCGCCCCTCGAAATCCAGCCAGGTGCCTGGTCGGCGGCGGCCCTGCGGTGTGGAACCCGGGGCCACTCAGTGCATAGGCGTACGCACAGCGGGTAGGGACTGCTGCATCGTCTCTCGCTCGCGAAAGCCGTCGTCAGGAGTAGACCGTGCTGCAACCGCCGCATCAGCCCCTGCAGGTCGCCGCCGTTCCTCCCCAGCGCATTCCCGCGCGGGAGGATCAGGCCGGCCCCTGGCACTCGGAGGCAGTGTGCCGCCGCGACGAAGCCGGGCTGTTCTTCGCTCCATCGAAGGAGCCGACCGCCGCCAGGCTCGCGCGGGAGGAGTCCGCGAAACGGGTCTGCGCGCGCTGCCCGGTGATGGTCGAGTGCCAGGAGCACGCGTTGATCCAGCCGGAGCCGTACGGGGTGTGGGGCGGCCTCACCGCCGCCGAGCGCCGCGTGGTGCTCGCCCGGCGCAGGCGGCGTGAGATGGAGCTCAAGGCGTCGGCCGCGTCCACCGGGGCCGTGAGCCGCGTCGCCGCGGCGGGCTGACGGCGAGGACCGGCAGACGGGGGAGCCGGGCCGCCGGGAGGTCCGGGCCGGTGCTCCCGCGCCCGGCTCCGTACGCGTCGGCCGACGGGCGCCCCGTCGCACGCGAAGAGGCGCCCCACCGCACATACGGGGCGCCTCTTCGCGTACGTCCCCGGACGCGGGGACGGGGCCGCGGGACCGGACCACGAGGGACGGGGCCGGATCCGCGAGGGATTCGGGCAGAGACCGAAAGAGACCGGGACGGACCAGGAGAGGCCGGAAGAGGCCGGGACCGGACCACGAGAGGCTGGGCCGGACCGGAAGAGGCCGCGAAGGCCGCGAGGGACCGGGACGTCCTACTTCGCGCGGTCGAAGTCGATCGCGCTGTAGGCGCGCAGCTTCGAGAGCCGGTGCGTCGAGTCGATCTTCCGGATCGTGCCGGACTTGGACCGCATGACGATCGACTCGGTGGTCGCGGTCTCCGCCCGGTACCGCACCCCGCGCATCAGCTCGCCGTCCGTGATCCCGGTCGCGACGAAGAACACGTTGTCGCCGCTGACCAGGTCGTCGGTCGACAGCACCCGGTCGAGGTCGTGCCCGGCGTCCAGCGCGCGCTGCCGCTCGGCCTCGTCCTTCGGCCAGAGCTTCCCCTGGATGACGCCGCCGAGGCACTTTATGGCGCACGCCGAGATGATGCCCTCCGGCGTCCCGCCGATGCCCATCAGGAGGTCCACTCCGGTGCCCTCGCGGGCGGCCATGATCGAGCCGGCCACGTCGCCGTCGGAGATGAACTTGATCCGGGCGCCGGTCTCCCGTATCTCCTTGACGATGCCGTCGTGGCGGGGGCGGTCGAGGACGACGACGGTGACGTCCTCGGGGGCGGAGTTCTTCGCCTTGGCGACCCGGCGGATGTTCACCGAGACGGGCGCGTTGATGTCGACGAAGTCGGCGGCCTCGGGCCCGGTGACGAGCTTGTCCATGTAGAAGACCGCGGACGGGTCGAACATGGCGCCCCGGTCGGCGGCGGCCAGCACCGCGATCGCGTTCGGCATGCCCTTGGCGTTGAGGGTCGTGCCGTCGATCGGGTCCACCGCGATGTCGACCTCGGCGCCCGTCCCGTCGCCCACGTGCTCGCCGTTGAACAGCATGGGGGCCTCGTCCTTCTCGCCCTCGCCGATGACGACGACGCCGTTCATCGACACGGTGGAGACGAGGGTCCGCATGGCCTTCACGGCCGCGCCGTCGGCGCCGTTCTTGTCCCCGCGGCCGACCCAGCGCCCCGCCGCCATCGCGGCGGCCTCGGTGACCCGGACCAGTTCCAGGGCCAGGTTGCGGTCGGGGGCCTCCGGAGAGACCTCGAGCTGAGACGGCAGATGATGCTCGGACATCGGTGTGCACCTTTCTGTACGGCGACGACCGGAAGAGGGTGCTGTGACTCTATCGTCAGGTCGATAAAATGAGCAGACCGGGTCACTTTTGAGCGGTCGCCCCCGAGCGGGAGGTGCCCCGGCGGTGATGCGACGATGGGGCCGTGGCTAGCAAGCGAGGCAAGCAGACGGTGCGGGGGATGTTCCTGTCGATGGCGGTGGCCACCGGCGCGGCGGGGCTTGTTTACATCTTCGTTCCGCATGACGAGAACGCCAACCCGGTCAAGCCGATCGACTACCGGGTGGAACTCCTGACGGCGCGGCGCGCCGCGCCGTACCCGGTGGCGGCTCCGGACGGGCTCGACAAGGGCTGGAAGCCGACCTCCGTCAGTTATGACCGCAAGGACGGCAACAGCTGGCACCTGGGCTTCCTCGACCCGGAGGGCAAGTACGTAGCCGTGGAGCAGTCCACGTCCCCGGCGAAGAAGTACGTGACCGAGGTCAGCCAGGACGCCAGGGACACCGGTCGCACGCAGCAGGTCGCGGGCGAGGCGTGGCAGCACTGGAAGGGCGACAAGTACGACGCCCTGGTGCGCCACGACAAGGGGGCGACCACGGTGGTCACCGGCTCCGCGTCGACGGAACGGCTCGCCGAGATGGCCGCCGCGCTCAAGTCCTCCTGACGCGCCCGGAGGGTTCCTGGCGCCCCTGGGGGCCGACACGTTCCCCGAGGGGCGCCGGCGCGTTCCCCCCGGGGGCCTGGCGCGTTCCGCGGCCCAGCATTCTGCGGCACCGCCGTTCCGTGACATCACCGTTCCGTGGCATCGGCGTTCTGCGATGTCGGCGTCAGCGTCAACGCCGACATCGGAGTCCGCGTCG
>NZ_JBAGJZ010000078.1:0-21356 GCF_037034285.1 Streptomyces tyrfis | reverse complement strand
AACCCGCACCGACCCGCTTCTCCCCCTCCCGGCCGGCCCCGGTGCCCCCGCCGTCGGGGGTCCGGGTCGCGGCTCCCTTGATGGAGCGGCTGGAGAGGATCAGGCCGTTCATGACGTACTCCTTCGTGTCGGATGGAGCGTGGACGGCGCCCGCCGCCCCCAGGCGAGGTGGGCGCCCGGTACGGGGCCGGCCGGGAGGGGGAGCCTCTGGAGGCGTTGTCCCGGCCGGTTCCGTTCGACCATTGAAGGTCCGGGGAAAACCACAGGGGAGGGCCGCTCCAGGGGGCCGATTCATCCTGTGCGGGGCCGCGTTGGGGGGCCAGGATGGTCTTTCGACACCCGGACAGGGGAGGCCCCGGCATGGTGAGCCCGGACGGAATCGGCGAGCTGCTGCGCACCATCAGGGAGCGGGCAGACCGGACCCGCGAGCAGCAGGCCAAGCGCATGACGGCCGCCGGCCTGGTGTGCACGGTCGAGAACCTGAAGAGGTGGGAGACCGAGCGCCGCTTACCGACTCCGGTCTGGCGTACGGCGATCCGTGCCGTCTACGGCCTGACCGACGAGCAGCTGGACCAGGCCCTGGAGAACACCCGGCGACACCGCAGGCAGCAGAGGATGGAGGACGACGACGTGAAACGACGACAGCTGTTCACCCTGGCGGCCACGGCGGGGTTCGCCTTGCTGCCCGGCATCGCGCAGGCCCGGGAGGGCATCGACACCGGCCTGGACGCCGACGGCGCAGGCGATCTCGCGTACCTGGAGGGTGCGTTCGAGCGGCACCGGGGCGGCTACAACGGGCGGGCGCCCGATGCCGTCCTCGGGGAGATGCGGGAGGACCTGGCGCTCCTCGCCGCCGTCCTGCGCCGGCCCCACCCCGCGCGGGACCGTACCGACCTGGCACGCACGGCTGCCGGGATCTCCGGCCTGGTGGCGATCGTGCAGCACGACCGCGGCGACCAGGCCGACGCGCACCGCTGGTTCGAAACCGCGGCGAAGGCGGCCCGCGAATCCGGGGACCGGCGGATGACGGCTTGGGTGCTGGGCCGACACGCGATGGTCGGCCTGAACTACGGCGCACCCGGGCAGGCCGCCCGCATCGCCGCGCTGGCCCGCCGGGAGGCCGGCGCCCGCCCGTCCGGCGCGGCCGCACTCGCGGCCGCCGTCAACGCCCGGTCCCTGGCCGCCGTGGGCGACCTGCCCGGCGCCCGCCGCGCAGTGGACGACGTCCGCACCCTGGCCGAGCAGCTCGACGGCCACGAGTCGGCGGACACCTGGTTCGGCTACCCGGCCCAGAAGCACGCGGTGCACCTCTCCCAGGCGTACACGCTGCTCGGCGACACCCGCGCCGCGTACCAGGCGCAGGACGACGCCCTGGCCCTGACGACCTCGCCGTCGGTGATGACCCGCGCCCTGATCGCCATGGACACCGCCGCGTGCCTGCAGGTCGACGGAGATCCGGACGAGGCCGCCGCGATGGCGGCCGCCATCTACGACAGGCTGCCGCCCGCCTACCGGACCGGCCTGGTACACTCGCGCGCCCAACTGCTCCACCGGCACCTGGACGGTGCCCCGCGTCGGCTACTCGGCGATGCCCTCGCCTGAGGGGCGCGTTGCGAAGGCGCGGCCGCCGTTTCCAATGGAAACGGCGGCCGCCACAGCAGCCGTGACCCCTACGGTGAGGTGGCGGTCCTCCAGCTGAGGTCAGTGAGGCGGCTCCAGCAGTTCCACAGTGGACAGGCCAGTTTCGCCGTCGACGAGTTGGAGGGCGACTTCGGCGCGGGCGGCGAGATCGAGCGGGTCGAGTCCTTCGGTGTAGGAGGCGTGGACGATGCGGTCGAGACCGGCTCCGAGGAGGGGCGCGGCTGTGCGCAGGGAGGCGTCCAGGGCTACGCCTTGGGTGGCACCGCCGTGGAGGATGATGTTGCGGCCGGTCGCGTTCCGTCGTCCGGCGTGCAGGCCGCCAGGGGAACGAGCAGGCAGGCTGCCGATACTGCGATCACCTTGTGCCGTCGCGTGGTTCGAGTGAGTGGGCGCATCAGTTGCTTCTCCGGAGAGGCGAGGGAAGGAAGGCCCTGTGTCCGCACAAAAGAACCTATGAACGGTGTCTTTTCGGAACGACAGGTATGGCTCCCCGTTCGGGAGGGGTGCGGACTACACCTCCTGAGGTGGTGTCCGTTTTCCGCACCACGCCTGAGGAGGGGGTGTCCGACTCGCTGCCGGACACCCCCTCCTCAGGTGCTCTCGCCGCTACGGGTCACTTCTTGCCGCTGGTCAACCACAGTCCCAGTGCCGATCCGGCGAAGGCGACGCCGGTGCCGACTCCGGCCAGGACCCTGGTGGTGCCGGTGTAGTGGGCGAAGGTGCTGACGTAGACCGCCGCCGCCGTGGAGATGAGGAGCAGCAGCCAGAGCACGGGCTTCATCAGGGGTTCCTCCTGTTGTGCGCCCCGGCGGCCCGGTGGGCGGCAGGGGTGGGATCTCTTACGTCGTCCACCTTCGCCCCGTGCCCCCGGTCGGCGCATCGGACCGTTCCCCCGAACCGGAGGTGTAGCCCGCTACACCCGTGCGGTACGCAGGTCAGGCGTTCAGGTAGGCGAGCACCGCGAGGACCCGGCGGTGGCCGCTGTCGCTCGGCGGCAGGTTCAGCTTGGCGAGGATGCTGCCGATGTGCTTGCTGACGGAACGTTCGGTGATGAACAGGGTCGTGGCGATCGTGAGATTGTCCAGGCCCTGCGCCATCAGCCCGAGAACCTCACGTTCCCGGGGGGACAGTGCGTCGAGAGGGTCCCGGCGGCTCATCAGCTGGGAGACGACCTCGGGGTCCAGTGCCGTTCCGCCCGCGGCGACGCGCTCCAGCGCGTCCTGGAATTCCTCGATGTGCCCCACACGGTCCTTGAGCAGGTAGCCGATCCCCGAGGCGCCCTGTCCGAGGAGTTCGGCGGCGTAGCTCTCCTCGACGTACTGGGAGAGCACCAGGAGCGGCTGGCCAGGAATGAGTTTCCGGGCCTCGATGGCGGCTCGCAGCCCCTCGTCGCGGAAGCCGGGCGGCAGCCGGACGTCCAGGACGGCCACGTCCGGCCGGTGTTCGAGCAGGGTGGGGACAATCTCGGGCCCGCTTCCCACGACGGCCACGATCTCGTGCCCGACATCCTCCAGGAGCAGAATCAAGCCCTCGCGGAGAAGAACGTTGTCCTCCGCGATCACGATCCGCACGGCAGCACCACCTCAATCGTCGTTCCGGAACCGACAGGGCTGTCGATCCTCGTCGTGCCGTCCAGGGCGGCGACCCGTCGGCGTACCCCGGCGAGTCCGCTGCCGGAGGCGGAGCCGGGTGCGGCCCCGCCGCACCCGTCGTCCCGCACGACGACGCGCAGCATGGGACCGTCGTACCGGAGCGACACCTGGGCATGGCTCGCGTCGCTGTGCCGGGCGATGTTGGTCAGCGCCTCGGCGACCACGAAGTAGGCGGCTGCCTCGACGGCGGCCGGGGGGCGGTGGTCGGTCTCGGGCAGATCCAGGGCGGTGGGGATCGGCCGGCCTGCGGCCAGGGAGCGGATGGCGCCGTTCAGTCCCCGGTCGGAAAGGATCGGCGGGTGGATACCGCGGATGACAGTGCGCAGCTGGGCAAGTGCTTCGTCCACGGTGGTCCTGGCGTCGAGCATCATTCTCCTGGAACTCTGCGGGTCCTTGTCGAACCGGCGCTCGGCCAGGGCCAGTCGCATGGCCACCGCCACCAGTTGCGCCTGGGTGCCGTCGTGGAGGTCGCGCTCGATCCGACGCAGTTCCGCCTCGTGGGCCTGGAGGGCTCCCGCGCGCGAGGCGGTCAGTTCCTCGATCCGCCGGCCGGCGCCGGTCCAAGTACCGAGCATGATCTCTGCGATCCAGGTCTCCAGCTTCACCGCGGCGGGGGCCAGCCACAAGAAGAGGGCAGCGAAGAGCCAGGCACACACCGCGGACAGGACGATCGCCTGCATCCAGGTGGTGAGGGGGGCCGCAAGGAGGGTGAGGGTTCCGCCGGGAACGGTCCACCACCACAGCGGGATGGAGATCGTCAGCAGCAGACTGAGCAGCACTCCCAGGACGAGGACGGGAAGGACGAGCCCCACGATGCCGTGAACCAGCATCCATGCCACGTCCTTGCGGGTACCCGGGAACCGCAGCAGTTGCAGCGTCCGCTGGTAGGCGTTGCCTTCGGGCGTCGGATAGGGCCGGCGCACGGGGCGGCCGAGAACGCGTTCGGCGCGTCGGCGCTCGGCATCGGTCAAGGCGCGCAATGGCCGCACCGCCCACGGCAGGGCCGGGGAGAAGATCAGCGAGAAGCAGACGAGCGGCAACAGAACGTAACCGGCCAGCGAAGGCAGAGCGGTGGTGAGCCCACCCAGCAGATACCTCGCGGATCGTAGGCTGCGGAGTGCCCTTGCCTTCAGGTCCATGGGCCAAGACGGTACTTCACGGGTGTTCCCCTGTCATAAGTGCGCGCTACACCTGGCAGGTGGAGCCCGCTACACCCCCGGTTCGGGAGAGGGACCGCTGCCGTCCACTCGGCTCGCGCGATTACGTTCGGTACCCGTTCTGACCGATCGAGGAACCGAAGGACCCACCATGCAACCGATGACGACCCGGGCCACGCAGTTCGCCGTGTCCCTGGAGGAGGTCTCCCAGTCCTATGGCGAGGTGACCGCGCTGGACGGGGTCAGCTGGGGGTTCCGCAAGGGCAGTCTCACCGCGATCATGGGTCCGTCCGGATCGGGCAAGAGCACCTTCCTGCACTGCGCCTCCGGCCTCGACCGGCCCAGCAGCGGAACGGTACGGCTCGGTGATCTGGACATGGGAGGGCTCAGCGAGACGGAGCTGACCCGGCTGCGCCGCGAACGGATCGGGTTCGTCTTCCAGGGCTACAACCTCATGCCCTCGATGGACGTCGAGCGCAACATCACCCTCCCGCTGTCCCTCGGCGGCCGCCAGGCAGACAGGCGCTGGCTGGACGAAGTGGTCCACCGCGTGGGGATGGCCGGCCACCTGGACCGGCTCCCGGCACGTCTGTCCGGCGGCCAGCAGCAGCGTGTGGCGGTCGCCCGAGCGCTCGTCACCCGCCCGGAGATCGTCTTCGCCGACGAGCCGACGGCCGCGCTCGATCCGAGGGCGGCCGAGCACGTCCTGAAGCTGCTGCGTGACGCGGTCGACGAGATGGGGCAGACGGTCGTGCTGGTCACCCACGACCCGGTGGCCGCCGCCTGGGCCGACAGCGTCGTCTTCCTGAGCGAGGGCAGGATCGTCGACGAGCTGACGGCCCCCTCCGCCGCAACCGTCCTGGCCCACTGGGGGACGCTGTGAGGCGCGGTATCGCCGCCGGAGTGGCGGTGGCACTGTTGTGCGCGGCTGCGTTGACGGGCGCGTTCGGGGTCCTGCTGGAATCCGCACTACGGGCGCACGGATCGGCCGACCGCTACGAGCGCGCCGTGGCCGTCATCGCCGCGAGCCAGCGCGTCGAGGTCGTCAAGGACGACCAGACCGATGTCAGGCCGCTGGTGGAACGGGCCCGGGTACCGGTATCGGTGGCGGACCGGGTACGCACGGCACCGGGGGTCACCGAGGTGGTCGCGGACGTCTCTCTGCCGGTGGTCACCGCGGACGGGGCCGTGCGGACCGGCCGCGGCTGGGACGCGACCGCGCTCACCGAGGTCGAACTGCGCGCCGGCCGGGCTCCGCGGGCGGAACACGAAGTCGCGGTGGACTCCGGCAGCGGCAGGGCCGTCGGGGACACCGTCCGTCTCCAGGTCGGCGGCAGGGCGCCGGAACCCTACCGCGTCAGCGGTCTGGTGGCCGGCGGGTCCGGCGCAGGCCGCGATGTCTGGTTCGGCCAGCACACGGCACAGGCCCTCAGCGGCCGTCCCGAGCGCGCGGACGCGCTGGTCGTGCTCGGCACGAAGGAGACGTCCGCCCGGACGCTGCGGTCAGCCGCCCCCGGTCTCGTCGTCGCGACCGGCGCGGGCCGCGGCGACGTCGAGAACCCGGAGGTGGCGGCGGCACGACTCGACCTGATCGGCGTGTGCGCGTCGATCGGCGGAGTCGCCCTCCTGGTGGTGCTGCTGATCGTGACCGGTCTCCTGGACACGTCCGTACGGGACCGGACCCGCGAACTCGCCGTCCTGCGCGCCATCGGTGCCACCCCCCGGCAGGTCCGCAGGGTGATCGTCCGCGAGACGCTCAAGGTCGCGGTACCGGCGTCGCTCCTGGGCGGTCTGCTGTCGCTCGGGCTCGGCACCCTGCTGCACCGCTTCATGGCCGAGCAGGGGGTCCTGCCCCAGGGGCTGGGGCTCGCTCTGGGACCGTTGCCCATCGTCGGTGCCCTGGCGCTCACGGTGCTCACCGCGGTCGGCTCCGCCTGGCTCGCGGCACGACGCGTATCCCGGATCCGGCCGGCCCAGGCCGTGAGCGAGACCTCCGCCGAACCGACTCGGCTACCGCGCTGGCGCGTGATCACCGGCCTGGTGCTCCTGGTCGTCGGTCTCGCTTCGGCCGCCACCGCGTTCGCGTTCGGCGGGCAGGTGGCGACCGCGGCCATGGGCGGACTCGTACTCTCCCTCATCTGGGCGGCGGCCCTCCTGGGTCCCTCGATCGCCCGAGGGGGAATCGTCGTCCTCAGCCCCGTCATGCGCCTCCTGTTCCCGGTCCCGGGCCGGCTCGCCACCGACACGGCCACCGCCGCGGCCGTGCGACTCGCGTCGGTCATCACGCCGATCGCGCTCGCGCTCTCCTTCGGCGCCAGCCAGCTGTTCGTGCAGACCACCGCGGTCAACGCCACCCGGACGCAGGCAGCCGCGGGGCTGCACGCGGACCAGGTCCTCGTCTCGAACGGGCCGGGCGTGCCCCGGGCCATGTACCGGGCGGTGGAAAGGACGGCCGGGCCGGGGACCGTGACCGCGGTGAAACGCACCACCGTGGTGATGTCGGTCGCGGCCCAGCTCCAGTCCCTGCCCACCCAAGGCGTGAAGGGCGCACTGCCCAATCTGGACCCGGGCGTGAAGGCGGGCTCGCTGAAGGGTCTACGCGGCAAGAACACGGTCGCGCTCAGTTCGAACGTGGCCGGCGCGGCCAAGGTCGGTTCGACCGTGTCTCTCTGGCTCGGGGACGGCACCGTGATCCGCCCCGAGGTGGTGGCCGTCTACGACCGGGGACAGGGCTTCGGGGACGTCCTGCTGCCTCACGACGTGGTCGCCGCCCACGTCACCGACGCGGGCCACGACGACTACCTCCTGGTGAAAGGCGAGGCCGACCTGCGACCGTTGCTCGACCGCTTCCCCGGGACCCGCGCCACATCCGCCGGACAGTACAGTGCGGCCCTCACCGAGAAGGCCCGCCAGCAGGCCCTGCCCGGACTGCTCGCAGTCGCGGCGATCTCCCTGTTCACCCTGATCGGCGTGGTGACCACACTGGCCGTCGCCACCGCATCCCGCCGTCGTGAACTGGCGCTGCTCCGGCTCATCGGCGCAACCCGCGGCCAGGTTCTGGCGATGCTGCGGCTGGAGACCTGCCTCGTACTCGGCACGGGGGCCGCCGTCGGCTCCCTGGTCGCGGCGGTGACGCTGCTGACCTTCGGCGGCGCGGTGACCGGTCTGTCCGCGCTGTCGGTGTCCCCCTCGGTCTGCGCGGCCGTACTCGGCACGGTGTTCCTGTCGGGCACGGCGGCCGTCATGCTGCCCGCCCGCCGACTCCTGCGCCGCCGCAGGTCCCCTCGAATCACGTAGCGGAACCAGGTCCCGCCTCACCCATACTCCCCGTCCTCGGGCGGGGGCACGAGCGGAAAGCCGTTCCTTCATGCACCGCGACCATCACAGGCCCAGGCCGAGCCACCGGCAGGCCCGTCGCACCACGACCACCTCTCACTGACCCACTGACGTTATTCCCCTACCGACAGGAGTTGTTCCATGCACGCACGTGTATCGCCGAGGTTCCGTCCCACTCTTTCGCGAGGCGGCCGACGTAAGACCTTGCTGGCCGTGACCGTGCTCACCGGGGCCGTCATGACCACCGGTGCACTGTTCCCGTCCGCGGCCTCCGCCGCCAAGCCGGACCCCGTTCAAAACAGCCTGAACACCTTGGTGGTCGACGACCAGATACCCTCCGCGTCGGCGAGCGTCGTGGACCGCGAGGGCCGGACGCGTCACTACACCGCAGGTGTCGGCGACCTCAAGACCGGCGCGAAGGTACCCAAGGACGGGCAGGTACGGGCGGCCAGCAACACCAAGGCATTCACGGCCGTGGTCACGCTGCAGCTGGTCGCCGAGAAGAAGATCGCCCTGCCGGCCCGAACTCCCCTTGCGCACCCCACGACCTCCATCACGAGCGGGTGGAGTGGGCGAAGGAGTTCACCCGCAAGCTGTGGGGCTGAGCTACCCGCCACTGCGCCGCCGGGCCAACGCGGCGCAGGGCCGTTTCCAGTGGAAACGGAGGCAACCCCCTCTTTACGGCGTAAAGAAGCTGCCCGCCGACTGCCCAAGGAGCTGGTCGGCTGACCGGCGATGCCGCGCGGGCCAGGACATGACTCCGCCGCGGCATCGCTCGGACGGCTGCTGTGCCTTACGCCCGGAGGGGGCAGGTGAGCGAGAGGATTCGTTCGGTCAGCTGCCCGGTGAGGTGGCTATCGGTGAGGGCGGTGTTGGTGAGCCAGTCCGCTGCGGTCAGCTGGTCCACCAGGTGCTGCAGCTCACCGGGATCGACCGGAACCCGGTCGGCGAGAGCGGTCAGGGCGATGCCCTGGCCGCCGGGGCCGAGGCGTCCCGAGGCATCGGTCTGGGTGGCCAGCGTCAGGGCGAGCAGCCGGGTTGTGGCGGTGGCCTTGGCCTTGCGGAGCTTCTTGTCCGAGATGACCTTCTGGGCCCAGCCGGAGAGTTTGGGCCGCATCTTCTTGCCGAACGTGAACGGGCCCGCCTTGTCCTCGTGGGGCACCAGGGAGGGGACGGTGATCGGGGTGGGGTTCTCCGGCCGGGAAGCGAGCAGGTCCCCGACGGTGCCGGGCAAGGTGAGCCAGCCACAGCCGGTCAGCTTCTCGACCAGGTCCTCCGGGTCGGTCAGGCCCAGCGCGGTGAGGTCCTGGCCAACGAGGTTGCCGGTGCCGGTGTGCGCGGTGCGCAGCGTCAGCATCAGCACCAGCAGCCGTGCCTCCGGGCCGGGCAGCGGGCTGCGGTCGGCCGCGTACGCGAGGACCGAGCGCGCGTGCTCCCACTGCGTCGGTACGGTCAGCACCCGCGTTACGGCCGGCCCGTCGTTGTCCGTGGTGCCGCCGGTGATGTTGCCGGTGCGCTGCTGGTGCTGGAGGCGGGCGGCGGCCGCGGCCTGCTCGGCGCGTCGGGCCTCCAACCGCAGGGCACCGTCGCAGGTGACATCGGCCCAGGTGGTGAACGCGCGGGCCTTGCGTTCCTGGAGGTCGGCGAGCAGCGCCAGGTCCGGTTGGTCGCGTTGCTGGTAGGCGCGGAAGAGGTCGCGGAGTTCGATGAGCTCGTCCCGCAAGGTGACGGGCCGCAGGTCGTGGGGGATGACCCGCTGGGCGATCTTCGCCTGCGGTGGGCGGCGCCGCGCCGGTACCGAGCGGGGAGCCGGAACCCCCGTCCCGGCGGCGACCGGGCGGTCGGAGAACTGCGGCCCACACGTGCCGGTTCCCGTGACTGTGGGGGCCGGGCGGCCGGTGGTCTGCGGGCTGGGAGGCTGGGAGGTGGCTGCGATCTTGGCGCCGGGGGTGGCGGCCGCGCACCTCGAGCAGCACTCCATGGCCTGCCACCAGCGTCCTTCCCGGTCCGTGATCACGGCCAGAACGACCGGCCCGCCGCATCGCCAGGGTTCGGTACGCGCATGTCGGCCCGTGTCGGACAGATGGGTGTGGCAGCCGTCGGCCCGGCACGCGCAGTACGCCCCGGCCCTGGGTGCGGGCGCGGCGCGCAGGTGAGCCTTGAGGTGAGCGACCGCGGCCGCACGCCGGCGGCCGCGGACGGCAGACGCTGCTCGGCACAGGCGGGCCGGCTGCACGAGACGCGCACCGCCGCACTGCCCCGGCCAGCAGCGTCCAGACGCACGGTCCACCTGCGCCCCAGCACCCGTTCGTCCAGCTCGCTCGCCGCGGCCTCCGTCATCCCGTTTTCCTCCGCTCTGTGTCCCCCGCCCGCCACCGTCCCCCCTTTTTTGACGGGCGGGGCGTGTCGGCCGGGCCTACCGTACGCGGCAAATGGCCCGATGACCGGAGGAACTCGCCCTGTTCGCGGCTTGGTCTGGAACTGCACTTCGTCGGGTATCCCGGCCGCGTGGCGGCGTTCGGGATCAGCGCACCAGGAGTGCTCGGGCAGGTAGAGCCGGCGGTCGATCAGGGCCCGTCCCCGACGGGTGGCCAGGGCGAGGAACACGCCCACCTGGGCGTTCTCGACGCGTCCTGCGGTACCGGTGTACTGCCGTTGCACTCCCGCCGAGGCGTGGCCCTTCTTCACAAAGCCCGTCTCGTCGACGACGAGAACGGCGCCGTCGGTCCCCAGGTGTTCGGCGGCGTAGGCGCGGATGTCGTCGCGGACGGCATCGGCGTCCCAGCGGGCGTAGCGCAGCAGCCGCTGCATCGGTCCGGGCCGGGCGTGACCGGCCTGTTCGGCCAGCTGCCAGCAGTTCTTCCGCTCGGCGTTCGACAGCAGCCCAGGTGATAGGCGCGGGCACTCGCCCTCGGCTCAACTCGGCCGAAACGTCCCGCGATCCGGGCCATGACCTGGTCGAACATCGCTCGCCATCGGGCAGGGTCTACGCTATGGCCAGCGGCCACCGCACGATCTTCGTTTGTCCACACACCAACCGCTGATCACGCGGTGGCCGTACCCGTTCCCGGCCGGGTACGGCCACAAGATCGCGAAGTCAGACTGGAGTACTAGTTGGCTGGCGCCGAGGTTTCGATGGGCGTGCCGAAGCTGCCGTTTCCGTTGCCGGGGTAGGCAAAGATGTTGCCGCTGTTGCGAATGGCGACGAGGTCGGTCTTTCCGTCACCATTAAAGTCGGCGGCGTCGACGAGGCGTGTGCTCTGCCAGCCTTGACCGGTCTTAGCGGCGGTGTTGAAGGTGCCGTCGCCCTTGCCGGGGTAGAGGTAGAGGTCGCCATTGTTGTGGACGGCGTAGATGTCGGCCTTTCCGTCGCCGTTGAAGTCGCCAGCGACGAGCAGACGCATGTTGCCCCATCCACTACCGGACTGGGTTTTGGCGGCGAAGCCGTTGCCCTTGCCGGGGTAGAAGTAGAGGTTGCCGTCGGTGTGAACGGCGATGAGATCACCCTTCTTGTCGCCGTTGAAGTCGGCGGCGGCGATGACGCGCATGCCGCCCCAGCCGCTGCCGACGATCGACGAGCCGGTGACGCCGTTCTTCCCGTTGCCGGGGTAGAGGTAGAGGTTGCCGTTGGTGTGGGCAGTGAGGATGTCGGGCTTACCGTCACCGGTGAAGTCGGTGGTGGCGAGCAGGCGCATGCCGGTCCACTTGCCCTCGCTGACCTTGACACCCTTGCCGAACTTACCCTTGCCGTCGCCGGGGTAGGCATAGAGGAAATCGTCGGCCGCGTTGATGGCGAGCAGGTCGGCCTTGCCGTCGCCGTTGAAGTCGGTGGCTGACATCAGGAGTGCCCACGAACGTCCTATCGTGGTGGCGACCCAGTCAGCAACGTCATCGGTGCGTGTGGCAACGGCGTCGGTGCGGGTCTCGGTCGCGCCCAGGCAGCTGCCCTGGCGCGAGCGGGTGGCGATGCCCACAACCTCAACGCCTTCTGCGGCCTCCCGCAGTAGCGGGGCTCCGGTGTCTCCCTTGCACAGGGCGTCGTTTCCGGTGGCACCGGCAAGGGTTAGCTCGGTGGCGGAAAGCGAACCGACCTTCATCGACGCCGTGTGGGCCGCGTCGGGAACCCATTCTGTCTTGGTGCGGCCGAAGCCGGCTGCCTCCAGGATGTCGCCCTCACCGGCGGGAGAGACCGCGACGGTGAGGGGAGTGATGCTGGCGGTGGGTGTGGCGATACGGGCCATGACCAGGTCGCGGCTGGGGGATGGGACGAGTTCAACGACCTCGGCGACGTGTCCGCTGGTTCCGGTCAAAGAGCTGCGGCCGATGATTGCTGTGGTCTTGTGGGTCGGCTTGCCCGCGGCGATCTGGGTGGAGACCGCAGGATTGTCGGCGAAGCACGCGGCAGCGGTCAGCACCCACTGGCGGTCGACCAGGGCGCCGGAGCAGGAACGGGCGCTCTCACCCTCGCCGATGTGGAGGCGTGCGATGGACGCCTGGAGGCTGGCGGGAGCAGCGGGGCCAGTGGCCGCGAGAGCATGTGTGCCCGTGAAGGCGGCAGAACTGGCGGTGGTGGCCAAAACCGTTCCGAGTATGGCGAGACGGGTGCGTGTGCTGGACACGGTGACGATCACCTTGCTGTAGGTCGGGACATGACTTGCGATGGGGTTTTCGACGGCGGGAGGGTACGCGGTTCGATCCGTGGTGGCCTCACCGTTCGCCCAGGGTCTGTGCTGGTGAGGCTCTGATCAGACGTGCAGGCCCACTGTCCACAGAGGTATCCGTCGGATAGGGGCGCGTGCGTGCGGGAACTGCGGCGATCGATTGGCGCGTAGCCGCCGACATGGGCGGCTTTGCCGCCTTTGCGCTACTTCGAGGCCCTGATCTCCAGCAGCATGAATTCACGTCCTTGCTCGTCAGCGGTCTCACCGACAGGGGTCCAGGTGTTCTTGATGACCTTGTAGGTCTTCTCCTCGGTGCCGACGGCCATGTCGACCTGGGAGTCGTAGTCGTTGCCCTTGACACCGAAGACCGAGGGGAGTTCCAGGCTCAGGTAGCCGCTGGCGCCCGAGACCCGGAAGCAAACCCTCTCGTTCACTCGGGAGTAGACCTCGAGCAGGCCCGGTTCGGAATCGCACGCGGCGAGAAGTATGTGGCCGTCGCCCTTCTTCAGCTTGATCTTCTGTTCTGCGAGGATCTTGTCCGCATTCGGGTAGGTGAAGTCTTCGATTGCGTATCCCGGGCCCTCGTCTGCTACGGCCTCGGTGGCCAGCCGTTCAGTGCCGGATCCGCCCGGCACGCTGCCCATGACGGCGAGCCAGGTCAGAGCGCCAGCCCCCACTGCCACGCCGACGGTTCTCAGAACTGCACTAAGTATCTGCATTTTCATCCTGTCGATCGAGGAACTTTGAGACGTGAATCGACGCGCTGGGGTGAATCTGCCGAAGGGAATTCGAATGGAATCTCACGGCCATTGAAGAGCCGAAGAGACCTCGAATTTGGGCATCTTCGTGCAGCACTGTTGACCACCGAATAAAAACAGCCGCAGCAAGATCGCGCCAAGCAAGAAAAGTCGGACAAAATATCTCAAAACTCTCTTTTCGCTCATGACTTATGTCACTCTCGCGAAGGTTGTGGCGACTTTGAGAAAAATTTAGGACTACATTCAGCCATTCTCTTACTGATTTCCCTGTCAGGTTCTGGCCATACGTCTTTTCATCGAAAGGCTGCGTAAGGTCACGGCATCACCGCTCTCGGATACGTACCCGACAGCGCATGACCTGTTCCCGTGAATATGGCTGAGAGAGGATCTCTGTGCAGGCAACGTTTTTGAGCCGTCGCCGATTCGCCGCAGTACTGGCGGCTGGCGCGGCTGCCGCCTCTTCCCCCTTGCTGTTCACCACCCCCGTGCGAGCCGCCCCCCGCACTGCTCCGTCCGGTGATACGCCTGTCCTGCCCGATACCGACCGCGGCAAGGCAGTCGTGGCATGGACCCTGGGAGGCAAGGCAGTTAAGGAGGCTGCCGCCTACGCCCTGAGCGGCACCGACCAGGACATCACCGTCTTCCTCACCGAAGAGCTGCCGAGGGCGACACGCATCGACAACCGTGTCGTCGTCTTCAGCTACCTGGCCAACGGAGGCAAGGGCGTACGCCGGGACGCGAGTGCAGCCTTGAGTGGCGGCGACACCGCCATCGCCGCGTTCGTCAAGGACGGCTTCCGCCCCTCGGTCACCGAGGACATGCGAGTGGCAACCCTGTCCGTCATGGCCAACGGCGGGAAGGCCATCAACCGGGACGGCAACGCCGCGCTCAACGCCGGCACGGACCAAGCGCTCGAGAAGTTCCTCCTGACCGGCCAGTACGACGCCCGCCTGGAAGACCGACGCGTCGAAATCACCCGCTCCCTCAATGGCGCGGGCCCCGAGGTCACCAAGTATGCCAACCGGGCTCTGGACGGCACTGCGGACGATGTGCAGTGGTACCTCGACACAGGGCAGCACATCGCCCGCGCCCGTGACCAGGAGTCCGCCACGATCGACCAGCTCGTCGCTGTTGTCGAACGAGAGGCTGCTCGCGCCCAGGAGAAGACCGACCTGGCCGTCGAAGCATCCGATCGGGCCACCGTCGCCGCAGAGGCGGCCAAGACGGCGGCGGAGAAAGCCGCTTCGGAAGCCGAGAAGGCGAAGGACGATGTACGCGAGTCGGCTGCTGCCGCGCGAGCCGCCGCGACCGCCGCCGCCGGGGCCGCGTCCGCTTCCCGGACGGCCATCCGTGCTTCCAACGCCGCAGTGCAGGCATCGCAGCGCGCCTCCTGGGCAGCCACGGCCGCCTCCCAGGCAGCCGCGTCCGCTGGATCGGCGGCATCGCGCGCCTACAACGCCGCGATCGCCGCGTCGAAGGACGCGGCCAAGACCACCGAGGCCAAGAACGCAGCCGTCGCAGCCCGCAACGCAGCCGCGAAGGCCAACGCGTCGGCCGCGGCAGCCGACCAAGCGGCCATCGCCTCAGAGCAGGCGGCGAAAGCCGGCCTGACGGCTGCCTCCGCAGCACGCAACGCTGCCGCCGCCGCCAACGCCTCGGCCCAGGCCGCCGGGGCAGCAGGGGTGGCGCAGGCGGAAGCAGCCGAGGCCAAGCGTCAGGCAGGGATTGCCACGTCCGCCGCCAACCAGGCGACCAAAGCCGCCTCCACGGCCTACGCCCTGGCCGGAGACGCCGCGAAGGCCGCACGTGCTGCCCGTGACGCCGCCACGTCCGCAGCCCGACATGCCGAGAAGGCCGCCGACGCCGCCGAGGAGGCGGTCAAGTACGCCGGTCAGGCCGTGGACTTCGCCAACAAGGCCACCACCTACGCCGGCCAGGCCGTCCAGGCCGCGAACACAGCCACGCAGGCCGTCGCAGACGCCATCAAGGTCGAGAAGCAGGCCCGTGCTGCCGAGCATGCCGCTCTGGAGTCGGATCGAATCCAGGGACTACGCGAAGCCGCTCAACTCGCCGAACTCGACAGGTCCGAGCGTGCGGCCGCGCTGAACAAGCGCACGCAGGAACAACAGACCTCCGAGGCCACCAAGGCTCTTATAGCCAAAGCCGAACAAGCCCTCTGGAACAACGACCTCGCCGTCGCCGCAACTCTTGGCCGCCAGGCTGCCGTCGCGCTGCTGGAGTCCAAAGGAACCTGGACACGACAGGCTGCCCGCTTCGCCCTGGCTGGATCCGACGACGACGTGTACGGCTGGATCGACGTGGACCGTGCGGTCGCCGCGTCACAGGACAACCGCGAGACCATCCTTTTCATCGCACAGGTCTCCGAGCCGGCCGTCGCCAAAGCTGCAGCGCAAGCACTTGCCGCTGGCATCCCCGCAGAGGGGGACTTCGACAGTTCGGGCATCATCAAGTCGCGTGCCATGGACAACCGGGTCAACATCCTGAAAATCCTCAACACTAAGCCCGGAAAAGCGGTAACCAAGGCGGCCAACGACGCCCTCAACTCTGACACACCGGAGGCACTGCAACGATTCTTCGACGTTGAGCTCGTCAAGGCCGTCGAGGAAGACGACGCAGTAGCCACCTTGACCGCCAAGAACAACGGCGGCTCCTACACCGAGGCGTATGCCGATGTGGCCATGGAGGGCCCGGCCTGGATGCGCCGGCGCTTTGTCGAGACCGTCCTGCACCAGGCGGCGCAGCTCGACCACGATTCCCTCAGTCATGCCGCCGCCATGCAGGCGACCATCGCCACCGCAGCCAAAACAGCCCAGGAAGCCCAGGAGAACGCTGCGCTGGCATCGCAGGTGGCCGCGCTGGCCCGCAACGCCGCAGCCGAAGCTCAGGACTGGGCCAAGAAGGCCATTACCGCCTCGAACGAGGCCAAGGCCAGCGCCCAGCAGGCCACCGCCAACGCCGATGCTGCCGACAAGTCGGCCGCCGACGCCCGAGCTTCCGCAGACAAAGCCAAGGCCGCCGCCACGACCGCACAGAGCGCAGCCCGTTCGGCGAATCACTCCGCCAACCGGGCCATCGACGCCGCCCGAAGCGCCATCGCATCCGCCAACAGCGCCAGTGCCTCCGCTGCGAGCGCCCGTGCCTCTCAGATCGCCGCCGGCAAGGACGCCAAAACGGCGGCCGCCGCCGCAGCCGACGCCCGGCAGATCGCGGCCGACAAGCGGACGGCAGAGGTCAAGGAGGCCGCACGCAAGGCCGCCGAGCAGGCCCAGAAGGACCGAGATGAAAAGCGCAACCCGTCCGACTCGTCGACCAACAACCAGGTGAACCCTGGAGGGACAGACACCGACAAGGACGAATGGTGGAACGACGCCTCATGGTGGGCCGACACCGCCGACAAGGTGAGCGTCGCGACAGGACTCCTGGCCGCAGGCTTCGGCGTGGCCTGCGTATTCTGGCCTGCCGCTCCGGTCCTGGGCAGTATCGCGGCCGTCTGCCTTGGAATCTCCGTAGTCGCCGCAGGTGTCAGCCTCATCGCCAACGGCATTGAGTACGGCTACACCAGCGGTGAATTCGCCTCGGCTGCCGGCCGCATGGCCCTGTCCCTCGTGACCCGCGGCGGCGGCCGCGTGGCCAGTGTGGTCAAGCCCGTCGTCAACAAGATCGAGAAGGTCGCCGAAGACCTCGTCTCTCCCCTCGTCAAGATCTTCTCCTGACGCCGGAGCCGCCACCCGACTCGACCGGTTCCCCCTCCACCTTCGGAAGCTCAAAGGAGAACTGAAAAAACATGAAAGTCACGTCCGGCCGCAGTATCAGCCTCATGCTGTCCATGGCAGCCGCCCTGATCCTGACGGTCGCCGGCACATCCCACGCGGACAAGGCGATCACCACACCCACTTCTGCCCCGACGGCCGCTGCACCTGCGTACTCCGCCGTCAAGTCGAGCAGTACGTGTTCGCCTGTGCCAACAAGCGAACGGGCATCGCTGGGAGGCGCGGTCCAGAGCTGCATCCAATTCGTCAAGATAGCGCCCACAAAACGGTCGTCGGCACGCTCCCTCGCGCCTGTAGCAGCATCCTCCATCAGTGATGATCCGATGGGATCCTGCGAGATCTCCAAGGACGGTGAGTGGACCTACACCCGCCGCAGTGGCCTCTGCCTGACGGGCGCACAGGGGCGCTACACCCTTTATGACGAGAAAGGCAAGGTGCAAGGCACTGGCCTCATCGACATCAACACCAGCCAAACTCTGAGCCAGACCACAACCGAGATCAAGGAAACAATCTCCCTCAAGATCGCGGAGGTCACCGGCGCCGTCAAGAGCCTGAACATCGGCTTCGCCGTCCAATGCACCTCAACCTGCACCCCGACCACCAGACGGCCCTGGTACGGAAACAAGACCCTGGAGCAAGAGCAATCGGCCTCCGGCGAAGTTGCATACAACAGCCGCGTCGCCCACGGCGCGGACGACAGCTTCCAGACTAAGTACTTCATGACGGTCACCGCCAACGGAGCGACTGCCGTCGACCCGAACATGTCCTGGGAGAGCCCTGCGGAGCTGAAGATCCGGTGTGACGAAGCCATGGGCAACGGATCCACCACCCGCGGATGTGTCGTACCCATGCGCGCGACGCTGGAGTACTCCCTTTCCGACCCGACACACGGCGCCGCGTCGGCCGTCTATCAATACGGCCAGACACTGCGAGGCAACGCACCGCTCAGCCGGGGCGAGGGACTCGCGTCAACCAACCGAGCTAAGACCTGTGAATCGACGATCGACCCGTTCGTTCGCCGTCCCGACATCAACGTAAATGACCAATGTGATGAGTTCCCCTTCGCAGGCACCTACGAAGGAGGAACCGAGGGAGCACTGTGCGCGGACGTCATCCCTGTCCTCCAGAACGGAAAGTGGCTGATCACCCAGGCACGGGCCAACAAGCCACTCACGGGGCAGGAACCCTGTGTGCGAGCGAACATGTCGGCGGAAGCGAACGGCTCAGCTGGTGGCAAGCTCGGTAGCTTCTTCAAGGACTACCGGATCCTGGACGCCGAGAAGTTCGACTTGGAATTCACCCCCTGACTACAAAAGCATCGTCCGCACCGGGCCGGGCAGCTGCCCGGCCCGGTGCGGACACCCAGTTAGGAGGCATCACAGTGCAAAGCGATCACACGGAACCCCGACCATCGACGTCCTGGGCTGACCACGAAATCATGTGGTGCCTGACGTTCACCCACGGCCTGGCCCCGTCAGGGCTGCTCACCCGGTACGGCGCCCGGCCCGAGGAGGCACAGCTGCTGGAGCCACAGGAAGCCTACCGGCTCGGCCAGCGAATCGGCGACGAAGGACTCACAGCAACCGTCCTGCGCATCGGCGCGATCGGCGACTGGGCATTCTGCCTTGAAGAGTGGGGTTGGCTCGGCTCCACGGCCGCTCTGCTGACCCGGCTCTCCCAGGGCACCGAAACACTCAGCCTTCAGCAGGACGCACGTGGCTGTCAGGCGTTCCAGTTTTGGCGTGACGGGCATCTGACAGAACGATTCGAGCCGGGCATGCCCAGCACCCGACCCGAACCACCACACCCGTGGTGGGACGCTGTCGAACTCCGGCGAAGCGAAGCCGCGGAGGAATTCCCCGGATGGGACCCCGTACTGCGGGCAGTGTCCGAGTACACGGGGGCGACACTCAGCAACAAGACGGTCAACAGCCCACTGCTGACCGTGCTGCTGCAGGAAAGCAGTCAAGGGTACGGCCCGCCACAACCCGAGACCGTGAGGTCTCTCGGCTACGGAATACGCCTCACCCAGACCGACCCGCCACCGGCCACATGAAATTGCTGGCCCAACCGCATGCGGAGTCCGACGGTCGAGCCGACGGACGGACGGCATGAGGCGGGCGGCGGGTGGCGGCTGGGATTGCGGCCTGTCAACGCCGATAGCGACTGCGGCAACCTCCGCGGCGGTGGCTGAGAACAACGAGGTTGGCCCGGCGGGGCGTGCGAAGTGACCGTAGGGCCAACCGGAGCGCCGTCCTGTCCGGGCACTCACGCCCGACGGTACGGACAACAGCAGACCAACGCCCGGCCGGCTACTCCAGTCGGGCCTGCGGCGGAACCGCCTTGGGCGGGCACGCAAATGTGATGCGAGTAGCGGAGGGCCCGACCACGTCAAGGGCATCACAACCAAGGCCGGCGGCTGTGTCCACCCCGGAGCCGTTCCCGTCTTCGCGATGTCCCGCGGCGACAAGAACGTCAAGGAAGCGGCGCAGCATGTGTGGGACGCGCAGCGGAAGCTGAAGGGCCCAGCCCGGCGTGGGCAAGCCGCTGCACCTGACCACCGACAAGAAGCTGATCGATAAGAACCGTTCGAAGGCGTGCCCGAAGAGCCTGCCCCGCCCTGCGGGGAAGAGCTGTGACGAGTACCCGTTCGCGTCGACCAAGGAAGGCGGGGCCACCGGTGTCTTCAGCCGCAGGATGATCAACGAGAAGCAGAACAGCGCGGCCGGCGGGTCCAAGTACCTGCTCAAGGCGTACAAGGACAATAGGATCCTGAACGGTGACGCCTTCTGGGTCGCCATCTCCTGACACCGAGGAGGAACCCGGCATGCCGGAAGGGCGCGGGGTCGCCCGTGTGTGGGTGTATGCCCGGCAGTTCTATGTCGTCGACCCCGAGCTCGGAACTGATCAGGCACCGGACATCTCCGATGCGAGCAACGGGCTGATCGCCGTCGCTGAGGACGGGGCCGGCATCCTGACGGGGCTGACTGTCGGCCCGGTCGAGGTCACCGTCACCACGCACACATCCGAACCGCCGCTCAAGGGGGACTGGGACGAGGTGGTGGAGACGTCCTTCACTTCCAGTACCGGTTCGGCCGTGGTCACGTCGTGGGAGGACGGCGAGGTGGAGGATCTGCCGGACCTCGCCTCCGTCGGCCCGGGAACCTACCGGGTGCGTGTCCACGCCCGCGGCCGCGACGCCGGGCGGGCCGAAGACAGCCTCGGCCCGGACGACGACCCAGTCGAGACATACCTGCTTCAGGCATGGCCAGCTCCAGCAGCCGACGAGCAGGTCATCCGCCAGACCGACCAGGTCGGCACCCAATGGCGCCAGCTCTAGGAACGCAAGAGCAACAGGCCGCCGCCGCGCAGGCGGCGGCCCAAACCCCTCGGAGAAACACCGAGGCCCTCACCAGCAGTGCGGTCCGCCGACGAAATCGAAGTCACCTGCCCGCCATTTGTCCATAGCGGCCGGGTGTTCGCTGCTTCCGCCAGCGATTGTGATGGAAGAGCGCCGCACTGTGCTGGAGGGATCCCAGAACCGCCCCGCAAACCCTCGGAGACTACTTCGAAACCACATCGGTGGACCGAGGCCAAGTCCGTGTCCTACACGGTCAGTTGGCAGTTGTGCTGGGTATGGGGAGTGGGGCGGTGGGGATGGATCGTTCCGGACGGGTTGTGGGAGATAGCGAGGCCGTTGCTGCCGCCGGCCCGAGTTCGTCCGCAGGGCGGCGGGGTCGCGAACATCGATGACGAGGCGGTCTTCGCGGCGATCGTCTACGTGCTGGTCAGCGGGTGCGCCTGGCGGGCCTTACCCCGTGCTTCGGGGGCGTCGAAGTCGACCGTGCACCGTCGCTTCGTCATCTGGTCGAGAGCCGGGGTGTGGGGCCGACTGCATCAGAAGATCCTCCAGCTCCTGGACGAACAGGGCTTGGTCGACCTGTCCCGGGCGGTCCTGGATTCCGCGCATGTCCGCGCTAAAAAAAGGGGGCGAACCTGCAGGTCCGAGCCCCGTGGACCGGGGCAAGCCAGGTTCCAAGATGCACATCCTGTCCGACGCGGGCGGACTGCCCCTACGCGTCGGCCTCTCCGCGGCCAACTGAGTGTCCAGGAGTCGCCGGATCTCTGCCACGGTGAGCGGGACGAGGGCCGATCCGTTTCCGCAGCCCCCCTTGCGGCCTCGCCGACGGCCTGGGCGGCGAGTGCGGCCAGAACAGCATGGCCAGGGTGATGTGCCGATACCAGCCGACATAGCGGCGAACCTCGTACTCGTCCAGGCCGCATTCGTTCTTCGAGGCCTGGAAGCATTCCTCATGGCCGGGGCCGTGCCCGCTGCGGCCCTATAAGCACCGTTGCAGTA